>NC_009092.1:2400000-2714656 GCF_000016065.1 Shewanella loihica PV-4
TCGATCGGCAGCTCAAGCACCTTGGCCGAGCGCGTGACAATACTGCTAAGATCTTTGACGTTATAGAACTCGAGACGCAGGGGGATGCCAAAACGGGCACGCAGCGGCGATGTCAGTGCGCCGGCGCGAGTAGTTGCACCAATCAGGGTAAAGGGAGGCAGCTCAAGCTTAATGGAGCGCGCCGCCGGGCCCTCGCCTATCATGATATCCAGCTGATAGTCTTCCATCGCCGGGTAGAGGATCTCCTCCACCACAGGGCTAAGTCTGTGGATCTCGTCGATGAAGAGCACGTCACCGGCCTCGAGATTGGTAAGCAGGGCCGCGAGATCACCCGCCTTCTCCAGCACAGGGCCCGAGGTGGACTTGATGTTAACCCCCATCTCGTTGGCGACGATCATGGCGAGCGTGGTCTTACCCAGGCCTGGAGGTCCGTAGATCAACATATGATCAAGGGCCTCGCCGCGCTTCTGCGCCGCCTCGATAAACACCTTGAGCTGGGCTCTGGTATCGTCCTGGCCCGTGTACTCATCCAGCAGCTTAGGACGCATCGCCCTATCTATCTGCTCGTCCCGCTCCTCTGTGCCTTGGGGCTGGGCGTGAACTAACCTATCGGCTTCAATCATCTATTTCTCACTCTGAGCGCTAGAGCATCGATTTCAGCGATGCCTTGATCAAGGTTTCTGAATCCATGCCCTCTTCGAAGACACTGGACACCGCCTTACTGGCCTGTGCCGGCTTATATCCTAACGCCAAAAGCGCCGAGATGGCATCTTCTTCGGCAGTGTTAACCACAGGCGCAGGAGTATAGTTAGACTGCAACACAAACTCGCGCTCGTTGCCATGGGACGCTTCCATCAGGCTCTTAAGCTTGTCGCGCATCTCAACCAACAGACGCTCCGCAGTCTTCTTGCCGACACCCGGCAGCTTAACCAGGGTTGCGATATCGTCATGCTCGACGCATTTCACAAATTCGCCCGCCGTCATGCCAGAGAGTATGGTCAGTGCCAGCTTAGGACCGACGCCATTGGTCTTGATCAGCAGCCTGAACAGCGCCCTCTCCTGCTTGGTGATGAAACCGTACAGCAGCTGGGCATCTTCACGCACCACGAAGTGGGTGTAGATCACCGCCTCTTGGTTTAATTCTGGCAATTCGTAAAAACTGGTGAGCGGCATCTGCACCTCATAGCCGACACCGCCAGTTTCAATCAGCACCTCGGGCGCCTGCTTCTCGACGAGTAATCCCCGTAAACGACCTATCATCTATATCTTCCGTAAGTTCTCACGCTAGCCTTACCGCCCATGGCGATAAGACTCTGATATGTGTGGAAATGGCACAGGGCAACGCCTAACGCATCGGCTGCATCGGCCTGTGGCGCCGCCGGCAACTTGAGGATCTGTTGCACCATGTGCTGTACCTGACTCTTCTGCGCCCGTCCCGTGCCGACTACGGCATTCTTGATCTGGGTCGCCGAATATTCGGCCACCGGCAATTGAGCATTGGTGGCGGCGACGATGGCCGCCCCCCGCGCCTGACCGAGCTTTAACGCCGAATCGGCATTCTTCGCCAGAAACACCCGCTCGATGGCAAATTCGTCCGGCTGGTATTGGCGAATGATCTCGCTTATCCCGTCGAAAATCACCTTGAGCCGGGAAGGCAGATCATCGGATTGGGTACGAATACAGCCGCTGCCCAGGTAGATCTGCTGCCTGCCCTGGCACTGGATCACCCCATAGCCTGTGATCCGCGAGCCGGGATCCACCCCCAAGATTATCGGCATAGTCTGCCTATTCGAGGCTGGCTAAGATCTCATCGGAGATCTCGGCATTATGATAGACCTCTTGTACATCGTCGTGATCTTCAAGGTTATCGATGAGACGCAGGAATTTAGGCGCCGTCTCGGCATCCAGCTCAGCCTTAGTCGATGGCACCATGGTCACCTCGGCGTTAACCGCGTCGAGACCGGCGGCATCCAGTGCATCCTTAACCGTACCAAAGGCCTCAGGCGTGGTGTAGACATCGATAGAGGTATCATCATTGGTCACCACATCTTCGGCGCCGGCGTCGAGCGCCGCATCCATGATGGTGTCTTCATCGCTGCCTTCGGCGTAAGAGATCACGCCACGCTTCTCGAACAGATAAGCTACAGAGCCATCTGTGCCTAGGTTACCGCCCGACTTGCTAAAGGCGTTACGCACGCCTGAAACGGTACGGTTACGGTTGTCTGTCATGGTCTCGACCATCACGGCGGTGCCGCCCGGACCATAACCTTCATACATGATGGTTTCTAGCACCTGACCGTCTAGCTCACCGGCGCCGCGCTTGATGGCGCGCTCGACCGTGTCGCGGGTCATGTTATTTGACAGCGCCTTATCGATTGCCGCCCTGAGTCTCGGGTTTGAATCGGGATCCGAGCCGCCTTCTCTGGCCGCTACCGTGAGTTCGCGAATGAATTTGGTGAAGAGTTTACCGCGTTTGGCGTCTTGTGCCGCCTTGCGGTGCTTGATGTTGGCCCATTTACTGTGACCGGCCATAGGGACTCCTTATTCGAGTTTGCCTCGAAAAAGCCGAGCAAGATGCTCGGCTTATTGGTTCAATCTTGATCTATTCCTGCTCTTTTTTCGCTTCCACTACACTCACCCCAAGCTCCTCGAGCTGTACCGGGTTAGCAAAGCCAGGGGCGTTGGTGAGCGGACAGGCTGCCGTGGTGGTCTTAGGGAAAGCCATCACGTCGCGAATCGAGCTGGCACCTGTCATCAGCATCACCATACGGTCGAGGCCGAATGCCAAACCTGCGTGTGGCGGCGTACCATACTTGAGGGCCTCTAGCAGGAAGCCAAACTTCTCTTGGGCTTCCTCATCGTTAATCCCCAGGATTCTGAACACGGCCGACTGCATCTCGGCGTCGTAGATACGTACCGAGCCACCGCCCAGTTCACAACCGTTAAGTACCATGTCATAGGCGTCAGAGATGGCCGCCGTTGGATCCGCTTCCAGCTCGGCTGGCGTGATACCACTCGGCGCAGTGAACGGGTGGTGCATGGCATGCAGGCCACCGTCAGAGGTGCGCTCGAACATTGGGAAGTCAACCACCCATAGCGGTTTCCAGTCGCCTTGAAGCAGATCGAAATCTTCACCTACCTTGAGACGCAGCGCGCCCATGGCTTCGGCTACTATGTTCGCCTTGTCGGCACCGAACAGGATTAGGTCACCGTTGGCCGCACCTGTGCGCTCCAGGATCCCCTTAACCACCTCTTCGCTTAAGAACTTAAGCACTGGTGACTGAATGCCTTCCAGGCCGTTCTCCAGCTCGTTGACCTTCATCCACGCCAAGCCTTTGGCGCCATAGATGTTGACATACTTGCCATACTCATCGAGCTGCTTACGTGACAGGCTAGCGCCGCCCGGCACACACAGCACGGCAACACGGCCTTCACTGTCGTTGGCTGGCTCCTGGAACACCTTGAAGTCGACATCTTTAACCAGGTCGGCTACATCGACCAGCTCCAGCGGGTTACGCAGATCTGGTTTGTCTGAGCCGTAACGGCGCATCGCTTCGGCGAAAGTCATCTTAGGGAACTCGCCCAGGTCGACGTTCAGCAGCTCTTTAAACAGGCCGCGTACCATCTCTTCAGTCTTGTCCATCACCTGCGCTGAGGTCATGAAAGAGGTTTCGATATCGATCTGGGTAAATTCAGGCTGACGGTCGGCGCGTAAGTCTTCGTCGCGGAAACATTTCACGATCTGGTAGTAACGGTCGAAGCCAGACATCATCAGCAGCTGTTTAAACAGCTGTGGTGATTGTGGCAGCGCGAAGAACTGGCCCTTGTAGGTACGGCTAGGCACCAGATAGTCCCTGGCACCTTCTGGGGTTGCCTTGGTCAGAATTGGGGTCTCGATATCGAGGAAGCCGTTACCGTCGAGGAAACGACGCACGGCGCTGGTCACCTTAGAGCGGAAGATGATGCGCTCGGCCATCTCTGGGCGACGCAGATCCAGGTAGCGATACTTAAGACGCTGCTCTTCGGTGTTGTGTTGATTTTTGTCCATGTTGATCGGCAGTGCCGGTGCGCTGTTGAGAATGGTCAGGGCCTTACCCAGCACCTCAATCTCACCTGTGCGCATCTGATCGTTGATCTGGCTGTCGGGACGCGCGCGTACCAGGCCTTTAACCTGAACACAGAACTCGCTGCGCAGTGTGCTGGCGACATCGAATACCTCTGGCAGATCAGGATCATATACTACCTGAATCACGCCTTCACGGTCGCGCAAATCCAGAAAAACCACGCCGCCGAGATCGCGACTGCGGTTTACCCAACCTACGAGAGTAACTTCTTCCCCAACATGAGACCGATTAACGTCTCCACAATAATGACTGCGCATCTAACACTTTCCTTTCATCCGTCAAGGCCGTGCTTGAGGATATTCAATACATGACAAAAGCGGCATTATAGTGAAATATTGCCGATTTCAAAACAACTTCATCCGCTTAAAATGAAGTAAACCTTTGGGTTGGATAAATATCCATCAAATCCTGAACTGGGGTCACAGATCAGGCACTCTGGTAACAGCGCCCGCCCTGTTTCACCGCCCGCGACATCAGCTTGTCGGCGGTCTTGAGTAGCTCCACCACAGTATCGCCATCGCTTGGGAACATGGCCACCCCTATGCTGACCGATAGTGCCACATCCAGGCCGTTGATCGCAAAGGGGGCGCTAAAGCCACCGACTATGCCATCGGCCACCTGGCACACGGTATCGAGATCTTTGCTGCGATTAAGCACCATCACAAATTCGTTGCCGCCGAAACGCGCCAGGGTATCAGACTTACGCACCGCAGACTTGAGGCGCTGCGCGCCCTTGGCCAATACCCTGTCGCCCACCTGATGGCCATAGGTCTGGTTGATCTCACGCATGTTATCGAAGCTGATAAAGAGTACGGCAAAGGGCTGCATCTCGCGGCGATGTATGAGCACAGACTGCTGCAATCTGTCATCGAGCAGGCTGCGATTCGGCAAACCGGTGAGTGCATCGAACTGCCCTGCCCGCGTCAGCTCATGGGCAAGCTCCTTGGCCGCCGCCAGGCGGCTACGCTGAGCGCGCCAAATAAGATAGACAAACACCACAAAGCTGAGTAGCGCCAGAAGATAGAAGGCGCTCTGATAGTTGACCCAAGTCTTCCAACTGCTAGGTTCCTCTTTTACCCAGTGCTGATAAATCTCCTCTTGCCGCTCTGGGGTGATCTGGGCGATGGCCTGATCCCACAGGGGCACCAGCGCAGCAAACTTAGGGCTCAGGGCGAAATGGCTCTGCTGCTGGGAAAAGTCCGCCAGCACAGACATCTTAAGTGCCTTGTAGTCTGACTCCTTAAGCACCATAGCCATGTTGATCACCTTCTCGATGAAGGCATCGGCCTTGCCCTGGGCCACCGCATCGACGCCGGCGCGGCTGTTGGGCACGATCACCAGCTCGATTCCGAGCGCCTTGTTCATCAGATTGGCGATGAGATGATACCCCTCGACAATCGCCAGACGCTTACCACTCATCTGACTCAGGTTAAACACAGTCACCTGACTGAGGTTAGTCACCAGGCCCCAGGGCGATGGCCAATAGGGGGTGGTAAAGAGCATCTCCCGTTCCCGCTCTGGCGTGTGAGCGACGCTGCCGACGATATCGATTTCGCCTTGTTTAAGTGCTTCTAGCAGGCTGCTCCAGCGATCGAACGGTACACCCTCTATGGTTAAGCCCAGCTGCTCGGCGACCCAGTGGCTGATCTCGCTGTTGATCCCCATAAACTCACCGGACGGCCCCTGATACTCCATGGGCGCCCAGGCGGCAAGGTAGCCCACTTTAAGCGTGCCCAGGCTGTCTAGATAACGGCGCTGCTCCTCAGTGATAGCGAGCGGATTAAGCAAAGACTGCACGCTCCTGTCGTCTCTATCCAAGATCCATTTATTCTCTATCGCGGCGAGCTCGGCATTGCTGATCAGGCGAAAGCCCGCCGCAATACGCTGAGCCAGTCCCTTGTCCTCATTGCGGGTCAAGGCGTAGATGTCTGTGGTGAAGGCCAGCTTGCGATACTGGTGAAAGTCAGACCAGGATTCAGCCCGCAGCAGATAGTGCTGGGTCCAAGCCGATGCCGCCACGAAGGCGGCGATATGCCCCTGCTGGGCGGCCTGGATCATCTGGGTCACATCGGTATAGAGCTTGAGCTCGGAGTTTGGCAACGCCTGCTTGAGTTTATCCAGATAAGGCGCGGTGGGAACGGCGCCGACACGCTTACCCTTTAGCTCATCCAGACTATTGATGGCCTTACCATAACTGAACAGACGACTCTTCACCTGATAGGTGCGCCAGGCACGGGTGAGATTGGTCTTCATGGTATCGCTTTCGGGATAGCCCACATGGATATCGGCGCGGTGAAACTTGAGTTCATCCAGGCCATCTTCCATAGCGGCCGGGCGAAACTCCACCTCTATCCCCGTCTTCTTAGACCAGAGCTTCCAGATGTCGATATAGAGGCCGTGTGGCTCGCCATCGCCGCCGGTATCGACAAAGGGTTGGATACCTGTCGTGGTGGCAATCACTAAGGTGTTGGCGTCATGGCTAAAACCTAGCCAACGCTTGTCTATCTCGGCGCGGCTGGTTTGACTCAAGCGGTCGAACCCGCGGTTGATCTCTGTGATAAGGTCCAGCCGTCCCTTGCTGACGGCGGGCACCAGCGCCGTCTTCTTGATAAGCAAACGATTATCTAGGGGAAACTCTTCCAGAACGGCGCGGCTAACGGCGTTATCCTTTAAGTAGCCTTCCATGCCGGCAAAGACATCCACTTCGCCTGCCACCACACCGCGGAGCAGTTCGGCGCGGCTATTGTAGTAGCGGTAACTTAATCCGTTAACTTGCTGATTGAGAATGGACTCATGGGATGAGCCGGTCACTATGCCGATGCGATAGGGCTGAAGATCGCTAAAACTCTTCTTACCCTTTAGCGTGTTGCGCACATAGAGATAGGTACTGACATAGGCGATGGGCGCCGCGAAATCGAAATCTTTATCCCGCTCCTTGGTGATCCCAAGGCCAATATGGATATCGGCATCCCCCTGCGCCAGCTGTTTCAAGGAGTCCTGCCAATGACGGGCGACAAATACAACGGGCACCTGAGTCTGAGACGACCACTCACGCCAGAGATCCACCAAGACCCCCTTGACATCGCCATTCTCATCGACGAACTGATAAGGGTAGCTGTCCTCCCCCATTACCAAGACTAGCGGGGCTTGCTGCTCTTCTGCAGACACCTGAAAACTAAGCATTAAACTCAGCGTCAACGCGGCAGTTCCCATAACAAAACGGGCTATCATAAGGGGCGCAAAGACTATGCATGCCGACAGGAGACGTCGCCAGGCAACATAGGCCGAAGCAAAACAGTGTAGTGATGTCAAAGGTAGGTCCCAGTTTCTATTATCATTTTTATATCAAGCCAAGCTATCACTTGTTCTAAAAACAGTCCCTTATAAAAAGGGCTTATAAAAGGCAGCTTATATTACAAGCTGGCTACAAAAAATAACCTTAGCATCCCTGCGTCGAGCGCAAAGTCACCGCGCTGTAAAATATATGTTGTTATTAGGATATTAGACAGAATTTTATTCCTAATTACCAGTACCAGACTTGCTGCGAACTGTTATCATTAGCTAGAATGAAATATTGAATTTACTCAAAAAACTCTGATGAACTCAACTCAAGATACTATTTACGCGCAGGCCTGTGAACATATCAGTGACTTTCAATTCGACGATAGAGTCGCAGGCGTCTTTAGCGATATGATCCGCCGTTCTGTTCCCGGCTATGGACAGATCATCAACACCTTAGGCGATTTCGCCGACAAATGTGTCACACCTAATAGCAAGATATATGATTTGGGCTGCTCTTTGGGTGCGGCCACCCTTAGCGTACGTCGCCGCATCGAAGGTCGCGGATGTGAGATCATCGCCGTCGACAACAGCGAATCTATGATCGAGCGCTGTAAACAGAACCTCAGCGCCTATGTCAGCGAAACCCCGGTCGACCTTATCTGCGCCGATATACGCGATATCGAGATCCAAGATGCCTCCATGGTGATCTTAAACTTCACCATGCAGTTTTTGGCCCCGGAAGACAGACAGACGCTGATCGCCAAGATCTATCAGGGACTCAAACCCGGCGGCATTCTGGTGCTGTCAGAGAAATTAGTGTTCGAAGACGAGCCGGTGCAGCATCTTCTGGACGAGCTACACCTCGACTTTAAGCGCGCCAACGGCTATAGCGAGCTTGAGATCAGCCAAAAGCGCAGCTCGCTCGAGCATGTAATGAAGCCAGACACCCTGCCCCAGCATCAGCAAAGGCTTAAAGCCCAGGGCTTTAGCCATTTCAGCGTCTGGTTCCAATGTTTTAATTTCGCATCTATGGTGGCCATCAAGTGATCAGCTTCAGCTCCTTTTATCAACAAATTGCCGACTCCAATCTTCAACATTGGTTAGAAGAGCTGCCGGCCATCCTCGGCCAGTGGCAACGTGAACATAAGCATGGCAACCTACCCAAGTGGGAGAAGGTGCTCAATAAGTTGCACTATCCTGCGCCGGACAGAATCGATTTCACCACTAGGGTAGAGGTGGGCAGCGGCGATCAGCTCAGCAAGGGACAGCAGGAAAAACTCAAGAACCTGCTTAAACTCTTCTGCCCCTGGCGCAAGGGCCCCTTCGATCTGCATGGCATCCATATCGACACCGAGTGGCGCTCAGATTGGAAGTGGGAGCGAGTTCAGCCCCATATCTCACCACTGAAGAATCGCACCGTACTCGATGTCGGCTGTGGCAGCGGCTATCACATGTGGCGTATGCTGGGTGACGGCGCTAAACGCGTCGTGGGTATCGACCCCTCGCCGCTGTTTCTGTGTCAATTTGAGGCGGTAAAACGCCTAGCGGGCAATGATCACCCAGTGCACCTGCTGCCTCTGGGCATAGAGCAGCTGCCGCCGTTGGATGCCTTCGACACCGTCTTCTCCATGGGCGTGCTCTATCACAGACGCTCCCCCATAGATCACCTGCTGCAACTGAGGGATCAACTGAGAACCGGCGGTGAACTCGTGCTCGAGACCTTAGTGGTCGATGGCGATGAAAATACCGTACTGGTCCCAGGGGAGCGCTACGGCAAGATGAACAACGTCTGGTTCCTGCCGTCGGCCAAGGCGCTGGAAGCCTGGCTAAAGAAGGCGGATTTTGTCGATGTACGCTGCGTCGATATCGATGTGACTTCACTTGCAGAACAGCGCAGCACAGAATGGATGCCTAATGAGTCCTTGGTGGACTACCTGGATCCTAACGATGTCAGCCTGACGGTTGAGGGGTATCCGGCGCCCAAACGCGCCACTTTTATCGCCGTTAAGAATCAACCCAACAAAGATTTGGTTTAAACAAAAATAGTAAACGGGAAGCACTATGTTAAAACAGATGACCACTCTCGCCCTGGTAACCAGCCTGGTAGGCTGCGCAGCCACCCAAGATCCTAAGCAGCCCGCGCCTGTCGATGTCGACACCTTTAATGCCAGCCTGAGCGAGCAGAAGAGCGAGCTAGTCACCCTGATAAGCACCAGCCAAAGCGAGCAGCAGGCGGCGCTGACTTCCCTGTCTGCCCAGCTGGAGCAGCTGTCCAAGCAGGTGGCGGCCGTCAAATCCCAACCCGAGAAGCAGGTGGTGCAGGTCCCTATGCAGTGCGACCCATCCCCAATCGGTGACAAGTTTATCCTGGGCGCGGTTGAACACGTCTATGTCGATGAGATCAAGGCAGGCTTCGAGACCCGTATCGACACCGGCGCCGAATCTTCATCACTGGATGCCCACAACATCATACTGTTCGAGCGTAATGGCAAGCAGTGGGTGCGCTTCGATGTCTTCACTCAAGGCGCCGATAAACCATCACAGACCTTCGAGTCTAAGGTCGAGCGCTTCGTTCGCATCAAGCAAGATGCCGATGATAAGAATGACAGACGCCCGGTGATCCATGCCCATCTACAGATTGGCAATTACAAGGCGGAAACCGATCTCAACCTGGTCGATCGTAGTCACCTCGACTATCAGCTGCTGCTGGGACGTAAGTTTATGCAAGACATTGCCGTCGTCGATGTAGGACAGACTTTTGTGCACGGTAAGAACAATCCATCAAAAACAGCCAAATAATAGGATGTAAATTCGATGCACTCTAAAAAACCTTTTTATATCTTAGTGGCCCTGCTGTTTATCGCAGGCATTGCCGCCAGCGTCTATCGCGGCATAGAACACAATGTCCCCTTCCTCCCAGGCGAGCAGGTACAGAGCTGGGCCGTGGATGCCAAGGTGAGCTTCCAGGGCACAGGCGAGCCTGCCGAGGTGACCTTCTCGCTGCCCAAGGATCCTGCCTTTGAGATCTTAGCGGAAAACGCGACCTCTCCAGGCTACGGCTTGTCAGCCACAGAGGATGACACAGGCCGTCAGGTCACCTGGTCGACCCGCGAGGCGATCGGTCAGCAAGATCTCTACTATAAGGTCACCCTGGTACCGACCGGCAAGAATGAGATCCCGGCAGACAAAGAACCCGACGCGCCGCAGGCCTACAACTGGCCCGCCACAGAGAAGGCCGCCGCCGAGCAAGTGATGAGCGAGATCTGGTCGCGCAGCGCCACTAACCTGTCGTTTGCTCAGCAGCTTAACAAGAGCTTCAATGCTACAGAGCGTAGCCAGAACCTTGAGCTACTGCTGACCAGTAACTCCCGCGCCGAGCTGTTTATCCACATGCTCAACAGCAAGGGGATCCCGGCGAAGAAAGTCAGCGGTCTGTTTTTAGAAGATCAACGTCGTCGTCAGCAGCTGACCAACTATGTTGAGGTCTATCATCAGGGTCAGTGGATCATCTTCAATCCCAACGATGGTACCCAAGGACGCCCTGACAACCTGCTTATCTGGGACAGAACCGCCAAGTCGACTCTGGACGTAGTAGGCGGCGTTAACTCTCAGGTTAACTTCTCCATGTTGCAAGACACCCGCTCGGCGCTCGCCACCTCTATCGACATGCTGAAGAATAAGAATGCCTTGGACTTCTCCCTCTATCAGCTGCCGCTGGAAGAGCAGAGCCTGTTTAAGGGTATATTGCTGATCCCTATCGGCGTGCTTATGGTGGTGTTCCTGAGGGTGATTATCGGTATCAAGACCTCGGGTACCTTCATGCCCGTGCTGATCGCCCTGGCCTTTATTCAAACCACACTGCTGACCGGCCTTGTCGGCTTCCTGCTGATCGTCGCCTTCGGCCTGATGATCCGCTCCTATCTGTCGGATCTCAACCTCTTGCTGATCTCACGGATCTCCGCGGTGATCATTGTGGTGATCGGCATCATAGGCCTGTTTACCCTGCTCTCTTATAAGTTCGGTTTGAGCGAGGGGCTCACCATCACCTTCTTCCCGATGATCATCCTGGCATGGACCATCGAGCGTATGTCGATTCTCTGGGAAGAGGAAGGCGCCAAAGAGGTAATGGTTCAGGGCGGCGGCAGCCTGTTTGTTGCTACCTTAGCCTACCTGGCCATGAGCGCTACCTGGGTACAACACTGGGTATTTAACTTCCTGGGTATCCACTTGGTGATCCTGGCAACTGTGCTCCTGATGGGCCAATACACAGGTTATAAGTTATTGGAACTTAGACGCTTTAGACCTTTAGCGGGAGAATAACTATGCTGTTTGCAAAGCCCCGAAAGCTGAAGGAAAACGGCGTACTTGGCATGAACAAGCGCAACATCGACTACATAGGTCGCTATAACCCGCGCAAGTTCTACAAGCGAGTGGATGACAAGCTCACCACCAAGCAGTTGGCCCTGGCGAACGATATCGCCGTGCCGGCGCTTATCGGCACCGTCTGTCAGCAACATGAGATCATGCACATTCCCGAGATGGTCAACAACCGTGACGGTTTCGTGATCAAGCCGTCGCAGGGCTCGGGCGGTAAAGGGATCTTGGTGATCACTAAAGTGGAAAATGGCCACTATTTCAAGCCTAACGGTCACGAGGTGACCCCAAGCGAGATCGACCGCCATATCTCTAACATCTTGAGCGGCCTCTTCTCCCTGGGCGGCAAGCCAGATGTGGCCATCGTTGAGGGACTCATCGAATTCGACCCCGTATTCGACGGCTACTCTTTCGAAGGGGTGCCCGACATTCGTTTGATCGTTTTCAAGGGCTTCCCTGTAATGGGCATGCTCAGGCTATCCACTGCAGCGTCCGACGGTAAGGCTAACCTGCACCAAGGCGCCGTAGGTGTCGGCCTGGATATCGGCACAGGCCGTGGCCTGCATGCGGTGCAGTTTGACCGTCCGCTCGACCTACATCCGGATACCGACAAGAAGCTCACCGAGATCCAGGTGCCCCACTGGGACACGCTTCTGCATACGGCCTCTAAGGCCTATGAGATGAGTGAGCTGGGTTATCTGGGTACCGACATGGTGCTGGATCAGAAGCTTGGTCCTCTGCTGCTTGAGCTCAACGCCCGTCCGGGTCTGGCGATTCAAATCGCCAACGGCCAGGGCCTGCTGCCGAGGCTCAAACATGTGGAGCAGATGAAGAACAAATCTATGTCAGTGGAAGAGCGCGTCGCCTATGCTAAAACGCATTTTAGCAGTCTCCCTAGCGCTTAACTTCAGCCCGGTGGCCCAGGCCGCCTCTCCTATTACACTGCTCAGCGAGCAGTGTATCGACTATCAGGTTTCCCTGTCTCAGGCACAGGAGAGCGGCACGCCGCTCGATGCCAGTGTGCGACTCGAACGCGAGTTGATCGGTCTGTTTAACCTCAAAGACAGCGTGCGCTTCTATCGCCACTATCCTTTAAATGCCGAAGATAAAGAGGCGCTGCTTCAATGTCAGCTGCATCTGGCCGATGAGTTTGACCGCCTGGCACACGAGCCTTGGCTCCAGACCCAAAGCCAGAACTGGTCTCAAAGCGACGCGCCAGGGCTGCGCCAGTTTGGTCAGCTGCTGACGCAGCAGATTGCCGAGCAGATTGACCAGCAGCAGAAGGCAAAGATCCATACCGCCCAGGCCAGCGTCGCCCACGGCCTGAAGCAGAAAGACCTGTCGCTCAGCATAGGTCAGAGTCAGTGTCGCCTTACTGATGAAGAAACTCAGCATGCTGACCGACCAGAACAGGCCTTCGATAATTCGATAGCCAGCTACCTTATCCATCAAAAAGATGAAAGCTGTAAGCGTCAGGTGTGGCAGGCCTACCAAGTCAGGGCCAAACAGAAAAATCAGGCGGCCATCTCCCTCATCATGGCGACCAAGCAGACGATAGCGCTCGAGCATGGCGCCGACGACTATGCGAGCTGGGCGCTGAGCCATCAGCTGCTCGCCACCCCCGCACAGGTCAAACGTTTTCTGGACAGCCAGACCCAGCTAGCCCCAGCCCCCTGGACACTGGGTTCCAAGCTTGCAGTGCTTTCCAAGGTCGAGGTAACACCGCGCTCGGGTGAGCAGCTACTTGATAATATTCAGGCCGAACTTTCTCCATTCGACCTTGAATTTGAAACTGTTAACACCAATATGCTGCGGCTTTGGCATAAGGGGCGTTTGCTGGGGGATGTTTTTCTCGATCGCCCACCCAAATCCCAAATAGCAGGTTCGCAGCGAGCTAATCCGCCGTTAGGAAAACAAGAGCAACCCCCAACAGAGAAAGCGCAGGCGGTAACACTTAAGACGCAGGCGCATAAGGAACATAAGGCTCAGTTGAGCCCCCTGAGACAAACCGTAGTCGGGCAGCAATTTGGTCAGCTGACCCTGACCCTACCAGATCAGCTAAATGATTATCGCGGTCAGGAACAGCTTATCGCAGCGGTGGCCGAGATGGTTTCTCGCCTGCTCACCGGTGGGCGCTACTATCTCAACAACACCTTAGGCGATGGCCAGGCGATCGCCAGTCTCTGGCTGAATCAATATCTGAGCCAACAGCTGCTACCCGAGTTGCCATCCAATAGCCGCGAAGCCGAGCTTAAGGCCTTCTCCAAGCAGCTCAAGGTGTTTCGCAGCAAGCTGGCTTTGTCTTCGTATCAAACCTTCGAGAATCGACTCTACCGGGATCTCAGCCAGGAGTTTGGTGCCAGTTTTGGCGCGCCCTGGACAGGTGCTGATGACGCCCTCTACAGTTTTACCGGTGTGGTGACTCAAGGCCCGCTGTATTACCTCACGCTATGGCATCAGCGCCTGGCGGAGCAGATCTTGAGTGACGCTCAGCTGGAGGCAACAAGCGTTTTTGAACTCCTTCTCATCAACGAGCAGCAACAGCCCCTTGATGAGCAACTCACCGCAATTTTTGGCAGCGCGCAATCTGTCGCCACCATCCTAGAAAGGAGCCAACATGATCAACCTAAGCCCGTACACTAGAATCTTTGGGGCACTCGCACTCACCTCCGCCCTGCTACTCCCTAGCCTGCCAGCCTCGGCTAAGACGACAGCATCACTGGACGCACAGGGCGTCAAACAGGCGATCCAACAAAACCTGGAAGATAACCTCTACCAGCTGCCGCCAAGGGTGCAGGGACATTACGGCATCCGCCTCTATCGCATGACGGGCGATGACAAGTATGCCAATGCGGCCCTGGTCGATCTATACGCCGTCACCGAATCTCAGGCCTTCTACGCCTGTCAGCTGGATAAACCGGGTTTTATCGAGCAAGAAGCTCAGGCCGCCATCGACGTGCTGGGTAAGGGCCCAAGAGCCAAGGCGCGCAAGAAGGCGCTGGCTCCCTTCCCCGAGTTTCTCTTCTATACCGACGTGCTACTAAGGTTCTCAAGCCGCATCGACGAGTTTGGTCTACAAGGTCCCTGCCACGACAAGTTGGTCAAGGCGCTAAAGGCGACCGATCTTAAACGCGGGCTCACCGACAAGGCGATGATCGAGGCCTGGGCGGCGCAGCTGGTGAACTATGTATACTGGGCGAAGCAGCTAGGTGTGGGTGATTATGTGCAGGAGTATAAGGACGGCTTCAATCGCGTCTATCCTCAGAGTCGAGACGCCAAACTCGATAAGAAGCAGTTTCGCAATAAGATCTACGGCATGACACACTTTATCTTTGCCGCCAGCGAGTATTATCAGCATCCAGTCGATAGAGCGGAATTTGCCTGGATCTTAGATTACTTCGAGGCCAACATAGACAGGATCCTGAAAGATGCCACCGACGATATCATCGCCGAGGTGGGCATCAGCTTCCATCTGGCGGGAATGTCAGACAATCCTGTGGTGAAGAAGACCCAGGCGCACATCATGGCCGCCTTCGATCCTAAGGCACAGACCATACCCTCACCCCGTGGCAACCCAGATCTCGCCCTGGGCGAGCACCGCAACGTGTTAGCCATGATGCTGTTAGATTGGCCTAAGAGCCTGCATCAGGGGCCATATTTCCATAATCTTAAGGCGACCAAGAAATATCTGCCTAAGCTGGTCAGCATCAAGTCTGATGCTGCAAAGGAAAAAGCCGTAAAAGCAAAATCTAAAGCCGAAAAGCATTAGGAGAGTAGGAGCAGCATGAGTCAGGCAAAATCGACCTTCGAGCAGTGGCGCATCCTACAGGCGGTTGTGGACTGTGGAGGCTACGCCCAAGCGGCAGAGAAGCTCAACAAGAGTCAATCTTCCCTTAACCATGCGGTGGCCAAACTGCAGACCCAGTTGGGGGTCGCTCTGCTGGAAGTGAGGGGACGTAAGGCTTACCTTACCGAGAGCGGCGAGGTGCTGCTGCGGCGCTCTCGCCACATCACCCGCTCGGTGAGTGAGCTGGAGCAGTTAGCCAGCAATCTGGAGAAAGGGTGGGAGCCGAGCCTATTGATCTCCCGCGAGATGATCTATCCCATGGAGCATCTCATCGACGCCCTGGCCGAGTTTGAGCCTCAGGGGCGCGGCACCCGGATCACCATCTTAGATTCGGTGATCAGCGGCAGCGCAGAGCTAGTCGAGTCGGAAGCCGTGGATCTCGCCATCATAGGCGGCGCGCCGCCAAAGGGTCATCTGGCTCAGCCCCTATGTAACGTCGATTTTCACCTGGTCTGTCACCCTTCTCATCCCCTGGCGAGCATGGAGTTGCCGCTGGACGACCAAACCCTGGCTGAGCAGCTTCAGATAGTGATCAAAGATACGGGTCAGATCGCCCGCGGCGAGCTAGGTTGGCTCAAGGCGGAGCGGCGCTGGACGGTAGCAAATTTCCATGAGGCCTTGGTGGTCCTGTCCAAGGGGCTGGGCTTTTGCTGGATCCCCAGTCATCTGATCTGCGATGCCATCAAGGAAGGTCGCCTCACCCGCTTGACGCTGAAGGGCTCGAGTCATCGTCAGGTGCCGCTCAGCCTAGTTATCCCCAACCGCGATAAGCAAGGACCCGCCTCACAGTTGCTGGAGCAGTTGATCCTCAAGAATCACTCTGTCTTAGAGGGAGAAGGCGAAGGATGAGGAAGATGTTGAAGAAGCGTCAGACTCGCCCGCTTGGTAGCGCATCGACAGGGCTTCAGCGCTAAACAGAAGACCATCGGCCGCCAGAAGCTGGCGACTGATCCGCTCTATCGATTGTGAAGGGCTTCTATCATCATCTAGCGGCGAGGGGGAATCGATTCTGGCCGCAGAGATCTTGCCCTGATCATCCACACTACCGCTCACCTTTGGCGTCACTGGCTCTGGCAGCTGGCGCTGCTGCTCACTCTTACCGGCATCGATAAGCGGCTTCATCTGCTCAGGGGTGATGGCGCTTTGCTGACGCGTTTTGGCAAGCTCGGCCTTTGCCGAATTCATCTTACGCAGGGCTTCGCTGGCCACCCGGATATCTGCCATCGATGGGGTCGCAGGGGCCATCGCCGCCGCGTAGACCTGCTTCATCTTGTTCAGGGTAGCCAGGGGATCCCCAGGCACGGAGGAGATATCGATCGCCACCTCGCCATCAACCGCATATCGTCTGCCATCGCTCCCCTGTTCATACTTAAAACTTGGGCTACGCGCGAAGGTACCGCCAACGCTGGCGTGAGCCTGCTCATGGGCCCTCACCTCGGCGTCACGTCTGGACAGCTCTTTCAGCTCAGCTTCCTGGCGGGCAAGTTCAGGGGCTTGTGAGCGGCTCTCATCACTTGGTGCGTCCTTTCCCTCTTGCTTATCCGCGAAGGGGTTGTATGCCTCGCCGCGGGTTTCCTCGGCCCCACCAAAGATATCGACTACCGGCTTTTCCCCCTCAATTGCGCTGCCGCGACTAACGTCAACACCGCCTTGTCCCCCTGCTGTACTCGCATTTGGTTTGCCATTGCTACCTCGCGAACCAGGGGGTAAACCTGAGCCTGCTACTCTACCTGCCGCATCCGGAAGTGTCGAAGCGCCGTCCACCCCACCGCCATTGCCCATGCCTTTGCTCAAGCCACTGCTAAAACCAGAGCTTGCCGTTTGATTGAGTAGGCCTCCAACTCCGAGAGGCCCGCTGGAAAGGCTATATCCCCCTTGACCTGACGAACTGCCATTGAAGACAGGACGGCTCGCACTTGACCCCCTTTGTGTTGACAAGCCAGAACTTAAGTTACCAGAGGTAAGTAGACTGGTTGCACCCGAAGGCGTCGAGGATACCGCCGTGTTGGCCTTCAGGCTGGCATGTGACGTTTGATGAGAGGCTGCTGGCGTTGAAGCAGTGCTTATGGAACTTGAAGCGGTACTTTGGGAACTTGAAGCCCTATTTGAAGAAGATAAAGAAGCTGTAGAAGATGAGGAAATTGAAGAAGTTGAAGCAGAAGAAGACGGCAATGCACCGAGGCGCATCGCCGTTAAGGGGGGCGTAGTCATGGCGCCAGCCACGGCCTACACCTTGATATCTATCACTGTACCTAGGGTCTCGTTAGCGGTCTCTAATACTTCAACCGCGGCTTCCCCTTGGTTTTTCGATTCTATCGCCGAGACCAGGGCCTCAGTTTTATCTGTGGCGTTGACCGGATTGGTCGTCTCTGTGCCGCCAGCTTCACTCACCTGTGGTTGGCTGGGTTTGGCAACATCCACAGTAGCCTGAGTCAGGCCAGACTGGGCGCTCTGCAAGCCGGCCAGACCGGATGAAAAGCTCGATGGTATTTCCATAATTGATGGCCCTTTTTCATGAGTCACAGTTATGGCTAATTATTAATCAAAAGCCAAGCAAAGTACAGCATTACAGAGGGCTCGGCTAACATCTTGAATTGGTTAGCCTGCGCCTATCCAGCCAGCCTCCCAGTCTTTCCACACAGGGGTAAAGCCACGGCTTCGAAGGACACTGGCAACCTCGGCGGCGCTGCGCTCATCACTGATCTCAAACTGATCTAGCTGAGCCGCCGGATTGACATAGCCACCCGGTTCGGTGCGACTACCGGCGCTCATCTGGGTGATGCCGAGCCCTAACAGGTTATCTCTCAAGCTAGGCGTCTCCCGGGTCGACAGGCTGATCTCAAGCTGCTCGTTGAAGAGGCGAAAGGCACAGATGAGTTGCACTAGGCCCTTGTCGGTCAACTGCACCTTAGGCGTGATACCACCGACGCAGGGTCTGAGTCTGGGCAAGGATATGCTGTAACGACTGCGCCAGAAGCGGCGCTCGAGATAATCCAGGTGATAGCCCATCAAGAGCGCGTCCATGCGCCAATCATCGAGACCCAGTAACACACCTAGGCCTATCTTATCCACGCCCGCCTGGGCGATCCGCTCCGGCGATGCGAGACGATAACCATAGTCCTGCTTGTTGCCCCTCAGGTGATGTCTGCGATAGGTCTCAGGATCGTAGGTTTCCTGATAGAGCATCACGGCATCCAGCCCCTTCTCCACCAAAATCTCATAGTGTTCACGGCTGAGTGGCTGTACCTCCATCGCCACATGGCTAAACTCCGCCTTCACCAAGGGTAAGATATCGGCAAAGTACTCTATGCCGACCTTGGTTTCATGCTCGCCGGAGACCAACAAGATGGAATCAAATCCCTGAGGTTTGATCACCGCCATCTCGGCCGCCAGTTCATCATGGCTGAGCACCTTGCGCTTAAGCTTGTTGCTCATGGTAAAACCACAGTAGTCACACTCGTTAGCGCAGAGATTTGAGAGATAGAGCGGCAGATAGAGGCCGATGTTATGACCAAATCGTTGCCGGGTTAAGGCGGCAGCACGCTGCGCCATCGGCTCTAGGTACTCCTCGGCGGCCGGCGACAACAGGGCTAACAGATGACCCAAGTTGCCCTGCTCACCCTCGATCGCCGTCTCTACCTGGGCCGGCGTGGTGGAATAGAGCGCCATTCGCAGCTGCTCGCGAGAGAGTCCACTCAAGGTATCGAAGAAACTCATTGGGTTACTCCGATAAGAAGGCGGTGAGCGCCTGCTGGGGACTGGTGCCAATCGCCCTCTGATGCACCTGGGCCAGGCCCGCCTCATAGGCCTTACGCCCCGTGACGACAGCATCGGCAAAGCAGAGCGCCATCTTCACCGGATCGCGACTGGCGGCAATTGCCGTGTTCACCAGTACGGCGCTCGCCCCCATCTCCATCGCCGCCATCGCCTGAGAGGGTGAGCCGATCCCGGCGTCGACCACCACGGGCACCTTGGCCTGCTCTATGATGATCTTCAAAAATGCCGCCGTCTCCAGTCCGCGATTTGAGCCTATGGGGCTACCCAGCGGCATCACGGCCGCGCAGCCCACAGACTCCAGATTGCGACAGAGCACAGGATCGGCATGCACATAGGGCAATACGGTAAAGCCGCGTTCACACAGCACCTTGGCGGCGTTAAAGGTCTCAATGGGATCTGGCATCAGATACTTAGGATCGGGGTGGATCTCAAGCTTTACCCAAGAGGTTCCCAGCACCTCGCGAGCCAGTTCGGCGGCGAAGATTGCCTCCTTGGCATTGCGCGCCCCCGAGGTGTTGGGCAGCAGCTTAACCCCGCTCTGACGTATGGGCGCCAGAATATCATCGAAGCCCGCCTTAAGATCGAGCCGCTTCATCGCCAGTGTCACCAACTGTGAACCGCTGGCCGCCAAGGCCGCCAACATCTGATCGGCACTGGCAAACTTGCCCGTGCCGGTAAACAGGCGTGAAGAGAACCGACTATCGCCTATCGTTAACATATTAACCTCCTGCCACTACGCCAAAGAGTTCAATCACATCGCCCGCCTCACATAGGGTCAATGCCCACTGCGACTTGGGGACCACCTCGCCTGCCCGCACCAGGGCCACGCTATCCAGGGCTATCTGCTGGCTCTCCAACATGGACAGCAGACTCGCATTGGCAGCCACCTGTATTAACTGACCATTCAAACTTAAGCTGATCTCACTCATCATTTTCTCCTAAGGCCGATGAACAGGCTAACTCACCGCATGCAGCATAAGCCTTTATATTCGATTCTTTAATTGCCGCACAGACCGAGCACTTGTGATCTCGTCGCAGCGTGAGCTTTCGCATCTCGCCGGTTAACCCATCGAATCTGTGAACCTGCCCCAAGCCAGGTAATCCCAGCAATAGTTTTATCGCCAGCAGTGCCTGCATCGAGGCCATGGTGCCCACCATGGGCCCAAGAACGCCTATGGTGCTGCAGTTCTCGCTTACCCTAAGTTCGGCCGGAAACAGACAGTGATAGCAGCCGCTGTTCGGGGATTTGCTCAAATCGAACGCCATCAACTGACCGGCAAAGTGGGCTGCGGCAGCCACCACGTTTGGCGTGCTCAGCGCCACACAGGCGGCATTGATATGCTGGCGCGTGGCGAAGTTGTCGCAGCAATCGAGCACCAGATCCACACCTGAGAGCAGAGACTCGGCGTTGTGGAGTTCCAGACGCACAACCTTGGCCGCTATCTGACCAAAAGCCGATACCTGGCTGTTGTCACCTGTGCCTTTTCCTACCAGCCTGTCTCTGGCGACTTCCGCCTTGTACTGGCCGCAATCGTCATGGGAAAACAGTAGCTGCCTGGGCAGGTTACTCAGCTCCACCTTGTCATCATCGATCAGGGTCAATTGGCCGATCCCCGCCGCGCTCAGATACTGGGCGCAGAGCTGGCCCAAGCCGCCGACGCCGACTATGGCGACACTTGCTTCCATCAGCCTTTGCTGGCCCAGTTCGCCGACCTCGGGCAACATGATCTGCCGCGAATATCGGATAAACGCACTATCATTGAGTGACATAGGCGTTCTCCCACATTCTAGCCAGCTGTTTATAGGCCTCGCCCGGCGAATCCGCCTGGGTCACAGCGCGCACCACGGCCACCGCCTCAACGTTTGTTGCTTTAACCTGCTCTAAACGCGAAGCGTCTATGCCGCCGATGGCCACTCTGGGACAATCGGGCGTCCAAAGCGCGACCATACGCGCGAGCCTACTCAACCCCTGAGGATTAGAAGGCATAGATTTCGTCGGTGTGGGGAAGATATGCCCCAGCGCCAGATAGGATGGATTAAGCTGACTGGCCAGCGCCAACTCGAACACGCCATGGCTGGAGACGCCAAGGGCGATCCCCGCCTTGGCTATCCTATCGAGATCCGCCTCAAAAAGATCTTCCTGCCCAAGATGGATACCGAAGGCGCCATGCTTTAACGCCAGCTGCCAGTGATCGTTGATAAACACCTGCGCATCATATTTGCGCCCCAGCGCGATTGCCGCTTGGATCTGCGCTTCTAACGCGGCAGCACCTGCGCCCTCTTCTTGTTTGCTAGCTGCTTGGCGATCATCCTCCAGCTTGATCCTCAGCTGGGCCGTGGTGGCACCGGCGGCCAGCACCTGCTCCAGGTGCATCAGGTTATCCACTACGGGATACACCCCGATGGGACGCTTAAGCCTTGGAAAACTAAGCCCCGGGAAACTAAGCCTTGGAAAACTCAATATCGAGGAGCCACTTGAAGCGCGATCTGAAGAGCTAATCGAAGTGATGCCAGCCAACTCTGTGATACGGGGAAGCGATACCAGGCCAGAAGGCCAACCGCAGCGGGCTAAAGGCCCGGCGCCGGCGCCCAAGGCCTTGGCCGGCGCTATCCCTTGGCCCACATAGGTTTTAGCGAGCAAGATGGCGTCGTGTAGCACCAAGCCCTGAGCCAGAAAACTGGCAATCGCCGATGACAAGGTGCAGCCGCTACCGTGGTGATTGGGGTTATCCACCCGCTCGCCGCTCAGGCGAAAGCTAGTGTGCTGATGTAGCGGTGAGGTATGCGCCACCGCGTTGCAGATAAAGAGATCTTCCGCCTTATCGCTATACCAGAGTGAGCCCTTGTCACCGCCAGTGATCAGCAGATTGCAGACTAAGCGCCTTGAGAGTGCACTTGCCTGAGCTAGCATCTCATCACTTGATGACGCCTCGCTTCCCACCAACTTGCCAAACTCGCTGGCGTTCGGCGTCACAAGAGTAAGCAGCTTAGCGAAGGGGGTGAAATCCAACCCGGCAAGGTGCTTGGGCTCAGTTTTAAGCTCAGTTTTGGGCTTAGTTTTGAGTTTAGTTTTGGGCTTAGTTTTGGTCTGGGCGGAGGCCTGAACAGCAGATTCGCCAGTCAAGGCATCGCCGCAGGAGGCCACCATCACGGGATCCAGAATAATCGGAATCGGCTGGCCATCATCCGTTTTCAGTGGCGCCATATGGGTCGCCAGCCAATCGGCGACAAGATTAATCTGACGCTGATTGGCAAGCAGCCCTATCTTGATCGCCCTTGGCGGCAGATCTACCAGCAGGGTATCGAGCTGAGCGAGCAAGATAGCCTCACTCACAGGCTCGACACCGTTAACCGCCACCGAGTTTTGCGCGGTAACGCAGGTGATCACGCTGCAACCATGGCAGTCCAGATCCGCCATGGTCGCAAGATCAGCCTGAATGCCCGCACCGCCCCCGCTGTCTGAACCGGCAATGGTCCAGACAATAGGTTTTTCAGCGGACATGGCTACACCTCTTTTGCTTTTTCGAGAGCCGTACTTTCAAGAGAAGTACTTTCAAGAACGGTACTTTCGAGAGAGGTGCTTTCGAGAGAGGTGCTTTCAACGCCAGGGCTTTGTCTTATCGCACTGTGATAGAGCTCGCTACCACTTTGCTTAAACTGCGCCGACATCTGCGCCATCCCTTGTTGAATATCTGCCTTCGGCGCGCTAGCAGTAACGTCAATCTGCTCAACCTCAATCTCCCTTACATCGGTCGCTTGGGCCGCAGCGTATTCGCGCACCTCTTGGGTGATCTTCATCGAGCAGAACTTGGGACCGCACATGGAGCAGAAATGCGCGACCTTGGCCGACTCCTGCGGAAGTGATTCGTCGTGATACGCCCTGGCGGTATCGGGATCCAGCCCCAGGTTGTATTGATCTTCCCAGCGGAACTCGAACCTCGCCTTAGACAAGGCGTTGTCGCGGATCTGCGCGCCAGGATGCCCCTTGGCGACATCGCCGGCATGGGCGGCAATCTTATAGGCGATCAGCCCTTGCTTTACGTCTTCCTTGTTTGGCAGACCAAGATGTTCCTTGGGCGTTACGTAGCAGAGCATTGCGCAGCCATACCAGGCGATCATCGCCGCCCCTATGCCTGAGGTGAAGTGATCATAACCTGGAGCAATGTCGGTGGTCTGAGGGCCTAGGGTATAAAACGGTGCCTCGTCACACAGCTCGAGCTGCTTATCCATGTTCTCCTTGATAAGCTGCATCGGGATATGACCCGGCCCTTCGATGATGGTCTGCACGTCATACTGCCAGGCCTTCTTAACCAGCTCGCCTAAGGTTTCCAGCTCGGCAAACTGCGCCTCGTCGTTGGCATCGGCGATGGAGCCTGGACGCATGCCATCACCCAGCGAGAGGGAGACGTCATAGGCCGCGCACAGCTGACAGATCTCATCAAAGTGCTCATAGAGGAAATTTTCCTTGTGATGAGAGAGACACCACTTGGCCATGATGGAGCCGCCACGGGAGACAATACCAGTGAGGCGTTTGGCCGTCATGGGCACATAACGCAGAAGCACGCCGGCGTGAATGGTAAAGTAATCCACCCCCTGCTCCGCCTGCTCGATCAGGGTATCTCTGAAGATCTCCCAGGTGAGATCTTCGGCGATGCCATTGACCTTCTCCAGCGCCTGATAGATGGGCACAGTCCCTATTGGCACCGGCGAGTTACGTATGATCCACTCGCGGGTCTCGTGGATATAACGGCCGGTCGAGAGGTCCATCACGGTATCCGCGCCCCAACGGGTGGCCCACACCAGCTTCTCCACCTCCTCTTCGATAGATGAGGTGACCGCCGAGTTGCCTATGTTGGCGTTGACCTTCACCAGGAAGTTTCGGCCGATGATCATAGGTTCGGCCTCGGGGTGGTTTATGTTAAGCGGTAAGATTGCCCGGCCCGCCGCCAGCTCCTGACGCACAAACTCCGGCGTGATCGGCTCACCTAGCTTGGCACCGAAACTCTCACCCGGCGCGCGCTGATTGAGCACCTCTTCGGTCACTGTCTCGCGAGCCATATTCTCACGCAGGGCCACATACTCCATCTCTGGGGTGATGATACCGCGTCTGGCGTAGTGCATCTGAGTCACTACCCTGCCTTCAAGGGCGCGTCTTGGCTTGGGCAGTTGCTCAAACCTCAGATGATCTAGCCCCTCATCGGCCAGACGCTGCTGGGTAAAACCTGAGCTTACCTGCTCAAGTTCCTGGGTATCGCTGCGCTCGGCGATCCACTCGCTACGCAGCTTAACAAGACCACGACGCACATCGATATCGGCCTCGGGATCTGAATAGGGCCCGGCGCAGTCATAGACTGTGATGGGGGGATTCTTCTCATAGACAGGCGCCTCGGCCGTGCCGCCAATCAGGGTGTCTGACTGATAGATCTGCCGCATGGCGACCTTGAGATCCGGCCTGCTGCCGTTTAGGTAAAATTTTTGCGAATTAGGGTGTTGTAAGGGTTTGAGGTTATCAATAAAGGCCTGGGCCTCTGCTCGCATTTCACGACGTGTTGACATAAGCAATCTCACTATAGGGTTAGATGAAGTTGCTTGTCTGGAGAAGTTTGGCGTTGAGGGCATTGAGTCAGGCCAAATGGCCTGATTCAAAAATATGCTGGGTGTCACTGTGATTGCGCTCGCCAAATTTGCGGCGATTTTAATCCCATTGGCCGATAAAATACGGCGGGACACTAAGGTCATATTATGCTTGTTTCCTTCGCAGGGACTAACCTGATCAGGTTCAACGGATCCCGAATAAACGGTCTCAGCCTAATGGCACTCCGACAAGAGGGGCTCAGTATAGACCTAAGGGATTGAGGGTGGCAAGCCCCTTTAAACCCTAGCTGAAATCAAATTAATCGAAACAAATAATAAAATAAAATCAATCAATTGTATAAAATGAAAGTATCATGTTAATTTAAGCCTGAAAATATATCACACTAGTTTTTATCTTTAACCTCTACTCCCATCATACTCAGATGCTTATCAAGGGAGTCTTTAATCGCCTGTTTCACCTTGTCGCCACCACACTTAAAGGGGAAGCCTAAGTTTTCCCCGTGGGGGTTGATTGGCGTCGCCACACTCACCACGCGATAACAGGTATCCCCTATCTTGACGATGCGATTGGGATCCACCTTGCTGTCTAAGGTGATTGCCGTCTCATACTCGTTCTCCTTAGGCAAGGCTAACACCCTCATCTTGCCATCCATCTCGCTCATCGACTTTTTCTGGATGGCCTTGTCGGCGACGTGCTCGACTAGCTTGTCCAGCTGTGCCTGTCTGTGCCTCGCCATATAATCGCCAGTTGCAGCGCTTACCCCACCCGAGTCTGCTGCTCCGCTCTCCAGATTAAGACCTTTCATACCATCGAAGGAGAATGCTTCATTCTCATTCTGAGTGTCAGCGGGCACCTCGATTTTAGGCGCGATGTTAGACTCAGAGGGATCAACTGCTGGAACAACGGAGGGCTCAACACTTGTTTGGACAACATTAGGCTGGAAACGAGTAACTTGAGTCGCTGACGCCTCTTTCTCGGGATTTAACTCAGTCAGAGAGTCACTTTGCTGAGCGGGAACTGACGCCAGATTGTCCTCTGTCCTTTCACCCCTTTGATTAAGCGTATCTTGCTTTGGCTCGCTCGTCAGAAGTGCTTTTACTGGTACCTCGGCAGGGCGAGATTTGGCCTTCATGGCATCAAACTCAGCCTGAGTCAGCATATAGGCGCTGATGGCCTGCTTGTCTCGCTTAATTGATTCCTGAGCCAGATATGGCCCCTTAAACTGCCAACTCAAGAAAGCCAGCAATACAAGGTGCGCCAGCAAGACGGCCAAGAATATAAACATCTCTTTCCAGCCAATCCTTGCAGCTAAACCCATAAAAAGTGGGCCTTCAAGAGGTGCGTTAGGAACAAGCTCCTTAAGCGAAAGTTCCTCAAGCGAAAGCTCCTTAACCAAAAGCTCCTCAGCATGAGCGCCTTGCTCGATGTGATCTCTCGCTAAAGGCTCTCTTGCTAATGGATCGTTGACGAGATGGCAGAAGGCTAACGGCTCGACATCAATATCAGCATTAAGGTTTAAATTAAGATTGAGGTCAAGCCAGGAAAATTGGCTATCCTTAGGGGGCACTCGCAATAGCAACTCATCCTTTCCTTAGGAAACTTAGCATTTTAGAGAAGAAGAGATGCTATTAGTTCAACCAAGGATAGATAGTGGACAGTGTTAAATTTAAAAAATAATAAATTCAATCATTAACAAAACAAAATTCAACTTAGGCGTACACATGTACGCTTAACTATTTCTTTTGCACCAGCATGCTGTTAGACTCACCATTAACGAGGTCTAACCAGTTTTAGAGAGTCTAATGCCACCACAGTCCGTGCCGCCACAAACCATACAGCCCCATGAGATCGGCCTGAATAGTCAGCCCAGCTTTGCTGCTACGGCCGCTCCCTATAGCCGCGCAGAAGAGCTGGCAAACGCCCTCAGCCATGGCCTGGGTGTGATTGCAGGTATTCTGGCGCTTGCGTTTTCACTGCATAAGGGATGGGACAGGCTCACCAATCTACAACTGGGCGGATTGGCGCTTTACTGTTTGAGCATCATACTCCTGTTTCTCTGCTCAACGCTCTATCACAGCGTCTCGGCACCTAAGTTAAAGCATAAACTCAAGATAGCCGATCACTGCGCCATCTATCTGTTGATCGCCGGCACCTACACGCCGCTGATGCAGATCCTGCTCGACAGTGTCGAGGCCGATGCCATTCTCATCGCCATCTGGAGTCTTGCCCTAGGCGGGATCCTGTTCAAGACACTGTTTATTCACCGCTTCAAGATCTTTAGCCTGGTGCTCTATCTGGTGATGGGTTGGTTGTGTGTCATAGTGATGAAGCAGTTGCTTGCAGCCATGACGCCACTGGGCTTTCAGCTACTGCTGGCGGGCGGGATCTTCTACAGCACCGGGGTGATCTTCTATGTGGGTAAACGCATTCCCTATAATCACGCCATCTGGCATCTGTTTGTCCTCGCCGGCGCCCTCAGCCACTTCCTATGCGTCTACCTGACGGTGATCTAACATAAAGAGATCAAACGCCTCATCAAGCTGCTGTGCCTCTTGGCTCATCCCTAAACTGTGCATCAGGCTAATGATGCACTCTATGGTGCACAGACCTTGAGATAACTGATTCCGCCTCAGGCGATAACGTGACGGCTCGCTCTCCTGCAGCGTCAGCCTTCTCGCCGCTTGCAGATAGGGGCTCTGACGCATCATCTTTCTGGCCTCCTGCCAGGTGGCATCGAGAATGATAACCTGACGCACGCCCTGCCCCCCGTCTTTTTTAAGCAAAAGTTGCTCGGGCGTGATAGCCTGTTTCACGCTCAAGCCCATTCTCGAACCTGAGTCCGTTTCGTCTGTGTCGTACTCCTTTGGAAAGAGCAGCAGAGCTTCACCCGATTCACAGGCCTGTTTCAACGCCTCATCGGGCGCGATCCGCGACCAGGGCACACGGCTACACAGCTCAGGGAATGCGGCTAACGCCAACTGGCCAGTGTTGCTGGCACGCTCATACTCCCGCTCGTGTGTTAGCAAGACAAACTTCACCCTTTCTCTCCCGGTCATTTTGCTGGTATTTGGAGCCTAAACTCACGCCTATCGTAAACCCAAAGGCGATGAGTATACCCCAAAGGGCTAGGGCTAGAGCGAGGACAATGACAGGAACAACCCGAGTAAGCCTGTTGTGGCTCGCCCGGATGGCATGATTAACATGCGACCACTAACGAAAATCCCGCGAACTTAGTTCAAAATCATTCACCAGAGTCGATAAATCCTCCAGCCTGCCCGCGATAACGTGTGACACACCAGACTGGGTCTCAAGCACCCCAGTTACCTTTAAAATTTTTGATGTTAAAAATGGCTGTCGCTGCGCCCTGGCCGTGGCGCTCCAGACGATCACATTGATGTTGCCCGTCTCATCTTCTAAGGTCACGAAGGTAACCCCGGAGGCGGTACCGGGGCGCTGACGCCCCACCACCACGCCCGCCACATGCACAAGCTGCCCATGACGACAATCGGCTAACTCACTGGCGTGGCGACAACCCACAAATGGCGCCAGCCCTCTAAGTTGAGCCATAACATGGCGCCCCAGGCTGAGCCCTAGATGGCGATAGTCGCTCTGCATGGCCGCCATCTCACTTGGGGGCGCCAACACCACCTCACTGGCGACAGCTGGCAAGTCATCGAACAGCGGAAGGCTCGGCTGATAGGCACTGAGTTGCCAGCGCGCCTGATACCTATGCCCGGCCAGCGTCAACAGGGCATCGGCGCTGGCCAGCAGGGTCAAACAGCCCTGAGATAAACCTAGCTCATAGAGCTGCTCGACCCGGGTAAAGCCGCCTTCGGGGCGCGCCGCGATAAGGGTCTTGATCTCCTCCAGCCTGAGTCCCTTCACTTGCCTAAAGCCCAGACGTATCGCAGGCTGCTCAGCCTCCAGCAGGGGCACCAGGCTATTATCCCAGTCACTGTGATTGACACATACCGGCAGTACCATAACATCGTGACGCTGCACATCCTGAATAAGCTGCGACGGGCTATAGAAGCCCATGGGTTGACTGTTAAGCAAGGCGCAGCAGAAGGCCGCCGGATAATGATGTTTAAGATAGGCCGACACATAGGCCAACAGGGCAAAGCTGGCGGAGTGAGACTCGGGAAAGCCATACTCGCCAAAGCCTTTGATCTGCCTGTAGATCTGCTCGGCGAATGTTTGGCTGTACCCCCGCGCCGCCATCCCCTGGAGCAGTTTAGCCTCAAACTTTTCAAGCTCACCGGTACGCTTCCAGCTCGCCATCGCTCGGCGCAGCTGATCCGCCTCGCCGCCACTGAAGCCCGCGGCCACCATGGCCAGCTGGATCACCTGCTCCTGAAAGATAGGTACCCCCATGGTACGGGACAGCACGGACTCGACCGCCGGGCTGGGATATTCCACCGCCTCCAGGCCATCCCGCCGCCTCAGATAGGGATGTACCATGTCCCCCTGAATTGGCCCTGGCCTAACAATGGCGATCTGCACCACCAGATCGTAATAGCAAGCTGGCTTCAGCCTTGGCAGCATGGCGCTCTGCGCCCGGGACTCGACCTGAAACACCCCTATGCTGTCGCCTGCCTGCAACATGCGATAGACCTCGGCCTCCTCCCATGCCACATCGGCCATGGAAAAAGCTTTCTCTGGGAGACTCAGTAAGGTGAAGGTCTTACGGATCGCCGTCAGCATCCCCAGGGCCAGGATATCCACCTTTAACAGCCCCAGGCTCTCCAGGTCATCCTTATCCCACTGGATCACGGTGCGATCCGCCATGGCCGCATTTTCAATGGGTACCAGCTCAGACAAGGGCCCTGCGGAGATGATAAAGCCTCCCACGTGCTGGGACAGGTGGCGGGGAAAACCGATCAGCGTCTGCACCAAGGGCAGCAACATGCGCCCGCGCCCAGCCTCTGGCAACATGGCGGCAAGCTGAGTCGTCCAGTGATGCTTGGGATCCCGGCGATCGATATTTTTAATCATCAGGGCTACCTGCTCGGCATCTATCCCCAGCGCCTTGCCCACATCGCCCATGGCACTCTTGAAGCGATAACAGATCACCGCCGCGGCCAGCGCCGTGCGGTCACGGCCATATTTGCGATAGATATACTGAATCACCTCCTCGCGCCGCTCATGCTCGAAGTCCACGTCGATATCCGGCGGCTCGTTGCGCTCCTTGGAGATGAAACGTTCGAACAACATGTTGATCTTAGTGGGATCCACCTCTGTGATCCCCAGGCAATAACAGACCACAGAGTTGGCCGCCGAGCCCCTTCCCTGATAGAGGATCTGCTGAGACTTGGCGAAACAGACGATGTCATAGATGGTCAGAAAGAAATACTCATAGGCCATCGCCGCGATCAGCTCTAGCTCCTTCTCATACTGCGCCTTCACCCTATCGGGCACTCCATCGGGAAAGCGGCGTCTGGCGCCTTCACGCACCGCCTGCGCCAGATAATCGCTGGCCTGCATGCCGGCGGGTACCACCTCGGCCGGGTACTCATACTTGAGCTCATCCAAAGAGAAATGGCAGCGACGGGCCAGAGCCAGGCCGTTATCGATCCACTCCTGAGGATAACGTTTACGCTGCGCCGCAATCGGCTTGAGGCTAGCTTCGGCGTTGATGGAGCATAGCGCCACGCCGCTGTCGAGGTCCCGCCCATGGGCGATACAAGTTAAAATATCCAGCAGCGGCTGACGCTCCGCCTCGTGCATGCGCACGCCACCGGCCGCCACACAGGGGACCTTCTGAGTCTGACTCAGCCATTGCCACTGTTGCAAGTTAAGGGCCTCTCCCGGTAGCAAGAGCCGCTCCATCAAAAGATGCAGACGATCCGGAAAGGCTACAACTAGCCGTGAGGCAATGCTCGCTATGTGGTCACGATAACGGGACAACAGATTAGGCTCATCGCTTTGTGCCGCACTCCCCTTTGCCGTATCGCCCCCAGCCATCTCACTCTCTGCCGTATCGTTTACGGCCAAGTCACTCCTTGCATCATCACTCCTTGCCTCATCTCTCCTTGCCTCGCCAGCCTGCCTGAACTGCGCCAGCGAGGGCGGGCGCCACAGCAGCAGGCTCTGCTGCTGAGCCAAGATGGCCTCCAGGCTCACCCTGTACTCACCCTTGCCCTGGCTTCGCCTGGCGTTGGTGATCAGGGCGCTGATCTCACCATAGGCGAAACGGCAAGGCGCCAGCAGCACAAACAGCCCCTCATCGAGATGAAACTCGGCGCCCAGGATCAGTTTAAGATCGCAGCGCTTGGCCGCCTCATGGGCCTTGACCACACCGGCAAAGGAGCATTCGTCGGTCAGCGCCAATGCCTGATAACCAAGGCGCTTGGCCTGCTCCACCAGCTCGTGAGGATGGGAAGCCCCTCGCAAGAAGCTGTAGTTCGAGAGGACGTGCAACTCGGCGTACTGTAATTCAGCGTACATTAGCCAAACCACCCCTGCAGGAATAGTCCCTCAGGCGAGCGAAATACCCAGCAGAGCCCTCCCTGATGCATGCGGGCAAGGTAATAATCCCGCGGCGAGGCCGCCGACCAGGGACTGTGCAGCCGCTCCGGCCCCTTAAGCAGGCTCACCGACTCCGGCGCCAACGGTTCGGGCTGGCGCAGTAACCAATTGGGGCGGATGCGGCCATCACACAGGCCATGAAACAGATCTGCAAATAAGGTCGCCTCCTCACTCAGCGCCCGAGTCTTGCCCTGATAGCAAGCCCTCGGCTCGGCGCACCGATTATGCGTTTGGCTCTCAAGCGCTTGGCTCTTAAACTTTTGGCTGGAAGCACCTCGAGTAGAAACGCTTTGACTAGAAATACTTTGACGAGAAGTGCTTTGACGGGAAGTGCTTTGAGAAACAGCTTGATTCGATCGCTTGCCCCCCAAGGCACCCGAGCGGCTTTGAGAGACTCGGCTTTGAGAGGCTCGGCTCTGAGAAACTAGGCTCTGAGAAAGCGAGCGGCTCTGCCAGCTCAGCTCCGGCAGATGGTGACTGCAGTGCTCAAGTCCCTTGACCTTATCCGCGCCTAGACGCGCCTCAAGCAGTGAGAGCAAGCGCATGGTGGCATCACTCTTACCCTCGCCCTGCCACCAATTGGATGTCTGCACCAATAGCGGCACCAGGGTATCGGCCTGAATAGCCAGACTGATCACCGGCGCCGCCAGGATGAGGCTCTCTAGCTGCACACGGCAGAGTTTAAGTAAGGCATCCCCCCTATGCTCGGCGAAGGGATAGCGGATCTCGCAGCGCAGTGGCACCAGACTCAAGTCGCGAAACACTAAGGTTAATGACAGGGCCAGCACCGCCTGCTGACGCTGCACCAGATAAGCCGATAGGGTTGCTAGCATGCGCCCGAGGGGAAAGGCCAATCCTTCGAGGTGGCTCACCTCATAGAGCAATTCAAGCTTATGGCGATAAGACTCTGGCATCAGGTAAAACTCATGCACCTGAGGCAGCTGCCCCTTGAGCTGAGCCAGCAGGGTTAAGACACTCTCGCCAAATCGCTCACCAAGCTCCTTGAGAGGCAAGGCGAGCAGCGCCTGCACCTGAGTCAGCCCCATGTTCTCGCAAGACTGCAGCACATGCTCAGGCAGTGGCAAGATAGAGAGCGGCAGGGGCGCGACCTGCTTGAGATTCATCTGAGGTAAACTCACCAGAGACGCCCCCGCTTGATCATCTTTCGATTGCACTTTGGTTTCTTCTCCTTGTGCTTTTTCTCCTTGGGCTTCCTCTCCTTGTGCTTTCTCTTCTTGGACTGCTTCTCTCACTTCTTGTTTGGCGAGATATGTAGGTTCTGTGGCACCGATGTCCGACTCTAGGCTCCCTGGCTCAAAGTTTCCTCGCTTAGAATTCCCTAACTTAGTGCACCTAGACTCGCGAGTTTCTTTCGGGTTCCTCTTGTTATCACAGATGACATCTGCAGGCAGAGTGAGCGGCAGAGACCTGGCTCCCAGCTGAGCCAGCAAGGCATTCTCCCCCAGGGCAAATTGACACTCGAGGCCATAGTCTTGGGCACTCTTCTGATATTGACGGATGAGCCTGTCCAGACCACCGAAGATCTTTGCCATGGAGCCCACCTCCAGCAGTAGGGTATCTGCCATACTGGGCACATCAGAGGATCGACTCGATTTGCTTGCTTTATGTGACTTACTCGGCTTATTTAGCCTATGCTGCTGGGCCTGCTCGAACGGACAGACAGGCGGCACGACCCTGGCACTGTAGCCATAGCTCCACTGGCACAGCCAATGGCTGGCCTCCTGGCTCAAGGAGGGATCATAGGCCAGCAGTTGCAGCGATGGACAGAGCGCCTGGGCGGTAGCCAGGCTCTGCCCCGGCTCCACGCCCAACTTAGCCGCAGCACTCGATGCGATCAGGATCTGACTCGACTGACGCTCAAATAGGGCCAGCTCGCCGCCCTGGGGCAAGCCTTGATGATAGCTTTGATACTGGAGTAACCAGTGGGGAAAATAGACCGCCAGCCACAACATCTACGCACTCCAGGGGCCTTGTAAGATCTGACCGCTCTGCTGCTTATTAAGCTTATTTTCCAATCTCTCATCCTGCTGTTTAGTCACATCGAGCATCAGACTCTGAGCCAGTAGCTCAGGTAGCAGGGATAAGGAGAAGCGCGGCGCCGGCCAGCCCCCACGGCGCTTTAGAATATCCACCTGGGTCTCAAGAAGCCTATCGTTGCCCATTTTTGTGTTGCTTTCCGTACTGGTTTCTATGTTGGTTCCTGTGCTGATTTCGGTGCTGGGTTGCAAGGCGATCCGCAGTGGCACGGGATGAGCCTGATCCTTGACCTTGCTTGGCAGATAACAGAGACACAGGCTCTCGCCCTTCTCGCAGGCAAGCTGCAAGCGCCTGGCCTGACTGACACTGAGATCCTCGAGCCAACATAAGACCAGGGGTGAGGCGCCGCTGGTTAAGATCTGCTCGAGCGCCCAAAGCTGTTCCTTCGGCGTCTGAGTATCGACCCACAGGAGACGGCTGACATCTATCCCCTGCATCGCCAGCGACTGGGGATAAGGCACGTGAGGCGGCGCCACCAGACTCACCAACCCGGCAGCACTTCCCTCTCTCGATTGCCTAGGGATCAGGCGGCGCATCAGAGGCAGCGCCAGGCTCAACTCGCCGATCCCTTCGCTGGAGCAGAAGATCTCGCACAGCCCCTGACTGGGCCAGCCTCCCAGTCCCAGATGACGATTAAGCTCGGGATAGCCGCTGTCCAGCCCCATTTGCTGGGGATGATAGGCATCGCCGCGCCAGAGATCGCTGCGCTGGAGTAAACGTTCAAGTTGAAGATCTGCCAAGGCCATGATGCACCCGCTCTCATTCGATTCGGTTAAGCGCCCCCTCGGAAATCGGACTATAGGCTTAGACCTAACTTAAGCTATCGCCATGCCTGACGTCCGAGCAACACTCAACAGAAATATCACACAAACACTGTATATAAATACAGTATATTTATAAATTGACAGATCGCAAGCAGAGAAACCTGAGATTGGAGTGGAAAATCACCTCAAAGCATCGAGTCGGTAAGCGGCAGACAGGCACAAAAAAACCACCCTAGGGTGGTTTGATTGGTTATCGATTATCGCTATTGATTAGCAGTATAGATTAGCGATATTTCTTTACCTTCTTGAGTGCTATCTGCTGCTTGAGGGGCGACAGATGCTCGATAAAGACCTTGCCATCAAGATGATCCATCTCATGTTGCAGGACGATTGCCAGGAAGTCATCGCTCTCGATCTCAAAGGCCTCACCCTCACGGTTAAGCGCCTTGACCTTCACCTTCTCGAAACGTGTCACCTTGGCGCGGTAGCCAGGAATTGAGAGACATCCCTCCTCGCCGACGATCTCGCCCGAACGCTCGACGAATTCTGGGTTGATCACCACCATGGGCTGATCGCGATCCTCAGACAGATCAATCACTAAGATGGCGTGTTCGCTGCCCACCTGGGTAGCGGCGAGCCCAATGCCATCGTCTGTGTGATACATGGTTTCAATCAGATCATCGATAAAACCTTGCACGGCGGCAATGTCTTCTACGGGCTTGGCCTTACGTTTCAGGCGCTCATCGGGAATGGTCAATATATCGAGTACAGGCATAGTCTCAGGTTCTGGTTAATCAAATTAGGCATATAAAGTGGCGCCATTATGACCTAAATCACATTAAAGGCAACCGCAATCGGGTTTTCCCTTCAGGCCAAGCCTTGCCGGCGACTTGTATTTCATCGCTCAAGTCGATAGCATGACCAGACAAATGCATACAATATACGAGAATAATAGTGACGACCCCTGTACGTACCCCTCTGCCCAGTACCTTTTATGTGGCCAATACCATGGAGATCTTCGAGCGTCTCGCTTGGTATGGCTTCTTTACCCTCTCCTCCCTCTACATGACCTCTCCTGCTCACCAGGGGGGCTTAGGCTTTAGCGAACAGGAGCGAGGCCTGCTGCAGGGAATGATCCCCTTCTTTCTCTACCTGTTTCCTGTGCTTACCGGCGCCCTGGCCGATCGCTATGGCTACCGTAAAATGTTTCTTATCGCCTACGCCATCATGTGCCCCAGCTATTTCCTCCTGGGTCAGGTGAGCAGCTTTAGCGGCTTCTTCATCGCCTTCATGGGGGTCGCCATAGGCGCGGCCTGCTTTAAACCTGTGGTGACGGGCACTGTGGCACGCACAACAGATCACACCAACCGCGGCCTGGGTTTTGGCATCTTCTATATGATGGTCAATGTGGGCGGCTTCCTCGGCCCCTTCATCGCAGGTTATGTCCGCGCCATCAGCTGGGACTGGGTCTTCATCATGTCGGCGATCTGGATAGGCATTAACTTCATACCGGCAACCTTCTTCTATCGCGAGCCGACGGATCTCCACCAGCAGCGGGGCAAGCCGCTGTCTCAGGTGTTGAGAGACATCCAAGAGGTGCTGGGCAACGCCCGTTTCGCCCTGCTGTTTTTCGGCACCTTAGTGATCCTGCTCTCCTACGGCGCCAAGTGGATCAGTGGCGAGCAGTGCCTCACCATCTATCTGGTGTGGTTTAGTCTGCATTTTCTCTGGAACACGCTGGCCAAGTCAGACAAGCAACTGCCCTGGTATAGGCAGAAGATCGCCCTGGGCAACAAGCCCTTCGTGATCTACCTGCTTATCCTCTCCGGTTTCTGGATGGTCTACCAGCAGATCTTTATCACTCTGCCCATCTATATCCGAGACTTTGTCGATACCTCAGATCTGGTTGCCATGCTCGCCCCCTGGCCCGGGCTGCTCGACTTCTTCGCCCCCGTGGATATCACTCTACTCAGCGACGAGCTACTGAGCGCGGCAAAAGCCTACACAGCAGGAAGCCTGAGCCTGTCAGAGGTCTACTTCGACTTGGTGCATGCCAAAGTAATGATCCCAAGGGAGGAGCTGGGCGCAGCCCTTGGCGCAATCGCACAAAGCCCAGAGCTGGCCAGTCAATACAGCCAGCAGTTCGCCCAGCAGTATCGTCAGGTTAACCCCGAGTACCTTATCGGCTTGAACTTCCTCTCTATCGTGCTGATGCAGGTGATGGTAAGCCGCATTGCCGAGCGCTTCAGTCCGCTACCTGTATTGGTGGCCGGCACCCTCATCCTGGCACTGGGTACGGCGCTGGGTGGACTGGCCCACGGCATACTCATGGGCGGCGCCATGGTGCTCACCTCTATCTTAGTCTTCTCTATCGGCGAGATGGTGGCGTCCCCTAAGAGCCAGGAATATGTGGCCAGCTTTGCGCCCCAGGATAAGAAGGCGATGTTTATGGGCTACTATTTTGTCTCATCGGCCATCGGCTTCCTGTTGGCGGGCCCGCTATCGGGTTACCTCTACGCCGAAGTGGCTAAGGGCGCCGAGCAGCCTGCCCTGATGTGGTACATCATAGGCGGCTTCGGCCTGCTGGCCGCCATAGGCCTGGTACTGTTTCACCGCTTTGGTGCCAAACAGACATTATCACAGGCGCAGCCAACCGCCTTAGGCGCGCAAGGCTAGCGAAACCACCACGTCACACAGATAAGCGAACAGACAAGCGAGCAGATAGTTGAACAGATAGGCCAAGCGACAAGAACCTGTCTGTTCTTTCCCTCTGAAAACCCATAGCCGCGGCTTCTTCATCTCTCCTACCCATTTCCTCTCTCTCAACCATTTCGCCGCTCTCGCCCATTTCGCGGCTCTCACCGTTCAGGCTCTCGGATAGATTAACTCCGCCTTTAACCTTAGAAATTATAAAAAATCTGGTTTACTATCAGAACATAGCCTTAAGCCGGACAGAGGCGTGCTTAAGTTAAACGCATTGAGTTAAGCACTCTGGGCTTAAGCAATAGATCACTAACCTAATATGCAGAGGCCTTAGGGCCAAAACGGAGAACGCGTGGATCAGACACAGTTATCACCCATGGCCAAGATATGGCATGTGATTGCCCTGATCCCCGAGGGGAAGGTCAGCTCCTATGGCAAGATAGCCGATCTCGCGGGGCTGCCCGGACGGGCACGCTACGTCTCCCGCGCCCTCAAGATGGCGCCCGATACATTGGAGCTTCCCTGGCATAGGGTGATCAACAGCCAAGGCAAAATAGCCTTTCCCGAGACCAGTCCCTATTTTATCGAGCAGATGCAGAGATTAAGAAGTGAAGCGATAGAAGTGAACCGAGGTAGGGTTAAGCTGTCCAAGTATGAGTGGCAGCCGGATCTGGCGACCCTAGTGTTTGCATTACCCTTTTAACCTTTAGTTACCCGGGAGAAGGCCTTGTCGATATTCAAATCCGCATTCATGATTTCATCTTTCTGTGCCATTGCCCTTACCGCACAGGCCGATGAATACCCCTTGACCCCCCACACGGCCGAGTATCAGGTGAACTACGGCAGCATAGAGTTGGGTAAGGCGCGCTATCAACTGCCGGCACCTCAGGGCAACTTGTACCAATATCGTTTCGACAGCGACGTCAGCCTCTTGATGCTGTGGGATAAACGCACCGTCATCAGCACCTTCAGCAAGGAGGGTGAGCAGCTTATTCCCATGCGTTTCACCCATAACCGCAGCGGCACCGGCTCCGACTATCAAGAGCAATCCGCCTATGTGCTGGATCAGAAACTGGTGCACAGCCGCTACAAGGATGAGCGGGCAAAGTTTCCCTATACCCCGGATCTCTTCGACCCCTTGATGGTTCAGTTGCAGTTTAGGCTAGATATCATGAAGGGCAGCAATAAGCTGCACTACAAGATGCTCAAGAGCGGCGAGATCGATGAGTATGACTTTAAGGTGGTCGGTAAGGAGCGCATGGTGATCTCCAGCGGCACCTATGAGACGGTCAAGATAGAGGTGGTGCGGGACAACGACAAACGCCAAACCTTTTTCTGGATGTCACCCGAGCTCGGCTATCTGCCCGTCAGGCTCACCCACTTCGAGAAAGGCAGCAAGCAGCTGGATATCACCCTGCTTAATTATCAGTACAGCGAGCCGACCATGGCACAAACCAGCGAGCAGACCAATAAACAGGCGAATCAACAGACAGGTGAACAGGCCAAGGCCCTCGTAGACAGACAAAACCAATCTCAGCCGTAAAAGTCGGCAATAGATTTAGTTTATTGTCTGAATAACTCGCACATTCTGCACAGAAGATTAGCGTTACCAACATCAGCATAAAAAGGGGCCTTAGGCCCCTTCTCTTTCTCCACAGTTTACAACTAACCGTTTGCTTGACTTAAGCCTTTTAACCTAAGCTCGCTTGGCTTCAGCTCTATTGACTTTAGCTCGCTTGGCTTCTGCTCTCTTGACTTCAGCTCTCTTGGCTTCAGCCTTCTTGAGTTAAAACTAGCTCGCCCCGGGCGAACAGTTTCCACTCTCCGGGCTTCAGAATATGCCAGTCTTCGTTATCGGTCAGCGGCCTGGTCGCGATCACGGTGACGATATCGTTGGGCGTGGTCTCCTTGTCGAAATCGATCACCACGTCGGTATCGATAAGCTTGGCCTTACCAAAGGGGGCCCGGCGGGTAATGTGGCACAAGTTATTGCTGCAATAGCTCATCAGGTGTTCGCCGTCGCTCAAGATCATGTTAAACACCCCAAGGGCGCGGATCTCATCGGCCAAGGTGGCGATAAACCTATAAACGGGCAGCAGATCCGCCGGCGCCTGATCGCCGAAGCGCTCCACCACCTTCTCTAAAATCCAGCAAAACGCCAGTTCGCTGTCGGTGTCACCCACAGGCTGATAACGGCGCACCGCAAATTTTTGCTGATAATCGCTGAGCTGACCATTATGGGCATAGGTCCAGTAGCGTCCCCATAACTCACGGGTAAAGGGATGGGTATTTTCCAGTGATACGCAGCCGCGATTGGCCTGGCGGATATGACTGACCACCACTTCACTCTTGATGGGGTAAGATTTGATCAACTGCGCCACATGAGACTCGCTGCTGGGGCAGGCATCCTTGAAGGTGCGGCTGCCCTTACCTTCATAGAAGGTGATCCCCCAACCATCCACATGGGGACCTGTAACGCCACCACGCTCTGCCAGCCCGGTAAAACTAAACACGATATCCGTGGGCACATTGGCACTCATGGCCAGCAACTCACACATAAACAGACACCTTAACTCTAAATTGCTTATCTTATTTAATTCTAACGACTTGACCCAATTTGTGGAATCCTCACCTCAACAAAAAAGTTAAACAATTGTTTGAAAAATACTTGTATAAAACCCGCCATAGGGTTAGATTTTATGCGACACAGGTCTGACCAGCATCTATAATTGTGATTATGGTCATATAAAAAATGCTGACATAGAGCAGCTTTCGGTCGCTATTGAAGGAGAATTACCGTGACTAGCTTACTTTGGATTTTTGTGATGCTCTTTGCGTTAGGCGCCTTAGCCTACCTTAGAGTATCCCTGCTGACCTCGACCATCATCGCGGCTATCGTGATGGCACTGGGTACAGCAACTGCGAGCATTTCCCCCCTTGCCTGGCTGGTCTTTCTGGCCATCACCCTACCGCTTAACATAGGCGCCTTCAGAAAAAGCGTGATCACTCGTCCGCTGCTGAAACTCTATAAAGGGATCATGCCGGAGATGTCTTCCACCGAAAAAGAAGCGATCGAAGCCGGTACCACTTGGTGGGAAGCGGATCTCTTTGCCGGTAAGCCTAACTGGAAGAAGCTGCATAACTACCCTGTCGCCCGTCTGACCGCCGAAGAGCAGGCCTTTATCGAGGGACCGGTTGAGGAAGTGTGTAAGATGCTCAACCAGCATCAGGTTTCTCATCAGCTCGGCGATCTGCCAGAGTCTATCTGGCAATACCTCAAAGACAACGGCTTCTTCGCCATGATCATCAAGAAGAAGTACGGCGGCCTGGAATTCTCTGCCTATGCCCAGTCTCGCGTACTGCAAAAGCTGGCGGGCGTCTCTAGCGAGCTGGCCTCAACGGTTGGCGTGCCTAACTCTCTCGGTCCCGGCGAGTTGCTACAACACTATGGTACCCCGGCGCAGCAAGATCATTATCTGCCTCGCCTGGCCAAAGGCCTGGAAGTTCCCTGTTTCGCCCTCACCAGCCCTGAAGCGGGTTCGGATGCCGGCGCCATCCCTGACTTTGGTATCGTCTGTAAAGGCCAATGGCAAGGCGAAGAAGTGCTGGGGATGAAACTGACCTGGAACAAACGCTATATCACCCTGGCGCCGGTTGCGACCGTGCTGGGTCTGGCGTTTAAGCTGCAAGATCCCGACAAACTGCTGGGTGACAAGGAAGAGCTGGGCATCACCTGTGCCCTGATCCCAACGGATGTGCCCGGCGTCGAAACCGGTCGCCGTCACTTCCCGCTGAACTGTATGTTCCAAAATGGTCCGACACGCGGTAACGAAGTGTTCGTTCCACTAGACTTTATCATAGGTGGTCCAGAGATGGCCGGTCAGGGCTGGCGCATGCTGGTCGAATGTCTCTCTGTTGGACGCGGCATCACACTACCTTCTAACTCAGCCGGCGGAATCAAAACCGCGGCGGTGGCCACAGGCGCCTACGCCCGCATTCGTCGTCAGTTCAAGCTACCTATCGGTAAGCTAGAAGGGATCGAAGAGCCAATGGCACGCATTGGCGGCAACGCCTATCTGATGGATGCGGTCACAACCCTGACCACCACAGGTATCGATCTTGGCGAGAAGCCTTCGGTGATCTCGGCCATCGTTAAGTATCACCTGACCGACAGAATGCAGAAATGCGTCATTGACGCCATGGACATTCACGGTGGTAAGGGCGTGTGTCTGGGCGAGAACAACTACCTGGGCCGAGGCTATCAGGCGGCGCCTATCGCCATTACCGTTGAAGGGGCTAACATTCTGACCCGCTCTATGATCATCTATGGTCAAGGGGCGATCCGTTGCCATCCCTACGTACTGGCCGAAATGGAAGCGGCGTTTGATCCTGACATGCACAAGTCACTGAATGACTTCGACTCAGCCCTGTTCGGCCATATCGGCTTCACCACCAGCAACCTGGTGCGTAGCTTCTGGCTGGGCTTGACCTCGAGCTACTTCTCAAACAGCCCGTACAAGGACAAGACTAAGCGTTACTATCAGCACATGAACCGCTTCAGTGCCAACCTGGCCCTGCTATCGGATCTGGCCATGGCAACCCTTGGTGGCGGCCTCAAGCGTAAAGAGCGCGTCTCCGCCCGTCTTGGCGATCTGCTAAGTCAATTGTATTTGGCCTCGGCGACCCTGAAGCGCTATCAGGACGAAGGCCGTCAGAGTGAAGATCTTGTGCTGGTACAGTGGGCGGTTGAAGATGCCCTCTACAAGTTGCAAGACTCGCTGGACGATCTGCTCAACAACTTCCCGATGGGACTGGGCCGCGTGCTAAGAGTCATCCTCTTCCCATTTGGTCGTCCACTTAAGCGTCCAAGCGATGTGCTGGATCATAAGGTGGCTAAGATCATGCAAACCCCTTGTGCCAGCCGTGATCGCCTGGGTAAAGGCCAGTTCTGGACACCGTCTCCATTCAACGCCGTCGGTATTCAGGAGCAGACCTTTAAAGACATTCTGGCCTGTGAACCGCTGCACGATAAGATCTGCAAGGCAACCGGTAAACGCCACCCCTTCATGTGGCTGGATAAGCTAGCCGCAGAGGGTAAGGCACTGGGGATCTTGAGCGATGAGGAAGTAGCACTGCTCGAGCGCGCCGAAATTGGCCGCATGAAGTCAATCAATGTCGATGACTTCGACCCAGCCGAGCTCAGAGCCCAGACGCTAGACGATGAGACACAACATCAGGCCGCCTGAACTCGAGGCAATAACTGATCCGTAAAAAAAGGAGGCAATCGCCTCCTTTTTTATCTCCTAAAACTGCCAACACAATTATTCAAAGGTAAAGATTAACGCTAAAACATTAACCTGCCGCTTTCTCGTCTGCCGTCACAGCTGATGGCACCTGACTGCCTTTACTCTCCTGACTCCCATCAACTGACGTAGAAGGCACACATTCACCGTCTTCAAGGGACGCTGCCGCCTTCTTCTCATCGGCCAGCAACGCCTCATTGAGCGCCTCCTCGGATAACAAGCTGATAAGCTCTATGCCCACAGGTAAGTCATCCACCGCCTGGATGATAAGCTTCACCTTACCCTCTTGCAGATAGATGAGCGGCAAGGCGCCTTCACCGTAACGCTGCTTAAAATCGGCGAAGCTAAAGTTCTCCGTCAGGCTGGTACTCTTGATCTTACCACCCTTGGCGATGGTGCTGGCGAGCCTTGCATAAGTAACATTGTCACCAAACAGGCATAGACGCTCCAAATAGGACTCGGACAACTGATGGCGGGCGCTGTTACCCTCACCGCTTCCCAGGCCAAACACCTTATTCTTGCCGAGAATATCTTGAAAATGAAAAGTCACCAGCGGATTGAGCTGACGATAGGGAGACAAGACCAGTAGGCGGCCCAATCCCGTCATATCCAGCGCGTTATCGGCATGCTCTGAGGCCGGGTTACCAAAATACACGGGAATATTATCCATCCGCGATAGACGTATATTATCCCAGTTGTTATCTGCCAAGACCACAGACACATTCTTCTGGAGTAGTACCTTAGCCAGCTCCCTGGCGAACTTAGAGGCGCCAAAAATCAGCAGCCCCTGAGCGGAACCCGCCTTAACCCCTAAGAAACGAGCCCAGGCCCCGGCCGTGAGGCTCTGAGACACCACTGTACCTATGATGATCAAAAACACCAGCGGCACTATCTTGTCGGCACCCGCCACCTCGAGGCGCTCAAGTTTGATGGCAAACAGCGAAGACACCGCCGCCGCGACTATCCCCCGCGGGGCCACCCAGCTGAGAAACCATTTATCGGCGCGAGGCAGCGAGGTACCCACGGCGCAGCACCAGACACTTAAGGGTCTGGCGATAAACATCACCACCAGCAAAAGCGCCAGTCCCTGCCATCCCAGTTGCATTAGCGCGGTAGAGTCCAACCTGGCCGCCAACAGAATAAATAGGCCCGAGATGAAGAGTACGGTGAGCGTCTCCTTAAATTCGATGATCTCACCAATATCCACGCCGCGCATGTTCGCCAGCCAGATCCCCATCACGGTCACGGTAAGCAGGCCAGACTCTTCCTGCAGCAGGTTAGACGCCACGAATGCCCCCAGCATGATGGTGAGCACAGCGGTATTCTTAAGATAATGCGGCACCCAGGCGCGGCGCAGCATCACCCCTATGCCGTAACCAAACAGGACGCCAAGCCCCAGGCCTACACCCAGCATGGAAAACAGCGACAGCAACACATGACTGGCGGGCTCCGCGGCCACAGTTAGATATTCAAATACTAAGACGGCCAGCAAGGCGCCTATGGGGTCGATCACTATCCCTTCCCAGCGCAAAATACTGGCCAATTGGGATTTGGGTTTGATGCTGCGCAGCATAGGCACGATCACCGTTGGGCCGGTCACCACCACCAGCGCGCCAAACAACATGGCCAGCTCCCAAGAGAACCCCATGATGAAGTGCGTCGCTACACCGATACAGATCCAGGTGACTAAGGTGCCGAGCGACACCAGATGGGTCACCATGCGGCCATGTTCGCGGATCTCGGAGAAATTGAGCGTGAGCGCGCCCTCAAACAGGATCACCGCCACCCCGAGTGAGATCACAGGAAATAGCAGATCGCCAAAAATGGCATCGGGATCCAGCAAATTAAAAACCGGCCCCACCAACAGACCACAGAGCAGCAAGGGGAGAATCGCCGGCAGTCGCAGCCGCCAACCAAGCCACTGACACACGATTGACAAGATCCCCACTAACCCCAACATGGCCGTGATCTTTTCTACCATTATTTTTATCCTTAATGCGCTAAGGCTGACTCGCCCCAGTAACTAGCATGAGTATAGCCAAGACGGGCAACTAAATAGCACGCCTACTTTCCCTTTGCTTGCAAGATAACACTGTCAGCTCAAATGTATAGGACAACTAGAAGCGAAAAGGCAGTTTGGAGAGTCTGCTCGTTACGGAAACAAGATATTGGAAAGATTGATAGTCCCTTCACCATTGAGGCCTAAATCTTGTCGGAGAGTTGGACAGGACTCGAAATTGCGCTCTCCGGTATGACATGCCGCCATGGTTTCAAAAGAGCTAACCAACTGAGCTACCGCGCCCACCCTAGAGTTCTTTTATCTTCGACTGAATTCATCACAAAGGAAAACAGATACAAAAAAGCCCCGTCATTGCTGACGAGGCTTAAATGTTGTTGGCGGAGCAAACGGGACTTAAGCCCTCGTCACCGTCGTAACAGCCCGCCATGCTTTCAAAAGCGCTAACCAACTGAACTACCGCGCCTACCCTAAAACCCTGGCAATATGGGACTTATGTAAATCAAAGAAAAACAGATACAAAAAAGCCCCGTCATTGCTGACGGGGCTTCTATGTAGTTGGCGGAGCAAACGGTACTTAAGCCCTCGTCACCGTCGTAACAGGCCGCCATGCTTTCAAAAGAGCTAACCAACTGAACTACCGCGCCTACCCTAAAACCCTGGCAATATGGGACTTATGCAAATTAAAGAAAAACAGATACAAAAAAGCCCCGTCATTGCTGACGAGGCTTCGATGTAGTTGGCGGAGCGGACGGGACTCGAACCCGCGACCCCCGGCGTGACAGGCCGCCATGCTTTCAAAAGCGCTAACCAACTGAACTACAGCTCTTATCCTAAAACCCTGGCAATATGGGACTTATGCAAATTAAAGAAAAACAGATACAAAAAAGCCCCGTCATTACTGACGAGGCTTCGATGTAGTTGGCGGAGCGGACGGGACTCGAACCCGCGACCCCCGGCGTGACAGGCCGGTATTCTAACCAACTGAACTACCGCTCCTAAACTCGGATAAAACGCCTTGGCATTTTATCAAAATTAGGTACTTGACTGGCGGAGCGGACGGGACTCGAACCCGCGACCCCCGGCGTGACAGGCCGGTATTCTAACCAACTGAACTACCGCTCCACATCAAGTTGCGAAGGATAATACTTAGGCCACCTAGTCCCGTCAATAACTTTTTTCCTGAAACAAACTAATCAGTTAAAAATTCGCCAACCAAGCCAGATTATTCAATAAAAGCGGCTAGCTTTTCTCCGGCTCGGCGCCTTTTAGATCGTCCTCTTCCGGCATGGTCAGGTCGATCTCATCCAAAGTCGGTCCTATCTCCTTAGCCCGCTCCTCTTCGAGGCGCGCCGCGGTCACCGCCAGCGCCTGCTTAAGATTTTGTCGCTTGCGCCACACCAATAGTGCCAGCGTGCCCAAGACCAAAAGGCTAAGGTTTACGGTAACTATCCAGAACATGGCATCATCTTTTGCCTTGGCCTCGGCTATAGCCGCCTTCTTGGCCGCGATGGCCGCCAGCTCTTCAGCCGTTGGCGGTGGCTCGGGTGGTGGCACCAGATTAAAGAACTTCTCTGGCAGAGTGAGCAGTACCTCGCGCCCGGAGACAGAGGTGGCCGCGGCAATCCCCTTGATGCGATAACTGCCGAACTCGGATACCTGAGGCAAGGTCAGCTGCATACGCTTGTCGGTAACGCTTTGCACCGGCAAGGTCAGCTGCAGCCCGGCGGGACCGACTAATTCAAATTCGAAATGGGTGTTTGCCAGCTGCAACTGCTCATCATCGACAATCACCTCCACCTGCCAGCGGCCTTTGAGGTGATCCTCTGGGGCGATGACGGAGAGGGAAACCGGCATAGGCAGCAAGACGATGTCGCCACCAACCTCGCGGCTAAAGGTATTGTTCTTGGCGCTGACCAGAAAACGATAGTGGCCCCAGGGCTGATTGAGGTTGATATCGGCGGTAAAGATGCCATCGTCGGGGGCGCCATCCAAACCTTCGCCGTTATCCTTATAGCTGCCGACGATTAGGGTACCGGCCGCAAAGTTCTCGTCCCCGGGTCTGTGCTCACTGATAAACTTCGCCGTCCAGTCCACCAAATAGTCCAGTCCAGGCATGCGCATGCGCTGCTCGTCACCTAACAGCTTGGCGGTTACCTTGATTCGCTCACCCTGATAGAGCGGCTGTGGCATGGGGTCGACCTCGATCCCAAGCTTGGAGACCTTATCGATTTTAGAGCCCTTAGCGACCTTACCCAGCAGCTGCCAAGGCCCAGGCATGGGAGATTTGATGGTGATGATGTCGCCGCTTAAGCCATCGACCCACTGCACCGACTCTGGATGGCGCGAGACATACCACTTGCTGCCGTCGGGCAGCACGATGATCACAGGCGCGCTGCCATAGTCGCGCTGCACAAACAGGGTCAGCTCATCGACCATATGATCGATCCTGAAACGGTTTTTAAGCTCGCTCGCCTGGGATGATGGCACGACCTGGGCCGTGGCATTCAAAGTAAGCAGCAATAATCCTGAGGTGAAAATCGCACGTAGCAGCCAATTTCTCATAGGATGACGTTTATCCTCGCCAAATACATTGTCCTGATTTTTCGACTAAATCTAATCTTTGCTCATGCATATTCAGTTCATCGGCCGATGCGCCGATCACTTTAAGGCTTGGACGATTATTTGCGAGACGTATGATGCCACCGCTCTCCTGCCCCGGCTTCTCATTTGAGAGTTCAAACTTGGTCTGCCCCCCCGTCATGATGAGATAAACATCGGCCAGGATCTCGGCATCCAACAATGCGCCGTGGAGTTCGCGGCGTGAGTTATCTATGCCGTAGCGCTTACACAGGGCGTCCAGGTTATTCTTCTGACCTGGGTGAAGAAACTTGGCGATCTCCAGCGAATCCAACACCTGACAGATATCTGTGGTCTTGGGTCCTCTGGGGGTAAGCAGCGAAAACTCATGGTCCATGAAGCTCACGTCGAAGTTCGCGTTATGGGCCACAATCTCGGCGCCGTCGATAAACTCGAGGAAGGCAGGCGCTATCTGGGCAAACACAGGCTTATCGGCCACAAACTCGTTGGTGATACCGTGCACCGTGATCGCCTCTTCGTCGATCGCCTGCATCGGATTGATATATTCGTGAAAATGGCGGCCGGTCAGCTTACGGTTAATCACCTCGACACAGCCTATCTCGATAATACGATGGCCAAAATAGACGGCACCGGCCCCTTGGTTCATACCCGTGGTTTCGGTATCGAGAATTACTTGGCGCTTAGCATTGGAGATAATATTCATATAATTACACGCTTTTACAAAAAAATATTGGGTATACTGCAGTCCTATTTGGCTATGGTAGCAACTTGATGCACGGACTGAAACAACTCTTAATCTTTACCGATGGTTCTTGCCTGGGCAATCCGGGTCCCGGCGGCTATGGCGTGGTGATGAAATATAAGGCCCACGTGAAGGAACTCAGCGGCGGTTTTGCCTTAACCACCAACAACCGCATGGAGCTCCTGGCCCCGATCATGGCGCTGGAGGCGCTCAAGGAGCCCTGTCAGATCATTCTCACCAGCGACAGCCAATATATGCGCCAGGGGATCACCCAGTGGATCCATGGCTGGAAGAAGCGCGGTTGGCTCACCGCCGCTAAGGAACCTGTTAAGAATGTCGACCTCTGGCAGCGCCTGGATGCCGCCACCAGTACACATAAGATAGACTGGCGCTGGGTAAAGGGCCACGCGGGTCATATCGAAAATGAGCGCTGCGATACCCTGGCGCGAGAAGCCGCCGAGGCTGGCCCGAGTGAGGTAGATACAGGCTATCAGGCAAAAGGCTAGCGCTTAACACCTAATTAATTAACACCTAACTAATTAACGCCTCATTACTTAAGCTTAAACTGCTTGACCCTACCGGCTGTCGGCGCGGTAGACCATTTAGGCTGACGCACCTTCTGTCTGTCCAGGATAGGCGTCATGGGCGAGTCTAACTTGCGAGCCACCAGAATATAGACGCTGCCACTGCCTGGCAGCCAGGCCTGCAGCGCATGTTGCCAGATGGAGTCGCCGCGAATCTCACTGAGCAGATGATGGTAAACCAGACGCTCATCACCCACCACCTGATAGCCCAGCAGGCCGAGCCAGTCCTTGACCCTGGCGGGGGTAAAGAAACGGCCGCTCCAGGGGAGCTTTTCCTGACGACTGGGGAGCATCTTACCGAAGAAAGCCGGGCTCAGAGGGTTAAAACCTATGATAAATAGATAGCCACCGGAGATAAGCACCCGGTCGGTTTCGCGCAGCACGCTATAGGGATTGGCCTCGAAATCGAGCAACATGGAACAGACCACGGCATCGATCACCCCATTCTGAATCGGCAGTTGGGAATACTCTCCCTGTAGGCAGCACAAGGCGGACTCACACAGGGAAAACTCACGTCCGATAGGCAGATTAGGCTTCTCTAGGGCATGACTGAGGGGCCCCATGCAGAGCATATGATAGCCAAACACCTTGGGCCACCAGGGCATCAGCTTATCCTCGATGGCCTCTTGCAGCCACAAGCCGTTGGGCAACTCCTGCCAAGCCTGGGGTTTTATCACATTAAAGGACACTGGCCACTCCGCGACTCACTTTTCCGGTTTCCCTAATGATTTGACTATTTTAGTATTAAATCCCTAAAGCGCTATACACGCAATAGCTTTGCTCAGTAAACTAAATCCGTGTCACCCAATCCGTATGAGAGACGAGTATGCATACTGTTACCCCCATCCCCGCCTTCAACGACAACTATATCTGGCTGATTCATGCTAAAGACAGCGGCGGTCATTATGTGGTCGATCCCGGTGATGCCAAGGCGGTGCTGGACTATCTCGAGCAACATCAAATTGTGCTCGATGGCATCTTAATCACCCACCACCACAGCGATCACACAGGTGGCATCGCCGAGCTACAGGCAAGCCATGACCATAAACTCACTGTCTACGGCCCAGATAACGAAAACATCAAAGGGATCAATCATCCTATCTCGGGGCAAACTGAGTCTGTTAAGCCAGAAAAACTCGACAGTGACGCCGCGGTTTTTCATCTTCCCGGCCACACCTTGGGACACATTGCCTACCTGATTGACGATCATCTGTTCTGCGGCGATACCCTGTTTAGCGCCGGCTGCGGCCGCCTGTTTGAGGGCACCCCAGCTCAGATGCACCATTCCCTACAAACCTTGGCGCAGCTCGATGAAACTACCCTCGTCTATCCCGCCCACGAATATACTCAGGCAAATCTGGCGTTTGCTCTGACTGTCGAAAATGACAATGAGGCCCTCATCGCCCATGCCGCCAAGGTTAAACAGCTTCGTGACCAAAATCTTCCGAGTCTGCCCTCCAGCATAGGTTTAGAGAAGCAGATCAACCCTTTCCTGCGCCCTGAGCAGGCAAGCATAAAACAGAATCTCAGTTGCCATTTCGCCCAGGATGTGACAGATGACGGCACCAGTTTCACGCTTCTACGTCAATGGAAGGACAATTTCTTATAATTCCTATACAATGGCGCGCTAATTAAGTCCCCACCGAGGCGGCCCAAGGGTTATCGCCTCGCCGAGAGGGACCCAAAAGTAAGGAATTATTGTCGATGCGCTTACCCATTGTCCTGGTCGCAGGGGGACTCTCCCTGCTCACAGGCTGTCAAACTTTTACCCAGCCGGAACCGGCTGCGCCGGCGATCACCACAGCGCCCGTGGTCGTCGAGCCTCAAGTTATCGCTCCTGTCGAGCCTGAGCCAATTCAGATCACCGATGTGTGGCAACGTATCCGCCTGGGCCTCACTCTCCCAGTACCAGATCAGAAACTGGTTAATCAATACCGTAACTGGTACCTGAAACATCCCCAGCACCTGGCCCGGGTATCGGAGCGCGCCGAACCCTTCATGTATCTGATCGTCGAAGAAATTGAGAAACGCAACCTGCCGATAGAGTTAGCGCTGCTGCCGATCGTCGAGAGCGCCTTCGATCCCTTCGCCTATTCCCACGGCGCCGCCTCAGGCCTGTGGCAGTTTACCGCCCCCATGGCTAAACACTTTGGCCTGGAGATGAACTGGTGGTACGACGGTCGCCGCGATGTGCCCGCCGCCACCGTTGCCGCGCTGGATATGATGGAGTACCTCTATCAGAAGACACACAACAACTGGCTGTACGCCATCGCCGCCTATAACACGGGCGAAGGCCGGGTGCTCAACGCAGTTAAGCGCAACGAGGCCAAGGGGCTGGCGACCGACTTCTGGGCACTAGACTTACCACGGGAGACTGAGCGCTACGTGCCTCAGCTACTGGCACTGGCCGATGTGATCGCCAACGCCGATGATTACGGCATCTCCCTCTACCCCATTCCTAATGAGCCACAGCTCAAGGTTGTCGAGGTGGGCAGTCAGATCGATCTGGCACTGGCCGCCGACATGGCAGGCATGAAGCTCAACGAGCTACATTCCCTCAACCCAGGCTTTAACCAGTGGGCGACGGCGCCCGAAGGCCCACATCGTCTGGTGGTCCCCCTGGATCACGCCGAGCTGTTTGAAACCAAGCTGGCCGCCAGCGACCAAGACCAACGCCTCAAGTGGCAGCGCTATAAGATCAAGTCCGGCGATAGCCTGGGGCTGATAGCCAAGCGTTTTAACACTACACCGTCGGCCCTTCGCGCGGTAAATGACATAAAGAACAACCGCATCATCGCAGGTAAGCATCTGTTGATCCCTGTCTCCTCCAAGGATCCGGCAAAATATCTGCTCTCGGCCGAGCAGCGCCTGCAAAAGCGGCAGTCCGGCGGCAGCGGCTATAAGCTGAGCTACAAGGTAAAATCTGGCGACTCACTCTGGCTGATCGCCAAGCAGCACAAGGTGAGCGTTGCCAAGCTTGCCAAGTGGAATGGTATGGCGCCAAAGGATCCCCTCTCTATCGGTCAGAAGCTGGTGATCTGGCAACAGGGCGACAGCAAGGCGGTGACCCGTACGGTGAATTACACGGTACGCTCCGGCGACTCACTGGCTAAGATAGCCACTAAGTTTAATGTCAGCGTGAGCCAGTTGGTGAAGTGGAACAGCCTCTCGACCAAGAAGTACCTGCAACCAGGCCAGAAGCTGACCCTGTATGTGGATGTGACTAAATCTCGGGTGTAAATCTCGGATGTAAAGACCGGAGTTAAAGTCCGGGTTTAAAGTTTCGGGTGTAATCTCACACACTACCAAGCATGACAGCTTTACCTTCATGACAGGTTTACCCTCATGACAGCTTAAATTTAAGCAGCAATTACCACACACAAAAAAGCGATGCCTCGGCGTCGCTTTTTTATTAGTGCTTTTTTGTTAGCGCTTGTTTATCGGTTACAAAGCTCGCTTACAGCCCGCCTAGCTTCTTAAACAGCTTGTCTTTTAGCTCGTCGGTCGCCTTCTCGGTTTCCTTTTTCAGCTTGGCATCGAACAGGGCTGCGGTATCGAGGGAGAACTTAGGCTCGCTGATGGTGCCGGCGATGGCAAAGGGGATCTCGATGCCATAGAGCACATCTTTCTCTGCGCCGCCCTGACCCTCTAACGAGCCGACCACTGAAGTCTTCAGCGCATAATCGATCGCCTCGGAGAGCAGATTCACATTGCCCTTACCCTGTAAACGGATAAGTGGTGATGCCATATTGAGATCCGGGTTGTTCACTATCCCTTTGGCCACGGTAAAGCTGCCGGTCAGGCTAGTGAAGTCGGTTTTCTTCTCACCGCTCGAGGCCGCATTCAGGTTACCACCGAGTTTTGCTTTGGCGTCACGCAGCATCTGCGGAATGTTTACCCCATAAAGCGCACCGTCGGCGATCTCAAACTGTCCCTTGGCATCGAGATTACGCTTGATGTTATCCGGGATCAGGCTGTAGCCACTGCCTGTCACCTCGAAGTTGGTGGTACCGGCCAGCATGTCGACCTCGGCGGCATCGGTCAGCAAAGGACGCACCTTAATACCGGAGATCTTCTTGTTGAAGCGGTAGCTGGCAACAGGTTTACGACCATCGAGCTGAGCGCTGGCAAGTAGTTTACCCTGATAGAGCTCGGCGCTTAGCTGGCTGACATCTAGCACACCATTTTTCAGGGTCAGCTTCATCAACCAGTTCTCTGTCTTGATCTTATCGGCAGTCACAGACTTGGCATCGAGATCCAGCTTGAGGTTAACTGCCTTCATGCCGCTAAGGTCAGGCTCCTTGGCAGGTGCCGTGCCCTCGCCTTTAGCCGTCTTATCTTCGCCCTTAGTGCCATCATCTTTGGCCATAAATGGCGTCACATCGACATCGCCAAAGCTCATAGAGGCCACCACATCTGGCACCTTGGCGCCGTAATTAACCGACATTTTGCCCTGGGCCTTAATCTGCTCGACATTCAGACTTGAGAGCACCAAGGCCATGGTCTTGGCATTGTTATCCAGCTCGAGTTGAGTGGTGAGATTGATGTTCATGCGCTTATTGGGAATGGCATCCCCTTCCAGGCTGTTCTCAATCTCAAAATCCTTGATGGCGATTTTCGCAAGACTAGGATCGACCTTGATCTGCCCCTTACCTTGGCTGCTGACCTTCATCTCAGGCTGAGTCATGGAGAACTTGTAACCAAGATCGGCAAACTGCCCCAGAGAAAACTCGCCTAAGGTTAAGGATTCAAGTGTCAGTGCCTGGGTCTTACCCGTCGCCTCATCATAAAGATTCACCTGAGTGTTGGTGATGGCGATGCCACCGATATTCAGGCTGCTCAGCTGCACGCTGACCTGAGCGGCCCCATCGCTACCGGTTTTGTCGCCAGCCTTATCGGCCTTCTCGCCAGTGGACGTCAAACCATCCATGCTGCTGCGGCCATTCTTGTAGCTGTCGAAGTTTAGGGTCAGGCCATCTAAATTCAGCTGGGCGATCTCTACCTCTTTACTCAGCAGTGGCATCAGTGCCACCTCCGCCACTATGCCATCGACCTTAAGCATGGTGTCATGTTTGAACCCCTCAGGATTCGACAGGCTGATGTCGCCAAGGGCGATGCCTATGCTGGGGAAGAAGGTCCAGCTAAGATCTTGCTTAATGACCAGATCGCGCCCAGTTTGCTTCTTCACCGCCTCGACAATTTGCGGCTTAAAGTCATTGGGATCGAAGATAAGGGTGAGATAGGCGATCAATAATAGGAAAAGGGAGGCAAATACTATGAGTAGCCATTTTACAAATTTCATAACAGGTTCCGTCTGGTAAGGGTGAGCAATTGGCCCGTTAGGCCAATTGCGAGAGATCCAACTGCTCTGACGATACGGCAACGCCATTATCGTCGGCATAAAGCATCATACCTGGCTTTATTATAACGCGATCTATCTCAAGCGTAACGTTAACATCGCCAAGATCCCGTTTATCCGTCTTGATGGGGTTAGCGCCAAGTGCTTGAATTCCAATGGGCATCTGCGCCAAGGCGCCGACATCACGCACATAGCCATTGATCACTATACCGCTCCACCCATTGTCCACCGCACTCTGGGCAATCATATCGCCAAGCAGGGCGCGCCGATTCGAACCGCCGCCGTCCACCACCAGGACTCTGCCTTCACCAAGCTGTCCCAGCAGTTGCTTGACCTTGGAGTTGTCTTCGAAACACTTCACCGTGACCACCTCTCCCCAGAAGATTCGCTTCTGGCCAAATTGTCGATAATGGGGCGCCAATAACGACAGTTGAGTCTCATAGTGGTCAAAGAGATCGGGCAGTAGATCTTGCATTGCAGCCTCCCTGCAGAACTGAGAAAAGTTAAGTTACTATAACAAGACGAATATAAAATGAAAATTAGATGAATTTAAATTCGATCGGTTTTAGAATGTGCCTTCGCTAATATAGGTTGGCGATTTAATCATCAAGATAATAAACACAAGACCCTGGCTAATAGACCCGTCGATATTGACCAATATCGACCAAGCGATAATGGAATCACATGACAGATCATCTCAATTTACATGATGCAATGGCTGCGCTCGACGAATATGGCTACGAGCAAAAACACAGCAGCGAACTGAGTCAGGCCCGCACCCATGCGCAGATGGATAAATATCTTAGATCGTTAGACTTCAACCTGCGCAGATTGCTGATTTTGCAAGAGGTCGTTGGCAAACTGGTCGATGAAGAACAGGCCAATCTGGCCCGCCAGGAAAACATTCAGACCTATAAGACCAAGGTAATTAACCTGTCCCGCGAATATGGTATCTCTTACGACCACGTACTTGAGATCATGCAGCAAGGAACAAAGTAATCCAAATAACCTGCCAGATAGCAGGTTATTTTCCATTACAGCTTAAAGGTCGAAATAAGGGATTCAAGATCCGCCGAGCCCGATTTTATCTGCTCACTGGTACTGCCAATCTCTTCACTCTTCTGCTGATTCTCCAGTGAAATATCGTTAATCCGGGTCACATTCATATTCAGCTCGGCGATCACCGCACTCTGCTCCTCGGTCGCAGTGGCGATCTGGATATTCATGTCGGAGATCTGTCTGATGGAAGACTTGATGGTCTGCAGCGCCTCCACCACCTGACTGGTTTCACCTACCGTCTGCTCCGACTGCGCCTTGGCCCTGGCCACCGAAGCGTTGACACTGTCTACCGAGGCGCGGATAGCCTCTATGATGGCATTGATCTCCTGGGTCGATTCCTGAGTTCGACTGGCCAGGGTGCGCACCTCATCGGCCACCACCGCAAAGCCGCGCCCGGCCTCGCCGGCTCTCGCCGCCTCGATGGCCGCGTTTAGCGCCAGCAGATTAGTCTGCTCGGCGATGCCAACGATCACATCCAAGATCTGCCCTATCTTGCCTGAACTTATCTGCAGCGCCTGAGCCTCATCGGCAGTCACCTCTAACTCGTTAGACAGGCCTTTTATCTTAGCTACGGCGCCATCGACCACGGCCACTGTATCATCGGCTTCGCCATCGGCGCTGCCGGCACTATCGGCCGCTAGCTGGGCATTGGACGCCACCTCGGAGGAAGCCATGGACATCTCATTGATGGCGGTGGCGACACTTTGGGTCTCCGCCTGCATGTTGGCCGTCACCATACTGGCCTGGGCCGAGATATCCGCCAGGCCTTCGGCCAGTTCGCGGCTGTGGGTCACAGAGGCGCTCACCGAATTAACCAGCGCCTGTATCTTGGCAACGAATTCATTAAAGCTCGCCGCCACCTGTTTGAGTTCATCCCGGCCCGACTCTTCGAGCCTCAGAGTAAGATCGCCTTCGCCGCGAGCGATATTTTCGAAGGCGGCTATGGTGTCGGCCATAGGCGCCGAGATACTGCGGGAAATCACCCCTAAGATCAGGATCACCGGCAGCCACACCGCAATGCAGATCAGCAGATACTTGTAGATGAAGGCCTGCATCTCCTCTTGGATATCATCTACATAGATGCCGGTGCCGACTATCCATCCCCAGGGAGTAAAGCGTTTGACCACACTCATCTTAGGGCTCGGCGCCGAAGCATTGGGGCGATTCCACATATATTCGATCAGCGCATAATCGCTATTTGCCGTACCTGTCACCATCTTCTCGAATAGCCTGACGCCATTGGGATCTTTCATCCCCAACACATTGGTGCCCACCAACTTCTTGGCGAAGGCATGCTGCACCATGATCCCCTGCCTATCTATGGTCCAGAAATATTCGTTACCCTCATACCTCAGGGCATCCAGGGCAGCGATGGCGTTGCGTTTGGCCTCTTCCTCACTCATGCTGCCAGCTTGTGACGCCTCATAAAACTGGCTGATCACCTTCTCGCCAACATCGGACAGGGCCGATAACTTGGCCTGTTTCTCCTTAACCAAGACCTCTTCGATATTTGCCAGCGCAAACACAAACATGATACCGGTCGCGACGATGGCAAGCAGCAACATAAACAGTAAACGATGGGCAATTTTAAACTTGCGAAACAGGGCGTAAATGGCGTTCATGGCGATCACCTTCAGGCAAGTGACAGGAAAAATAGGGCAACCCTTTAAATCTCGCCCATTCAAAACCTTTTGTCAAAGCCGCTAACTACCTATAAATGCATACTTTAGTGGAATAAACAGGGGTCAAAAGCAGGATATAATACCTATTGGTTAATTATTCGTCTCTGTCGGCCGATAACAACTAAACTAAAGTGTCAGTACTTTTTATAAGGGTAATCTTTCACGATGAAAGCTAAGGGAATAGTGCTTCTGGTCTTAGTCGTTATGGGGCTCTTATCGATCAACTGGTGGGGTGGCAAGGCGCCCGCTACCGAGCCACCCATTAAGTTAAAAATAGCAACCTCTACCACGCCACTGAGTGCCCCGCTGATCATCGCCAGGGAGCTTGAGCTGTTTAAGCCCTATAACCTGGATATCGAACTTATCCCGCTGCGCGGTGGTCACCTCTGTTTTCAGGCAATGATACAGGGCGTTGCGGATCTGGCGACCAGCTCGGAAACCGTGATAATGTTCAACGGCTTTCAGCGTAGCGACTTTCGATTGCTGGCAAGTTTTGTCGAGTCGGATAACGATCTCAAGCTACTCACCCTCAACGATGAACAACCCAAGAGCATCACCCAGCTAAGCGATAAGAAGATAGGCATGGTCAAAGCCAGCTCCAGCGAGTTCTTTGCCGATGCGTTCCTGATCATCAGTGGTCATCAACAGCAGGATTTTCAGAAGGTATTCATGTCCCCCCAGGCGTTAGGGCCAGCGTTGCTGGCCGGTGACGTCGACGCCATCTCGGTATGGGAACCCTTCGGCTATAAGCTGATCGAAGAGCATGGCGATACCATCTATCAATACCCGGGTAAAGGGATCTACAACCTCTCCTTCAACCTGGTTACCTCGGCGGTCAACGCCAGGCTGCATGAGAAGCAGCATGCCGATATTCTGCGGGCGTTAAAGAGTGCACAAAACTTTATTAATCAGCACCCTCAAAGTGCCAAGCAGATCATCAGCGACTATCTAGATATCTCCTTGTCCGAACTGGAGTGGGCGTGGAATGATTACGTATTTCGGCTATCTTTAAATAACTCACTGATCTCAAATTTACATGCGCAGGCGCGCTGGGCCATTGCCAGCGGCGCCGTCGATGCACAGACCACCCCGGATTTTAGGCTGCTTCTGGATGATTCAGCACTCAAGCAGGCGCTCGATAACTAGGACGTTAACAGCAAATGATGATCAATACCCGGTTGAAATTGTTGCTCTTTATCAGCCTTTTTCTGACAACTACCATACTGTTAACCTTTGCCGGGCTGAAACACATACAGCAGGAGAACCTGCAGCAGCTTTCCCATATCATGCAGCTAGAAAGCAGCATAGATGTGCTCAGAAGCCGGCTCTGGGCCCTGCAGGAGTTTCAGGATGAGGAGGTGTTGACCCAGACCCTCAACGCCCATCAACAGCTCAAGGCCAAACTTGCCGAGGCGCAGTTCTTAGCGCCCGCAACCAAAGTATTAACCACCAATTTGAATCGTCAGGCAGACAGCCTGGCCGCACTGCTCAAACTCACCCAGCAGCATATGAGCTCGCCCCCACAACGGGGCATCACCTCCGCCCGCGGCATGTTAACCACCCGGTTTAACATCACGATACAGTCGATGAGTGAAGATCTCACCAGTCTGCAGCGCCTGGTGATCGACAGCCTGGCCGAACAGCAATCGCAGATCCTCTCGTCCACGATTCTCTTCCTGCTGGCAGGCTCAGTCATCTCGCTGCTGGTTACCATGTCGACTCTCAAAGCGTTCAGAGAGAGCCTGCACCGCATGAAGATGGGGATCAGCAAACTCAGCCAGGGGGATCTGGACAGTCATATCGAGATAGTCCACCAGAACGAGCTAGCGATACTGGCGCAGAAATTTAACACCATGACCCACAAGCTCAAGGAGACCACCATACGCAAGGAGGCACTTCAGGGCGAGGTGGCGGCGCAAACCAAGCAACTCAAGCGCCAGACTCAGAAGCTCAAGTATGTGGCGGAACACGACGATCTCACCGGCCTCTATTCCCGCAGCGCCTTCGAGCGCCAGATAGATACCGCCATCGCCCGCTGTCAGCGCACCCAGATGCACGCGGCCATGTTGTTTATCGATCTGGATAAATTTAAGCAGGTTAACGACAGCCTGGGCCATGACAATGGCGACAAGGTGCTGTCGACGGCGGCGAGGCGTATGCAGAGTGCGGTGCGAAGCTCAGACATCTGTGGCCGCCTGGGGGGAGATGAGTTCGTGGTCTGGCTCGAACCCATCAACGACATCGAGGAGGTGACCATAGTGATCGATAAGATCATACGTCAGATCTCACCGCCTATCGTCTGTGGCCGCACCACGGTTTCACTCACCGTCAGCATAGGCGTAGCCATGTATCCGCGCGACGAACTCACCCGCCTCAGCCTGATCAAAGTCGCCGACGACAACATGTACCAGGCCAAGCAGGTTAAGGGGAACAGCCACCGCTTTACCGAGCAGGTAGCCCGCCAGGTTGACAAGCGCCAGGTAGATGAAAGCCAAATAGATGAAACTCAGGTTGGCTAGTTGGCCCGCAGCGACAGGCGCCGCTGCAACTGCTTGAGATTAACCCGGATAAGTAGCAAGCAAATCAAGCCGATAAGATAAAGACTCGGCTCTATCACCTCAGATTTCACCGACCAATAAAAGTGGATAGGCGCCAGCAAGGCCACCAGATAGACCCAGTTATGCAGCTGTTGCCAGCGACGCCCCATGGCGCGTTTAACCCTGGCAAAGGAGGTGATCGCCAGCAGCAACAAGATAAGATAGGCAGTGGCGCCTACCAGAATATAGGGGCGCTTAACAATCTCACTCAGCAGCAGTTGCCAGGCGAACAGCAGATCCAGACTCAAGAAGGCCAAGATATGCAAGCTTGCATAGGCAAACACATACAGGCCCACCAAGCGTCGGGTTTGCATCAAGAGGCCTAACTTAAAGTGTTTCGCCACCGGCGAGATCAGCAGCACGGCGATCAGTGAATTGATCGCCCCCATCCCGGTGTAGTGGATGATGTACTGGACGGGATCGCCCCCAAGCTGGTCATTTAATACGCGCCACACCAGCACCACCAAGGGCACCAGGGCGATAAGATGAAAAGCTATCTTTAAGGGCAACAGATGCCTGGCTTGCAATCGAAACAAAGGCTTCTCCTTACTGGGTCACTTTAATAAATGAAGGCTTAATAGTACTGGCGCAGGTTCATCCCCTTATAGAGATGGGCTACCTGCTCGCCATAACCATTAAAGGGCAAGGTTGCGATACGCTGGGCCGAGAAGATCCCGCCCTCACCTATGCGACGCTCCGTCGCCTGAGACCACCTTGGATGGTCCACCTCGGGGTTCACGTTGGCGTAGAAGCCATATTCGTGAGGCGCCAACTGATTCCAGCTGGTGGGTGGCTGCTTGTCCATCACGCGGATCCGCACCACCGACTTGATGCTCTTGAAACCATATTTCCAGGGCACCACCAGTCGAATAGGCGCACCGTTTTGCGGTGGTAGCGTCTTACCATAGAGACCGACTGCCATGAAGGCCAGCTCGTTGGTCGCCTCATCCAGCCTTAGGCCTTCGACATAGGGGTAATGTATACCGCCGCCCATCAAACGGCTCTTCTGCCCCGGCATCTGATCGGGATCGAACAGGGTCTCAAAGGCAACATGGGTCGCGCCGGCCTTGACCCCGGCCTTGGCCAGCAGCGCCTTCAGGGGAAAGCCCACCCAAGGGATCACCATAGACCAGGCCTCGACGCAGCGCAGACGATAGATGCGCTCCTCCAGTGGCAACAACTTGGTCAGGTCATCCAGATCCAGTGTCAGCGGGTTGTCTACCAAACCCTCGACCCTCAGCGTCCAGGGATCCACCTTAAAGCCTTGGGCGTTATCGAAGGGATCTGTCTTGCTGGTACCAAACTCGTAGTAGTTATTGTGGGTGGTCACCTTCTTCTCAGGAGTTAGGATCTCCTGTTGGCCGTAGGCCTTGTTGCCGCTAAAGGCTAACGGATGCGTCACAAAGGGGGCGTGGGGCTCAGACTTACCGAACAGATCAAACAGCCCTGCCTGCACCTGGCCGGGTATGCTCGCCCCCAGCGCGCCGAGGCCGAGCGCCTTGATGATATTGCGTCTATCGTTAAATACCGCCTCTGGCGTGACGAGCGCACTCTTCTCTTGCCAAGCCTTTCTTCCTGTACCCATGATGCCCTTCGCCATATCTGTTACCACCTTTTATCCATTGCGTTTCAGCCCATGCTTAATTAGATAGTCAAAACCCTTAAAAAATTTCACCTAAATAATATTTAACGAACAAGTGTTCGTCATTTGCCCTATCTCCCCTTGAACCTGCACTGGCCTCATGAGAGGCTTAACGCCAAGCTTATAACGGGTATCGACTATGTTGACAGAACTTCCTTTATCTCTCCCACAAATCATCGTCTTAGGCGCGGTGGCCATGTTAGCCCTGCTGATCGGTGCCCTGCTCAATCAGCGACTCACCCGCAGTAAGTGGCAGAGGGTCAGAGAGGAGCTCATCCAGGAGCACACCACGGCCATCGCGCTGCTGGAAGCCTCGCTGGAAGAGAAGCGCAGCGATGTCGCCCAGCTCAACCAGAAGCTTGAACACCAGATCAATCTACTCGGCATGAGCCAGGCCCAGGCCCAGCGCGCGGACGATCTTGAGCAGCAGCTCCAGCAGAGCCAGCGTAAACAGATGGAGACGCAACTGGCCCTGTCCAAGTCTAATGCTATTCAGCAGACCCTGACGGTAAAGTTTGAGACAGAGCAACAGGCGCTGGAAGACAAGATTAAGCACCTGCATGAATCAGAGACCCGCCTGACCCAACAGTTTGAAAATCTCGCCAACAAAATTTTTGATGCTAAAGCCCAGCGTTTACAACATGAGAGCGAGCAGCAGCTCTCTAATGTACTGTCTCCCTTTAAACAGCAACTTGAAGGTTTTAGAAAGCAGGTTCAGGAATCTTACACGGTTGAGCAAAATGAACGTAGCGCCCTCAAGCATCAGCTTGAATCGCTCAAGGCGCTAAACCTGCAGATGAGTCAGGATGCCATCAACCTCACCAAGGCGCTTAAGGGAGACAACAAGCAGCAAGGCAACTGGGGCGAAGTGATCCTAGAGCGGGTGCTGCAAGAGAGCGGTCTCAGAGAGGGCCACGAGTATGAGACCCAGCAGGATCTCAAACACGACAACGGTAAACGCTTCAAGCCGGACGTAATCGTGCATCTACCGGAAAACAAAGATGTAGTTATCGATGCCAAGATGTCGCTGGTGGCCTACGAGCGTTACTTCAACAGCGAAGATGAGACCGTCAAGGCGGCCGCCATCAAGGAGCACTGTCTGTCGATCCGCAACCACATCAAGGGCCTCAGTCAAAAGGATTATCAAGCGCTTCACGGCTTAACAAGCCTGGATTATGTGCTAATGTTTATTCCATTGGAACCCGCGTTCCTGTTGGCGCTCGAGCATGAACCCAGCCTGATCAACTATGCGCTGGAGAACAATATCATGCTGGTGAGCCCGACAAACTTGCTGGTGGCGCTACGTACCATCAACAACATCTGGCGCTATGAATATCAGAACCAGAACGCCCAGCTGATTGCCAAGCAGGCGGGTAAGATTTACGACAAATTATGCGGCTATCTCGAAGACATGGAAAAGATTGGCCGCGCGGTGGAGTCGCTGGACAAGCACTACCAGGCGGCCATGGGCAAGCTGAGCACGGGTAAGGGCAACCTGATCCGCCAGGCCCACCAGATGCAGCAGATGGGCGTCACCACCAACAAGCAGCTGGATAACCAGTTGCTCGATAAGGCTCTCAGTGACCACCTGGAGCATGACATAAAACTGAATTGATCCGACATTACACTGTAAATGGGCAAGTAGATGGGTAAATCTGCGTCATTGGACGAATCGAGCACAGCAGGAAAACAAGGATAGGAAGACAATGCCAAAGCGGTTAGGCACACTTTTTCAGGCAAAACGTTATCTCCTCTTGGGCTTAGGGGCGCTCATCCCCATGACGCTGTCGGCCGCCGGCTTAACCCCAACCCAGCAGCGCTACCTGGATGCCAGAGAGGCACTGGATAAGGGCCAACTAGACAGCTATCAGGCGCTGAGAAAACAGCTCAATGGCTATCCCCTCACCCCATATCTCGACTACCACGCCGAGATAGATAGCATTCTCGACGCGCCGGGGGCTAAGGCACTGGAATCTATGGCGCGCTTCGATGGCACACCGCTCTATAACAGCGCCCGTCACCGCTATCTGGAAAATGCCGGTAAGCAAAAACATTGGCAGGATTTTCTCGCCATGAGCCCTGAACTGCCCCGCAGCATCAACTTGCAGTGCTATTACTACCGCGCCCAGCTAAGCCAGGGCGACAAGGCCGCAGCCTTCGACGGCGCCGAGAAGCTCTGGCTCCACGGTCATTCGCGCCCCAAGGAGTGCGACCCCCTGTTTAACGCCTGGGAAAAGGCTGGCAATCGAAGCCAATCTCTGCTCTGGTCGCGCATGTTACTGGCCTTCAACGGTGGCGAGTATGGCCTGCTCAAGTATCTTGCCAGTAAGGTCACCGCCCACAAGAAAGAGGCCAAGCAACTCCTGGCCGTCTATCAAGATCCCCGCAGCCTGAGACACACCAAACGCTTCAAGGTTAAGGCCACCATCTATGGCGATATCGTCGATGCAGGTCTCAGACGTCTGGCCCGAAAAGATCTTGTTAAGGCGGTCAGCCTGTTTACTAAGTATGAAAAGGCCCATCGCTTCAGCGACTATCAGGGGCAGAAACTGGCACGCTACCTGATGAAACGCGCCCTAGTTGCTCAGGAGACAGAGCTCAAAGCCTTCGTCGACAGTCGCCTGCCCAAGACAGACAGCGACGATCTTAAGGCGCTGCGCCTGCGCTGGGCGATTCGAGAGGCGGACAATCAGAGTCTGGACAACTACCTGCCCCTGCTAAGCGAGGCTAAGCGGCAGAAGGCCCGCTGGCAATATTGGATAGCCAGGCGTCAGATGGAGACAGGTACAGAGATGGCCGAGACCGCGCTGCCGAGCTTAAGTAAACAACGCAACTTCTACGGCTTTACCGCGGCCGACCTGATATCAACCTCAATAAACCTGGCGCAGATAGACACACAGCTCGATGAGAGTCTGACGCCACAGCTAACCCAAGACCCAGGCCTTGCCCGCGTCGAAGAGCTGTTGGCGCTGGATAAAAAAATCGATGCCCGCGCCGAATGGGTGTTGCTGCTTGGCCGCCATACACAGAACAAACAGGCGCAGTATGCCCTGCTGGCCCAACGCAACCAGTGGCACGATCTGACCGTACAGGCCAGTATTCAGGGCCAGCTGTGGAACGACATGACGCTGCGCTTTCCCTACGCCGCCGACGAGGCCTTCAAGGCCGCCAGCAAGAGCGCCAAGGTTGATATCGATGAGATCCGCGCCATCGCCCGCAGGGAGTCCGCCTTCTATCCCTACGCCACATCAGGCGTGGGCGCCCGCGGCTTGATGCAGCTGATGCCAGCTACGGCAAAAGAGACCGCCCGCAAGCACGGCATGAAATACAGCGGCAGCAAGAGCCTCTACGATGTCTCCCTCAATACTGCATTGGGAAGCCGTTACTACAAGTCGCTACTGGACAAGTTCGATGGCAATCGGGTGCTGGCTACTGCCGCCTATAACGCAGGACCCCACAGGGTAACCCGCTGGTTAGAGCAGAGCCAGGGCAAGTTGGATGTGTATGCCTTTATCGAGTCTATCCCCTTCACCGAGACCCGCGAGTATGTGCAGGCGGTATTAAGTTATCGCGCCATCTACCAGGCGAGACAGCAAAAGCCAGTCGCCCTCTTCTCCGCCGAGGAGCTAGCGTTCAAGTATTAACCCTTCATCTCCTCCTTCATCTCCTCCTTCATCTCCTCCTTCATCTGCTGCTTAGTTAGCCTCTTGATAAGTCCAACTGGCCGTCAAGAGGCTGGCGCTTAAATGAAACCTTTGCCTCACCTCGCTACGCGTAACAAGCCCCCACAATAGGCCCCGCAGTCCCCCCGATAATAGTACAGAGGATATGTCAAAATTCTGGCAAAACTCAGAGCAATATTTCTCTTAAGAAAAAGATGAAAAAAGCTGGCCAATCATAGACTTCTGCCTCATAGTTAAAGGTCATCATCATGGTGATTTTCGACTTTATTCTTTGATTAATACCTGCTCGCCATTAAGGAGTTCCATGTCTCATACCAGCATCACGGCGATCTTAAACCAGCTGCAACGCGTGCTTCTGGGTAAACCCCATCAGATAAAATTGGCCCTCACCTGCATCCTCGCTAAGGGACACCTTCTTATCGAAGATCTGCCCGGCATGGGCAAGACCAGTCTCTCCCAGGGGATGGCCCAGAGCCTGGGGCTTAGCCATCAGCGCATCCAATTTACCAGCGATATGCTGCCGGCGGATATTCTCGGCGTCTCCATCTTCGACAAGGAACAGTCCCAGTTTGTGTTCCATCCAGGTCCCATCTTCAAGCAGATGATCCTGGCCGATGAGATTAACCGCGCCAGCCCCAAGACCCAGAGCGCGCTGCTTGAGGCCATGGCCGAGCAGCAGATCACGGTCGATGGCGTTACCCACGCCCTGCCCAGCCCCTTCTTCGTGATCGCTACCCAGAACCCCAGCGAACAGTCGGGTACCTTTCCCCTGCCGGAATCCCAGCTCGACCGCTTCATGATGCGGATTTCCATCGGCTATCCCGACGAGACCGCCGAGTTGGCCATGCTGAAGGGGGAAGATATCTCACCTCAGCAGCAACACCTGCCCGCCTGTGTCGACCCACTCACCTTGATTGAGTTGCAGTCTCAGGTGACTAAGGTTAAGGCCTCTGAGGCGCTGCTCAACTATATTCTCGCCCTGGTAAAAGGCTCACGCCAGCTCAACGAAGGTTACGGGCTGTCGCCCAGGGCCAGCAAGGCGCTGCTCAACGCCGCCAAGGCCTGGGCCTTCATTCAGGGACGCAACTATCTGGTGCCCGACGATGTGCAGGCGGTGTTTGCCTCTGTCGCCGAACACAGGCTAAGGCACACCAGCCAGCAACAGGGCGAGGCCCTCTCTCAGCGCTTGCTCGCCAGTACCAATCCTATCTTGTAAGCCTCACTTATTAAGCCCATGGCCAGCATGAAGACGAAAAGCAGTAGATTAACAGCATGGTGGCAGGCCTGGATCGCCAGACGCCTGCCTGCCAGCACTAAGGTGACCCTGGCCCACCGTAGCATCTTTATCCTGCCCACGGGCTTTGGCCTCTTCTGGCTGCTGTTTGTGGTCTTGCTGTTTCTTTTTGGCACCAACTATCAGAATAATTTGGTGATCGGGCTTTCTATCTTGCTGCTCAGCCTGTTCAACACCTGCATCATCTACAGCTATCGTAATCTGGCGGGCATGACATTAGAGGCGAAAACCGGGCCCGAGGTCTATGCCGGCGAGACCCTGCTCTATGGCATCTGCCTCCATGCCAAACAGGTGCAACATCAGGTGGAACTCAGCTATGACAAGACCCAGGTGCAGACCATAGACAGGGTAGATGATAAGCCCCAAGAAGCGCTGATCCCCCTGAGCAACAACCAGCGAGGCTGGATCGCTCCCGGCCGCCTCAAGGTAGAAAGCCGCTATCCTCTGGGGCTTTGCCGGGCCTGGTCCCATGTGGATCTCGCCAATGCGCAGATCGCCTTCGCCCAGCCCAAGGCGGGCCAATATGAGCTCAGCGCCGAGCAGCAAGGCGACGATCATCAGGCGAAGGATATGGGTAAGAGCGTCATAGGCGTCGAGGAGTTTCGCGGCCTCAAGCCCTTCGTCACCGGCGAGTCGCTCAATCAGATCGCCTGGAAACAGCTGGCCCAGGGCCGCGGCATGCTCACCAAAGAGTTTGAGCAGCCCCAGAGTGCGCCCCAATGGCTGACCTTAGACACAAACGCGCCGTTAGAGGAGCAACTTAGCCTGCTGACCTGGGCCGCAGATAGACTTGCTGCCAAGGGACAGCTCTTCGGCCTCAAGCTTCCAAACAAAACCTTAGCGCCCGCCAGCGGCGAGCAACACAGACGTTTAGTGCTCGCCACTCTCGCCGTCTATCCTGTCGCCGTCTATCCTGAGCATCTGGAGAGTCCCCATGGCCGATAGCAAGAGCGAAAACATCGGCCGTCAAAGCCTGCTATGGTTACTGCTGGTTAACCTAAGCGTGCTGGCGCCCCTCTACGATAAGATGACCCCCTGGAGCATGGCCATCTGCGCCATCTGCCTCCTCTGGCGAGTGGGGATCTTTGCCGGTAAAGTCGCCAAGCCGCCGAGATACCTGGTCACCACATTGGCGATCGCCTCCGCTGTCACTCTCGCCTTAGTCACGGCGCAGATAGGCCTGCTTAATGGTTTGATCAATTTGCTGATCTTGGGCTATGCCCTCAAATATATCGAGATGCGTGACAGACGCGACGTGCGCGCCGTGGTGCTGGTGGGCTTCTTCCTCATCGCAATCACCCTAATCGAAAAACAGAGCCTCTGGTTTACCCTGCAACTGACCCTGGTCGCCACCATTAACATCTGTGTGCTGGTCAGCCTCTATCTTAATGCCAGCTCCATTCGCCGCACTGCCAAGCTTGGCGCCAAAATCATGCTGCAGAGCCTGCCATTGGCGATTGTATTGTTTATGGTGCTGCCAAGACTGCCGCCACTCTGGCTGGTGCCAAATCCCAAGAATGCCACCACAGGGCTCAGCGACGAGCTCTCCTTCGGCGATATCGGCAAGCTGACCCGCTCCAGCGCCCTGGCCTATCGCGTCACCTTCGATAACCGCCGTCCGGCCAACAATCAGCTCTATTGGCGCGCCCTGGTGCTGGATCACTATGATGGTAAAACTTGGACCCAAGATCCCGGCATCAAGACGCTGCAACGACAGCTCACAGTATCAAACGCTCGCCCTAGCCCCGAAGGTACCTCGATAAACTATGAGGTGATCGCCGAGCCCAGTTACCAAAACTGGCTCTTCGGCCTGGATCTCGCCTACACCAATACCCGGGAGATCCTAGAGCTGCCCGATGGCCGCCTCTACGCCAAGGCGCCCCTGAGTCAGAAATACCAGTATCGGGTCTCCTCCTATCCGCAGGCGAAACTGGATCCTCGTCTGTCACCTGAGCTTAGACGCCGCAACCTGCAGTTACCGCAAGATTCCAATCCAAGATCTCAGGCATTGGGGCTTGAACTGAAACGCGACTATCCGGAACCCGAGCGGCGCCTTAACGCCATCATGACGTTGTTTAACAAGTCGCCCTATTTCTATACCCTGGAGCCACCTAGGGTCGGCCCACAGCAGATCGATGACTTTCTGTTTGAGAATCGCGCCGGTTTCTGCGCCCACTACGCCAGTGCCATGGTGTTTCTCGCCCGCCAATCAGGCCTGCCAGCCCGCATGGTCACGGGTTATCAGGGCGGTGAGTGGAATCAGGCCGGCGGTTACCTCAGCGTCTATCAATATATGGCCCACGCCTGGGTCGAGGTATGGCTCGAGGGTAAGGGCTGGACCCGCTACGACCCTACCGCCATGATCGCCCCCGAGCGGGTCGAGGCAGGCTTCGATGCCATGTTCTCCCCCGAGCAGAGCTATCTGATCAACAACCCCTTTAGCAGCCTGAGGCTGCGTCAGTATCCCCTGCTCAATAATTTGCGCATGTCCCTGGCCAGCATAGATTACTACTGGAGCAAGTGGGTACTGGGCTTCAATGAAGAGAGACAAAGCCAACTGCTCAAGGAACTACTTGGCGAGATCAACGCCACCAAACTGGCGATCTTCATCATCGCCTCCTTCAGCGTCATCGCCCTGTTTATCGCCTACAGCGTCGGCTTGCTGCGCTTTACTCGCCACCCAGATCCTGTCGTTGCGGGATTTGAGCAGATAGGTGCCATGCTGGCCAAACGCGGCCTACCCCGTGCTCAGGGTGAGTCGGTCGATGCCTATCAAACACGGGTACTCGCTGCCGCGCCCGAACTGAGTGAGCCAATGACGCGCTACACCACAAGTTATATTACGCTGAAATATCGCGCCCCCTCTCTAAAGGCCAGCAAACAGCTTAAGCGTCAGCTGAAACAGGATCTGCGCCGCCTGCGCCTGGCTATCCTCAGGCTCAAGGGCAACTTAGCTACCAGCGAAAACACAGATTAGTGGCCACATAAATACAAATTAGTTCGATAACGTCAGGATGCTTGTTCAGGTGTTGTTGATGCAGGCTAATCCTCAAGCAAAGCCATTGAAAATGTGTGAAAAACAAGCATAAACTGGGCTAACATATCGAATTACGCCGTTATTATACGGCGAGCATTGGCCGGATAACCCAGATGCCCTAGAATGGCCACAGAACAACGAAATGGATAAGTGATCTCATGCTGTATTTGGTGCAATCGAATCGAATGGAAGCTTTGGCAGAGCTGCTCGCCAACGAGCTACAGACGCCCCTGCCGGGTCAGTCGCCGCTGAGCAATGAGCAGATCTTGGTCCAAAGCCCCGGCATGTCCACCTGGCTCAGGCTCGCCATCGCCAAGCAAAATCAGGTCGCGGCGGCGCTGGAGTTCCCCCTGCCGTCGAGTTTTATCTGGCAACTCTGCCACCAGCTGCTGCCGGATGTTCCCAAGGAGAACGCCTTTACCAAACCTGCCATGACCTGGAAGCTGATGGAGCTGCTGCCAGGCCTCTTGTCTCAGGAGGTGTTCGCCCCCCTGGCAAACTATCTGAAAGACGATGCCATACTCACAGACAGCGCGGCGCCGCACTCGTTAAAACTGTTTCAGCTTTGCAGCCAGATAGCCGACATCTTCGACCAATACCTGGTCTATCGCCCCGACTGGATCTTGGCCTGGGAACAGGGTGAGGATCGACTGCCCCCCAAGGAGCGTCCGCTAGATGCCAACCAGCAGTGGCAAAGCCTGCTCTGGCGCGAACTTATTCACTACAATCATCACACGCTGAACCAGAGCCGCTATCACAGGGCGAACCTGCACCAGGCGCTATTTGATGCCTTAAGCGATCCCCTGTGCGATCTTAGCAAGTTGCCGCCGCGCCTGTTTGTCTTTGGTATCTCCTCCATGGCGCCGCAGACCCTGGAAGTACTCTACTTTTTGGCCAAGCGGATCGATGTAGTGATGCTCAACCTAAGCCCCTGCCAACACTATTGGGGCGACATAGTTGATCCTAAGCTCAGGGCGCGAATGGCGCTGCAATATGGCGACAAGCAGCAACTCGCCATCGATTGGGAGAGTAAGCTCGAGGTGGGCAATCCCCTGCTGGCCAACAACGGTAAGATGGGCCGCGAGCTGTTAGACCTTATCCTGGAGTTGCCGGAAAACGACACCAACTTCAACTTCGAGTGCTATCAAGATCCGGGCTCAAACAGCCTGCTCCACGGTGTGCAGCAAGATATCCTAGAGCTTTGCACCCGCGGCGAAACCCTAGGACCGGACGCCGAACTCTATCTCACCACTAAAGGCAGACGAGTACTTAAGATTGACGATGATTCCCTGACCCTCAGGAGCTGTCATAGCCCGCTGCGGGAGCTTGAGACACTGCACGATCATCTGCTGGAGCAGTTGTCGCAATCGGATGGTCTCGCCCCCAAAGATATCGTGGTGATGATGCCGGATGTAGCGGCCTACGCGCCCTACATAGATGCGGTATTTGCCTCCAAGCGCGGCGATCATTTTATCCCTTACGCCATTGCCGATCGCGGCGCGGCCCAGGAATCCCCGCTGATCAACAGCTTCCTGCACCTGCTGGGCCTTAACAAGAGCCGCTTTGCCCTAACGGACATCTTAGGCATACTCGAGGTGCCCGCCGTGATGCGCCGTTTCGATCTGGACGATGATGACCTCCTGCTCATCCGCCGCTGGCTGGAGCAGGCGGGCGTGCGCTGGGGAAGGGATCAGCACAGCCGTCAGGCGCAGCAGCTGCCCGCCTTCGAACACAACTCCTGGGCCTTTGGCATCAAGCGGCTGATCTTAGGCTATAGCTTCAGCGATGAGGCACCTATCTACCATGACAGCCTGGCGCTCCCCGGCGTCGAAGGGCAATCGGCCCAGGCACTGGGTAAGCTGCTTAACTTTATCGAGGCAATCGACGAGTTTAATCTGGCGCTGGGCGAGCATTGCCCCTTAAGCGTGCGCATTACTCAGCTGCAGACCCTGGTAGAGACCTTCTACGACTGTGTCGATGAGGAGCTGAGTCAGAAACAGGAGCTTTTACAGGCAATCACCCGTCTGAGTGAGGAGCTCACTGCTACACAGTATCAGAGCGAACTCGAACTCGAGGTGATGCAGAACTGGTTTACCCGTCACCTCACCGAGTCCCGGGTGGGACAGCGTTACCTAGCCGGTAGCGTCAACTTCTGTACCCTGATGCCGATGCGCTCCATCCCCTTTATGCTGGTCTGTCTGCTAGGGATGAACGATGGGGTTTACCCCAGGGTACAGCACCCGGTCGGCTTCGATCTGGTAGCGCAGGAAGGGCCACGTAAGGGCGACCGTTCTCGCAGGTTGGATGACAGATACCTGTTCCTCGAGGCGCTGCTCTCAGCCAGAGAGCAGCTCTACATCAGCTATATCGGCCATAGCGAGCGGGATAACAGCGAGCGCATCCCCTCGATGCTGGTGTCCGAGCTTATCGAATACTGCCAGCTCTGCTATTTGCCGGAAAATTGCGCCCACCTGCTTAAGGGGTCTAATGCAGATGACACAAGCACAGCAGATATTGCCAAAATCGAGCTGGCCATCTTAGACCAGCTGATCATCACCATGCCGCTGCAGCCCTTCGATGAACGCCTCTATCTGGCAGACGAGTCTGAAGGCGCAGAGTGTGAAGGCGCAAAGAGTGAGCCAAGACGTCTTCGCCAGAGCTATAGCGAGCAGTGGTGTCCCCGAGCCCTTACTGAGCAGGATAAGCAGCACGACGGGGAGCAGGGTGCCAAGCCAGCAAGTGCTGGTCATTTCATCGAGGCGCCGCTGAGTCTGGTCGCCGATGAAGATAAGGGCGAGCCGCTTGAGCTCTCGGCGCTGATCCGTTTCTACCGCAATCCGGCGCAGTATTTCTTCAATCGCACCCTCAAGCTGGATCTTAATCTCAGCATACAGGCGGATGAAAATGATGAGCCCTTCGCCCTCAATCCCCTGTCTCGCTATCAGCTGCAATCGACCCTGATAGAAGATGCGGTCAAATCGGGCGATGAGCGGCCATCGAGTGAGTTGCTAGAGCGCTTGCGGCTCTCGGGTCAGTTGCCACTAGCCCCCTTTGATGACCTCCTGCTGAAACAGTATCAGCACGATATTCGCGCCCTGGTCGGTCGCACCCTCTATCTGCAGGGAGAGAGCAGCCATACCCAGGATATCGACCTACTGTTGAGCGATAGCGCCGCAACTGCTCTGGTTGGGCGAATCGACGGCGTCAGCGCCAAGGGGCTGGTCAACTACCGTCCGGGAACGGCGAACGCACGGGATCTGATCCGTGTCTATCTGCGTCACCTGTGTCTTAACGCCAGCGTCAGTGACAATAGCGACGTGGAACGCCATGAGGCAACGCCTTGGCAGCGCCACAGCTATCTGCTCGATATCGGCCATTTCCACGCCTTCGCGCCGATAACGCCTGAGCAGGCGCTCAATCAGCTCTCGCTCTGGGCCGAGCATTATCATCAGGGGCAGAGCCAGCCCTTGCCCTTCATGCCAAGAACCGCCTTTGCCTACGTAGAGGCCGAGGGTGAACATATTGAGAAGCTGATCGCCGCCCAGCCCCAATGGCTGGATGAACAATCTAATCTGGGCGAAGGCCAGGAGGCTCACTATCAGCGGCTGTTTACTTTCCCCGATGACTTTAGCGAGGCAGGCTTTGGCACCATAGCCAGCACGCTGCTCTCACCTATGCTGAGTCTTTATCACAAGGCGCCGCTGAGCGAGTTGGCCGATTTCGTGGAGGGCCAATAAGATGGCGACACAGACACTGGATCCCCTAAGCCTGCCGCTGTCGGGCACTCGCCTCATCGAAGCCAGCGCAGGTACCGGCAAGACCTACACCATCGCCGGCCTCTATGTGCGTTTATTATTGGGCGATAGCCAGCGCGCGCCGCTAAGCTGCGAGCAGATCCTGGTGGTAACCTTTACAAACGCCGCCACCCAGGAGCTTAGGGATCGTATCCGCAAGAAGATCCAGCTGGCCTACCGCGCCTTTCTCGGCATGGAGGTGGACGATCCGCTAATCAACACACTCTATTCTGAGGCTGAGCCCGAGGCGCGCAGCCAGGCGCTGAAGCGGCTGGATCTCGCGCTCAAGTCGCTGGATGAGGCGGCGATTTTTACCATACATGGTTTCTGCCAGCGCATTTTGTCGGACATGGCGTTCGAATCATCCCTGCTGTTTGAGTCTGAATTTACCCTGGATGATAGCGAATACCTGCACCATGCGGTGCGCGACTTCTGGCGTGAGGCCTGCTATCCGCTGCCCGGCTATCTGGCGCAGATCATCAGCAACAAGTTTAGCGATCCCGACGGCCTGACCAAGCAGCTAAGGCCGCTTCTCGGCGCCAATCAGGCCAGCGTCTCGCCGACACCCGAAGCCTTCAGTCAGGTGGCGGAGCGCCTGAGTCAGAGCCTTTCGAGACTCAGGCTCATCTGGCCGCGCGAGCGCGATGCCACCCTTGAGCTGCTCAAGGCGCTGCCGCTCAACGGCACCCGCTTTGGCAAGAAAGATCAGGGCTATCCCAAGCTCGAGACCCTGTTCGCCGCCATGGATAACTGGGCGGCTCAGCCGCTCTCCCTGCCCGACAACAAGGTGCTGGGGGCGCTGGCATTAGGCGGCCTCAAGCTCAACAAGGGCGGCGAGAGCCCAACGCCGGAACAGGCGCCGCTACTTGCCCATATCGAGCGCGTCACAGAGACAATAGACACCCTAGTGCCCAGCTTCCTCTATGGCGCCCGCGATGGAATAAAGGCCCGTTTTGCGGCGCAGAAACAGCTTAAGAATCTGCGCACACCGGACGATCTGCTTATCGCTCTGGCCGATGCCCTGAGCGAAGAAACCGACCAGGAGCAGGCGCTGGCACGGGCCATCGCCAAGCGTTTCCCCATCGCCCTTATCGATGAGTTTCAGGACACAGATCCGCTGCAATATCAGATCTTCAGCAGCATCTATCAAGGCCAGCAGGTCTCAACAGACAGCGACCTCGGGCTCTTGATGATTGGTGACCCCAAACAGGCGATCTACGCCTTTCGGGGCGCCGATATCCATACCTATATCCATGCCAGGGGCCAAACGGAAAACCACTACAGCTTGGACACCAACTACCGCTCCAGCCAGGCCATGATCGAGGCGGTCAATCAGCTGTTCTCGAGGAGTGACGATCCCTTTATCAGCCAGGCGATCCCCTTTGAGTTAGTCAAGGCATCGCCCGAAGCGGCAGAGAAGCGCCTGGTCGAGAAGGTCCCCCAAACGAGCGCGCTACGCCTTAAGCTACTCGGCGAAGATCCTAACGCCGGGCTCAATAAGGCCAGCGCCCGCAGCCAGTTGGCCGAAGATGCCGCCAACGAGATAGCCAGGCTACTCAACGAGGCCCAGCGCGGCGAGTGCTTGAAGCAAGATAAGCCGCTCAAGGCAAAAGATATCGCCGTGCTTGTCAGGGATCGCAACGAGGCCGCCTATATCAAAACGGCGCTGAGTAGCCGGGGGATAGGCGCCGTCTTTCTCAGCCGCGACAGCGTATTCGATACCCTGGTGGCCAAGGAACTTGCCCTGGTACTGCTGGCCATCGCCAATCCCAAAGATGAGCGCGCGCTGCGAAGCGCCATGGCCACCGCCCTGCTGGGCTATGATGCCCAGGCGATCCATGGCTTTAATCTGGATGAAGATGTGCGTCAGCAGCAGCTTGAGGCCTTCGACAACCTGCATCAAACCTGGCTCAAGCGCGGGATCATGCCCTGCATGATGGCGTTGGCGGCCGATACCCGCCTCATCGAGCGTCTGCTGACTGCAGATGAGGGGCAGCGCCGCCTGACCGATTTCAGGCACCTGGGCGAACTGCTGCAACAAAAAGCGATGGAGCTCGACGGCATCAGCGCCCTGCTCAACTGGTATCAGCAGACGCTGATCGAGGTGAGTAGCACGGAAGAGGCCCAGCTCAGGCTGGAGAGCGAGCAGAATCTGGTACAGATAGTCACCATACACAAGAGTAAGGGGCTGGAATATCCCATCTGTTTCTTGCCCTTCGTCAGCCTGGCCAGAGACAGTCGCCGCAAGCCTGCACCTATGCTCTACCACGAGCAAGATGCCCTGGTGTGGGATATCGACCAGAGCGAGGAGGGCTGGGCCAAATACAAGGCAGAGAATCTCGCCGAAGATCTGCGCCTGCTCTATGTGGCACTTACCCGCCCCGTGCTCGCCTGCTACTGCTATGTCGCCAACCATTCGCGCTTCACCAAGCGTGACGGGATCAGCAGCCAATTATTCGAGACTGCTATCGGCTACCTGCTGGGCATAGAGACCAATGCCTGCGAGTTTGCCGACATTCAGGCCGCCGCCCAGGCGCTGGCGAGCGAGGCGATCTCGGTCGACTTGGTGGAAAGCGATGCGCCCAAACTAGACTTTGACCCTATCGACACTGCCGATGCCGTCAAGCTGGCGCCGCGGCCACTTAACCGCAGGCACGAGATCCCCTGGCGGGTCGGCAGCTACTCAGGCCTGGTAAAACACTCGGCTCACGAACAGATCAGCCCAGGCATGGGCGATGAGGCCTTTCCCGAGCTTGAGCAGTTAGCTCCCGATAGCGAGCAGCTGTCCAGGTTTAGCTTCGAGCGCGGCGCCAACGCGGGAAGTTTCCTCCACTGGGTACTGGAGCAGATAGACTTTACCTTGGCCGATACCAGCCTAGGCGATGAGCTGCCCAAGGCGATGGAGCGCTTCGGTATCGATAGCGAGTGGCAAGATATGCTGCATGCCTGGTATCTGGATCTGCTGCATACGCCCCTCGATGGTGATGGGCTGCGTCTTGCGAGCCTCAGCCAGGCGCAAAAACTGGTGGAGATGGAGTTTTACATGCCAATAGGCAAGCTCGATGCACCTGGGCTCAATCAGCTGCTGAGTCAGTATGGTTATAGCGCCGCCCTGAACTTCGAGACCCTAGAGGGGATGCTCAAGGGCTTTATCGACTTAACCTTCGAATATCAGGGCAAGTTCTATATCGCCGACTACAAGTCCAATCATCTGGGGGATCACCTGAGTCACTATGAAAAGCCCGCCATGCTGCGGGCCATCGCAGGTCACCACTATGACCTGCAATACATCATCTATAGCCTAGCGCTGCATCGCTACCTCAAGCTACGCCTGCCCGGCTACCAGTATGACCAGCATGTGGGCGGCTGCTACTACCTCTTCCTTAGGGGCATGTCGGCCGACTCACCGAGTACCGGCGTCTACTACGACAAGCCGCCCCTGGCGCTGATCCAGGCCCTTGACACCCTGCTTAGCGAGGCTGAGGCCAGTGAATCTCAAGCTGAGTCAAAGGCAGAGTCTCAAGCTGAGCCTCAAGCTGAGCCTGAGTCGCACTCGCAAGCAGACAGGCAATCTGACATGCCATCAGGCCCAGCACAAGGAGAGCTAGACCTATGATCCAGCTAGCACAGCCACTTAGCCAGCTGCTTAAGCACTGGCAGCAGGAGGGACTGCTGACCCCATTGGATCGCCACTTTGCCCTGCAGATGCAAGCCCTGCACAGCGATGGCGACGATCTCTTTACCTTGATCTGCGCCCTGCTCAGCCGTCAACTATCCCAGCAACACACCTGTCTGCCCCTGACGCAGATAGACAAGAATAACCCGCTGCATGAACAGCAGCCCCAATGTCAACTTGAGCTGACCCCACAGGCGCTGGCCGGGCAGTTGACGCAATATCAAGCCATTAGTCCGGCCGATGGTGAGCTAAACACCCCCTTGATCCTCGATGGCGACAGGCTCTACCTGCAGCGTTACTACCAGTTTGAGACTCAGGTGGCCGAGCGTCTCACGCGCCTCAATCAGCCCATCACAGTTGCGGCGCCAGATAAGGTAGCCTGCATACTGAATATTCTGTTTGCCGGTCAGGCCGAGAAGCCCGATTGGCAGAAGGTAGCCACCGCCACCGCCTTTAGCCAGAAGCTGGCGGTGATCACCGGCGGGCCCGGTACGGGCAAGACCACCACAGTAACTAAGCTGTTACTGCTGCTCTGTCTGGAGCAGCAACTCACCATCAAGTTGGTGGCGCCAACGGGCAAGGCGGCCGCGCGCCTGAGCGAGTCGATCAAGGCCTCCAAGGCGAGGCTTGCCCAGGAGCTGGCGCCCTATGGCGATGAGTTAGATCTTGAGCAGCTTAAGCAGGTGCCAGAAGAGGCAGCCACCCTGCACCGGCTACTGGGGGTGATCCCCGGCTCCCACAGATTCAGGCACCACAAGGACAATCCTCTCAGGCTGGATCTCTTGATCCTCGATGAGGCCTCCATGGTGGATCTGCCCATGATGCACAAGCTGCTGGAAGCGCTGCCGGAGCACACCAGGCTTATTCTGCTTGGCGATCAGGACCAGCTCGCCTCGGTCGAGGCCGGCGCCGTGCTGGCTGATATCTGCGCCGGGCTAAAACAGACAAGCTCACAGGAAAGTGGCTGGCGCATGCGCTACTCACAAGAGAAGGCAGCACTCCTGAGTCAACTGACCAATGAAGATCTCAGCAACTATATCGATGCGCGCCCGGCACTGGGCGATAGTCTGGCCATGCTGATGCACAGCCACAGATTTAAGGGCGATGCCGGTATCGGACAACTAGCTGGCGCCGTCAACCGCCGCGATCTGACGGGCATATTAAGTGTCTGGCAGAAAGGATACGACGAACTTAGCTGGCTTGAGCATCAACTCTCGCCCCAGGGCAACGCCGGACTCAAGGCCTTGATGGCACAGAGCGTCGACAAATATCGCCCTTATCTTGACTTGGTTGGTCACCTGGCCAACAAAGAGCAGGCTCAAGAAGTAGATAAAGAGGCAGATCAACAACTGGATCTGGACGAAATCGCCAACCAGATCATCACTCGCTTCAACAACTTCCGTATCCTCTGCGCCATGCGCGCCGGCGAATATGGCGTCGAGGGGATCAATGCGGCGGTCACCCAGGCACTGAAGGATGCCCAGCTGATCCAGCCATCCAGCGAATTTTACGCCGGACGCCCTATCATCATTCAGAGTAACGACTATAACCTAGGGCTGTTTAACGGTGATATCGGGGTTATCCTGCCAGGTCATGGCCCCACCCACCGCCTGATGGCCTATTTCGTTCAGGCCGATGGCAGCCTGCTCAAGGTACTGCCCGCTCGCCTGCCCAGCCACGAGACCTGTTATGCCATGACGGTACATAAGAGCCAGGGCAGTGAGTTTCAGCAGGTCGCCTTCGTCTTGCCGCCAAGGCCCAGCGTTGCCCAGCGCCAGCTACTGACCAAGGAGCTGGTCTACACCGCCATCACCCGCGCCAAGGGACACTTTAGCTGTCTTGGCAGCCAGGCGGTGTTCGAAGCGGCATGCAGTCAGGTAACCCTTAGGGCCTCTGGCCTAGCACAGAGGTTGTGGCCAGCATGAGTCAAACCCTGTCCCAGCTGCTCAACCAGCGCCCGAGTGCCCATCCGAGGGCATTAGTGGTTGGTAACGGCATCAATCGCTATCGCCCTCGCAGTCAAAGTGACGAGCAAGTAACCAGCATCAACGCCTGGGATGAGATGCTTCTCAGCCTTTGGCGTGCCCACCAGGGCGATGAGGTAGCAAGCATCCCGGCTGGCATCGCCCTCACCGAATTTTATGATGCGCTAGATCTCATCAGTAGTCAGCCCAACACGCAGCTACAGAAAGCGTTCTGTAATCTGATGGCCAGCTGGCAACCCCAGCGTCAACACCAACGATTGATAGTCTGGGCAGCGGCAAACAACACGCCTGTGCTGACCACTAACTTCGAACAGACCCTCGCGAAAAGTCACCAACTTAAACTACATCACCTGCAGGCGAAACATTTTACCGACTTCTACCCCTGGTCCAGCTACTTTGCCAAGTCGCCCATCGCCTCACCCACTGAGGAGTTTGCCATCTGGCACATTAACGGCATGCAGAGGTATGCCCGCAGCGTGCGCCTTGGACTGAGCCATTACATGGGGGCGGTAGACAGGGCCAGGGATATTCTGCATCAGGGCCATCTGGGTGGCGGCTTCAAAAAGGCGCTAAAGGAGCATTGGCGCGGCAACAGCACCTGGCTCAATATCTTGCTGCATAACGAACTGGTGTTTATCGGACTAGGCCTTGAGAGTAACGAGATTTTTCTGCGCTGGTTGCTAATCGAACGCGCTAAACTCTATAAGGCCTTTCCCGAGCGCAGGCGCGCGGCCTACTATGTTTACGCCGGTGAGCCCATCTCCCAGGGACAAGCGCTGTTTCTTGAGGCGGTAGGCGTAACTGTGCTGGCGCAAACCGATTATGATGCGCTCTATGAGGCGCCTTGGGCCGAGCGTTAAGGCGGCATAGATAATGATTTCGGCCACAAATTGCCCGGTCAGACATTAAGCTTTCTTTAAGCAGCATCCAGGACTTGCATAAAAAAATCAGCACGTCATAGTGAGCATGGAAAACGATACTGAGTCGAAAACGGAGACCCGATGAATCCGATCAACCTTTTACTTTTATGCGGTGGCGGCGGCGATGAACACGCCATCTCCCTGCTGTCGGCCAACTACTTCGAGACCTCGCTGGCGAAACTTCCCCACCTGAATGTGCTGCGGGTCGAACTCGATGCCAAGGGACAATATCAAAGCAAATCAGGTGAGCGCTGTGAGCTGACCAATCGCCGCGAGATCCGTTTCGAAGACGAAAGCCTGGCGCCCTGGCCGGTGGATTATGTGATCCCCTGTATTCACGGCTACCCTGGCGAAACCGGCGACATTCAGTCCTATTTCGAACTCATAAACCTACCCTATTTCGGCTGTGACGCCGAGGGCTCTCGCAACTGTTTCAACAAGATCACCGCCAAGATGTGGTTTAGCGCCCTGGGGATCCCTAACACCCCTTACCTCTTCCTGAATCAACTGGACGAGCAGGCAATTGCCCAGACCACAGACGCCCTGGCCAAGTGGGGCTCAGTATTCGTAAAGGCCGCCTCACAAGGCTCCTCTGTGGGCTGTTACCGGGTCGATGACGCGGCGCAGATCCCGGCCATTCTGGCCGATGCGTTTCATTATTCGCCCTATGTGGTGGTAGAGAAAACCATTCAGGCACGGGAGCTGGAAGTCGCCGTCTATCAATACCGAGGCGAGACGGTCGCCACCCTGCCTGGCGAGGTGATCTGCGCCGGTGGCACCTTCTACACCTATGATGAGAAGTATGCCGCCGACAGCAAGGCCACCACTAAGGTCGTGGCCGAAGTCAGCGATGAGATAGCCCAGCAGATCCGCGCCTATGCGGTAAAGGTATTCGATGGCATGAAGCTTAGACACCTGTCGCGCATCGATTTCTTCCTCACGCCAGAAGGCGAGATCTTACTCAACGAGATCAACACCTTCCCCGGCCTGACGCCGATTTCTATGTTCCCTAAGATGCTGGCCAACCATGGCGATGACTTTAGCCAATACCTGAACGAAGCCATTCTGACCGGGCTTAATCGCTAATACGGAAAGGTGAACGTTAGCCATTAAAAAAGGGAGCCTAGGCTCCCTTTTTTATTCGATGCTGTGCTTTCACGCGCTGCACTTAAACTTTCATTTAAGCGTCTAGCAGCCTTGAAGTTGAGATCTCAATCTTGCGCGGCTTTAGGGCCTCCGGGATCTCACGCTGCAGATCGATATTGAGCAGGCCGTTTTCCAGATCGGCGCCAATTACAGTCACATAGTCGGCCAGCTGGAAGGTGCGCTCGAAACCGCGCTCAGCGATACCCTGATACAGGTATTTGCGCTCGCTCTCCTGCTCCGCCTTGGTGCCTTTTACCACTAGCTTGTCGCCTTCGCTGGTGATATCTAATTCTTCCATCGCAAAGCCGGCCACCGCCATGGTGATGCGATAGCGATTCTCGCTCAGCAGCTCTATGTTGTATGGGGGATAACCCGAGTTACCCTTGTTCGATGCAGCATGCTCGGCAAGCTGGGCTAAACGATCGAATCCAATGGCACTACGGTATAGAGGGGTCAAATCATAATTACGCATAGGTATATCCTTGTATTAAGCAATATAGTGGTTAGTGGCCGACAATAATTCACACGATATGTTTCGAATAAATTGCGCCGCGCCTTTTAGTGACATTACCGGGCAGCCCAAAGGCACTGCCATAACAAGATCAACATCTTGGGTAACATCAGGGGCCTCGATGAGCGCCCCATAATCACTATATGTGGATAGGCCTTTATGATTTCAAGGAAGAAATTTAAAAAAATTTTCCGGCGCCATTTGAATGCACTTGTGCAAAAGTTGATGACCCAGAAATTGAACCAGAGAATGACCCAGCTAAATGCTCTCGTAAACTAGCTTACTGCGACTTAGATGAATGTGAAATCTTGGACATAAAAAAGGCAGCCCTGAGGCTGCCCTTTGTGTCGCTTAATCCTGCTTATTGAGCAGTGATCTGACAACCTTCAACACTTTCAGAGTTTTCGTAAACGATATCGCCTACTGGGTTGTAGTCGGCCGCTACGATAGTGCCTGCATCCTTGAAGAAGGTGTACAGTACTTCGGCGTCAACATAACCTGTTTGTACTGGGTTTAGCTTAGGATAGCCGTCACCACCTGCCGCGTTGTAGCTAGGTACTGTCATGGTGTAAGAGCCAGTCGCGCTGTACTCTTTACCGTTAACTTCGCTGATAGCCACTGTCTTAGCCGCACAGTCAACCGTCATCTTAACACCAGTGATCTGAGCGTAAGCACCTGCACCAATTTGTAGGCTAGCCACTTCACCCAGGTAAGCGCTAAGCTCTTCACCTGTCATAGTGCTTAGAGTCACCATGTTACCGAAAGGCTGAACTGTCAGTACGTCGCGGTAAGAGATGTCACCGGCTTCGATTGACGCACGAACACCACCAGAGTTCATCACGCCCACATCGGCCGCAACCTTGGTACGCTGTGCATCGGCGATCAGACGACCCAGGTTAGTCTGCATGTAACGTACGTTTGCACGCTCACCGTCTAGTAAGCCATCGGTAGAAGCTATCACTTCATCCAGTTGGCCTTGACCACGCTCTTGGTAGTAAGAAAGCATCTCTTTCAGTGCAGCATCGGCCTCGATCGCTTCACCTACCAGTACTTTAGTCTCGTTACCTTGTTCATCTTTTACTTTCTTCACTAGGTTAACTGGAACCAGCTTGTAGTTAGCCAGGTGCAGTTCACCGTTGAAGTATTCGAAATCGGCACGGCCAACATACTTACCCCACTCGTGAGCTTGCATGATGTAGGTACCGTTTTGCTGATCAGGTGTACACTCGTCGCCCGGTGCAAAGTCAGCATACTCGCCGCCTTCCATACAAACTGGGTTTTGTGAGTGACCACCGATCACAGCCTGAAGTTGGCCTTGCTCAAGCGCCTTGGCCAGAGCCACGTCGCCAGGGGCGTTGCTGCCGTGTTCGCCGTTCGCATAGTGACCCATGTGAGTCGTTGCGAAGATAAGATCGGCTGCCTTAGCGTCTTTGATCTCTTTGATCACCTTAACGATCTCTTCTTTAGGATCGGTGAACTTAAGACCTGAGATAAATTCTGGGTTACCCAGTTTAGCCGTGTCTTCGGTGGTTAGACCGATAACAGCAATCTTGATGCCGTTAACATCGAATACCTTGTAGGCTTCGAAGTAGCGAGTGCCATCTTCTTTGTAGATGTTAGCCGCCAGCATTGGGAAGTTAGCGATAGAACGCTGCGAATCCAGTACCGCCAATGGGTTATCAAATTCGTGGTTACCGACCGCCATAGCGTCATAACCGATATCGTTCATACCAAGGAAATCTGGCAGTGCGTCTTGCAGATCAGACTCAGGTACACCTGTGTTGATATCACCACCAGAAAGCAGCAGCGTTTCGCCGCCATTGGCCGCCACTTCGGCGCGGATCTTTTCGATCAGCGTCTTACGTGCCGCCATACCATATTCGCCGTCTTTGTTTTCCCAGAAACGACCATGGTTATCATTGGTGTGCAGTACGGTAAATTTGGTGCAAGCAGTGCCAGCTTCAGCACATGTTGTTGGCGCCTTGTCGTCATCGCTGCTGTTACAACCAGCAAGTGCTGCCAATACAGCGGTAGCGACTAATCCTTTTAAAAGCTTATTTGTCATTACATCAACCCCTAGATTATCTTTTTTATTAACCATCATATTTTTTGATAGCGAACGTCATAATCTCGCCGCGAAATATAATAGCAAACAATATCTAGGAAATGTGGCATTTTTATGAACAAACATAGGGCAAATGTTTATTTTAAAAGCGTTTTACGCCTTTCATTGTTTCATCATCAGAACAAGGTAAAAATGAATCGCGAGACCTATCGATAAATTAAAACGCCAACAGATATCGATTTCCCATCTATTTTATTAACTTGCACCTATTTTCCAAAAAATGAGGATACTCCCTTTAAACAAACAAGCTCTAGCGTACCTAGATCACAAAACCGGTAAAAATTTCACACTAGATCAACTTTATCTAAAGCAGTAAAACGTAATACAGCACAAGTTGATGCATTTTTAGTCGCAAAGGTCGCCATTTACGGGCAATTGTTAACTTATGGTTACGGTAAAATGACCAGGCTGTGCCCGCCAATTGATTGACGTGATATCCATCACACTCTTGCAAGCATAAAAAAGAGGCGCCAACTGGCGCCCCTCGCTTATTTTAATAATCCTGTTCCAATTCAGGCAGGTAACAGGCAGGTGAACAGGCACGCTATAGGCTCAGTCGCGCCTTAAGCCAAAGACCTATCTCCTGAAGCTGATTTGGCAACACACTATGGCCCATAGGATAGGTATGCCACTCGCTGGAATAGCCCGCCTTGGAAATCAGATCATAGGCCGCGCGGCCAAGAGCCAGTGGCACCACCTCATCCTGCTCACCGTGTTGTTGCAGCAGCGGCGTACTACGATTGGCCTCACTCAAGTTATCGGGCATAGCATGGCCCGTCGGCAGATAGCAAGATAGTGCCATGATCCCCGCCAGACGCTTAGGAAAACGCAAGCCAGTAAACAGGCTCATCACCCCACCTTGGCTAAAACCGGCCAGGACTATCTTATCACTCGGCACACCAGAGGCGATCTGCTCCTCAATAAGCGCTGCAATCGCCAGCTCAGAGGCCAAGACGCCAGCCATATCGGCGCGATTGTCTACATCCATCCCCTTGATGTCATACCAGGCGGGCATCACATACCCCTGGTTGATGGTCACCGGTATGCTTGGCGCATGGGGAAAGATGAAACGCACGCCGAGTTCATCGGGCAGACCCAGAAGTGGCACCACAGGGGCAAAACCGGCACCGGAATCGCCAAGGCCATGCAACCAGATCACGCAGGCGCGGAACTGGGATTGAGGTTCTATGGTGATCCGCTCTAACGGCTGTTGAGACATAGGGTTTCCTTTATTACTCTTCATTAGGTGTTTATGTGCGGCCGATCATATCAGGAAGCCTAAGTCCACCCAACTATAGCCCGCCCAACTATTCGATAAAGTCGAATAAAAAACGCCAGTTTTCGCGTTTTTTATCCGTTTAGTCGACTGTTACACTGCACTTAAGAGTTAGATAAACGAGGCAGACACAGATGGGATTACTTCAAGGTGGCCAATGGGTCGATAAATGGTATGACACAGACAAGAGCAAGGGCGCATTTGAGCGGGAAGACGCCGCCTTTCGCCGCTGGATAAAGGCGCCAAGCGCAGATGAGCCTGAGCCCGAGTTTAAAGCCGAGTCGGGTCGCTACCATCTCTATGTCTCTCTCGCCTGTCCCTGGGCGCACAGAACCCTTATCTTTCGCGAGCTGAAGTCGTTGCAGGCCCATATCGGCGTCACCGTCGTCGAGCCCCATATGCTGAGCAACGGCTGGGAGTTTAGTGGCCCCAAGCAGAGTGAGATCGCCCAGCATATCGAGGGCAGTGAGATCGACAGGCTCAACGGCAAAGATTATCTCTATCAGATCTACCAACTGGCCAAGCCAGACTATAGCGGTCGGGTGACTGTACCTGTGCTGTGGGACAAGCAGCGCCGCACCATAGTCAGCAACGAGTCGGCGGAGATCATCCGCATGTTTAATAGCGCCTTTAACGAGATCACCGGCAATCATCTCGACTTCTACCCCGCCGCCCATAGCGAGGAGATAGATGAGATCAATCACTGGATCTATCACAAGATCAATAACGGGGTATACAGAGCCGGTTTTGCCACCACACAGGCAGCCTATGAGCAGGCTTTCGATGAACTGTTCGACGCCTTAGATAGCTTAGAGACACGTCTTAGCCAGCAGCGCTATCTGGTGGGTGACCAGATCACCGAAGCCGACTGGCGCTTGTTTACCACACTCGTGCGCTTCGATGCCGTCTATGTGGGTCACTTCAAGACCAATCGCAATCGCATCGCTGATATGCCGTCGATCCAGGCCTACCTGAAGGAGTTATACCAACACCCAGGGGTCGCCAAGACGGTCAACTTTGAGCATATCAAGCAGCACTACTACTTCAGCCATGGCCAGATCAACCCGACGCGCGTGGTCCCCAAGGGCCCCAGATTAGATCTCGACTCACTCCACGGCCGCGACCAACTTTTTAAAAACAAGCTTGGCCGTTAACGGGCTGCATCGGCAGCAACTGATGAAGTAGAAATCAATCTTGCCTAGGCGATATCGACACCGAGACTCTCGGCGATATCACCTAGTTGGTTTGCATCGTCTAAGCTAAGGTGCCAACGCACAGCGCCCGCATCGGCCACCATGATGTTGCCGGCGCTGAGCAGGCGCAGATCATCGGCCATGGCATAGAGGCTGACACCAGTAGTGAGTTTTACCAGCACCTCTTGGGGCGAGACGATTATCCGCCCGCCTGAAAATTCGATGACCATAGCTTACTTCCTCGTTAGATATGCAAAGACCCAGGAACACCCGGGCCTCTATGGTTTTCGCTATCTATATAGCTACGCTTATTCGCGCCGGCTCACCTTAGTGGTGATGACCGCCTACCCCGTGGGCATGTCCGTGGGCGATCTCTTCTGCAGTCGCCTCGCGCGCGTCGACAACCTCAAGATCGAAAGTCAGCTCGCGGCCCGCCAGTGGATGGTTGATATCCACGGTCGCCATAAACTTGCCCACCTTAAGTACGGTCACCTGGCGCTGGCCCTGGTCAGTGCTCACGATGGCACGCATGCCAGGCTTCCACACTTTCGCGCCTTGCAGATGCTTGATAGACACGCGCTGCTCGCCGTTTTCGTTACGCACACCATAGGTTTCTTCCGGTGGCAGGGTCACAGAAAACTTCTCGCCCACAGCCTTACCTTCCATCGCCTTCTCGACGCCAGGCATCATGTTGTCATGCCCATGTAGGTAGGCAATAGGATCTAATCCTTCGTTGGTTTCGAGCACTTCACCTGCTTCATCGCGTAAGGTGTAGTTAAACTGCACGACCATATCGTCTTTAATGCTCATCAAGCGTCCTTAGTTAGTCTCTCTTTATCAAGTGGGCGAAGCTTAGCAAAACTTCCCCCGGGGCGCTACGCCTGTTATGCCTTGGCGCCCGGCACTATAGCCAGATGCTCTATCTCGCTTAAGATGGCGTGATTCTTAAGGGCGAGCTGACAGACGCCGCTGCGGATCTGATGCTGAGCCGAGCAGTCTACGCTCCACTGGCGCAGCAGATAACCTGCCAGAGCGGCACGGCAACTAATTACCAATTCCCCCTCGCTCATCTGATAGTCCAGCGCAATCGCCTCGGGATGCATCAGGCTGGGATGGGGGATCAACACCAGAGAGACCAACTTCTGCCAGTAGCCATCCTTTTCTTGCAGCTCATGGTCGAAGGGTTCGGTGGCGCTCTGAGTCACCGCCTTGAAGCGGGTCACCACAAAGTCGGTAAACACCTGATGGGTGCGATCGAAACAGCGTACATGCCAGCGCTGTCCATTATTCACCAGGGTGTGCGGCACCAGCTCTCTGTGAGTTTCCCCCGATGACACGGACACATAAGTCACGGCTATCGCCTGCTTATGGGCGATAGCCCGCATCACGGCGGCAATAATATTGGTATCGGGATGAATAAGCTGCACCGCATCCAGACAGACGCTACTTGGCGTCACCGGATGGGATAGCCCGTCGCCGAAACCATTGGCCAACCCGTGGAGGATCGCCTCGGGATCATGGTCAAACAGCGGGGTAAACTCGGCGCGCCTATGGTAACGCTTGGTCTGATGCACCAGCTCCATGTTGTGGGGCGCCAACTCGCGGTAGCTGGAGAAATCCCTTGTCGCCGCCGCCAGGCCTGTGGCGAATTTGGCGATCAAGTCCTGGCGTGATACCTGGCCAAAATACTGCAAACTAAAGTCGATAAACGCCAGACGTTGCCGCTGGGCAAATGACAAACTCTCCATCGCATCCATATTGCTACCTTTATTGCCACTCGTAATACCAATCACGGTAAGTAAGTGATCAGAAATAGCACAGGAAAAACAGCCGAGAACAAGGCAGAATTTTTTGATAAGTAATTATTCTACAATCAAAAATAATAACACCGTTATCGGAGGTTTTAACAAGCTAGCATGATCAGTTATTTACTACGATTGGTATAAAATGCTGTCATTAACAAATGGCCGAGCAAATTGCCCGGCCAAAATCTTAAGCTAATGCAATTCTTAGCGAGATGCAATCATAATGGTTAGCACTATTTGATGCCCAGGGCGCTGAAGGTCTCATCGCTTGGAAAACCGTCGGCCACCAGGCCAACGCTGCGCTGAAAGGCCTGCAGGCCGGCGCGGGAGTTGACCCCAAGCACGCCATCAGGCTTACCCACCTCATAGCCCTTCTCGTTGAGTTTGGCCTGTAACTGCTTGAGCTTGGCGCGGCTGATGTTGTCATGCTTTGGCGGCGCCACATGCAGGCGCGCACCACCATTGATGCGATCGGCCAGATGCCCGACGGCGATGGCGTAAAACTCTGAGCGGTTCCAGCGCATGATCACATCGAAGTTGCCATAACCTAAGAAAGCAGGCCCCGTATGCCCTGCCGGTAGATAAAGGGCGGCTTGCATGTCGGGTGTCGACAGCGCGCGGCCATTGGCCTGAGTGATCCCTAAACCGGCCCAGGTGGTTAAACTTTGTTTATCATTACGACCCAGGTGACGATAATCATAATCCTTAGGCAAGCTTACCTCGCGGCCCCAGCGCTCGTTGCGCATCCAACCGAGATTATTCAAGAAGTTAGCCGCACTCGACAGGGCGTCTTGGGTACTGTTAAACAGATCGGCCTTGCCGTCACCATCCGCGTCCACCGCATACTTGGCATAGGCCGAGGGCATAAACTGAGTGTGCCCCATGGCGCCGGCCCAGGAGCCTTGCATCTGGGCGTTATCAAATTGGTAGGCCTCTTTGAGCTTCAACGCCTGAATTAATTCACCGGTAAAATAGTCACTGCGTCTCGGATCGCAGGCAAGGGTTGTCAGGGAGTCGATCACCGGCATCTTGCCTTTATAGGAGCCGAAATTGGTCTCCAGTCCCCAGAAGGCCACCAGATACTGGGGCGGAATGCCATATTCTTGCTGCAACTTATGCAGAAGCTGGCCATGCTGCTTAAGCAGACGTCTGCCCTCCTGAACCCGCCAGTCAGTCACGCGTTTGGAGAAATAGTTGTCGAAGGTCTGACTAAATTCCGGCTGCTTCTTATCTAGCTCTATCACCCTGGCCACATACTTCACCTGACCCAGCCCCTCTTCTACCGTCTTGCTCGACACCCCGGCGGCCAGCGCCTTCTGTTTGAGTGCGCTGACACAGGTATCGAAATCTTGGGCGAGCGCGCTAAGGCTTGGCAAGCCGGTTGCCAGGATCAGGGATGCAAAGGTGAGCAATTTTTTCAAAATAGAGACTCCAAGAGAAAACGGCTAAAAAAATAAGAAACTTAATGATCTGCAGCCGGCGAGAAACCAGACCTTCCCCAGACATGATAACGACTCGGGACACTTATACTAAATGATTTATGATTAATTATTCGAACTAAGACCAGTTTGTCCCATGAGCGGATAAATAGTGGACTGATCGGGTCACCTAGCGCTTGGCTCGTTAGCCACATCGCGTATAATGGGCTCGATTTTACCCACTCTAAGAGAACTCACATGACAGACACTAAGATGACAGACAATAGTCCCGTTTTAGCAAGCTTTATCGACAACGTAAAAGAGCAGCAAGCCGTTTGGGGCCTGCAAGATGAAACTGGCGAAGGTTGGGTCGTGTGTGACTCGTCAGAATATGAAGAAACGGATGTGATGCCGCTGTGGTCTAGCGAAGAACAGGCCAAGGTGCACTGCACTGAAGAATGGCAAGATTATCAGCCGGCTCCCATTCCACTGGAAGAGCTGCTGGAATATTGGATTCAAGATCTGCACGATGACGGCGTATTAGTGGGTATCGACTGGGTCGCCGAGCAGGAATGCCTAGAGCTCGACCCTATCATCCTGGCCAAGAGCCTGGTCGACATAGAGCAAGAGTAAGCCCTGAGCTTGCGCTTTAATATGCGCTTATACCAAGTAGCAGACAGGGGATAGCCCTTGTCTGCAAGCCTGCCCCTGGTCGACATCCCCTTCGACAGACGCCACACCTGTTGGTTCTGCGCCGAGCCCTGTGCTCATCAGTTTGACTATCACGCCTTGGGACATTGCCCTCACCCCTCGCTAGCGGTTCCCGCCTGTAAGGAGTGTCTGCAGATCGCCGAGAAGGCACCGCTTAGCTCTATCTGGGACTGCCACAGCGCAGTTAAAGACGAGTTAATGCGCCGCTATGCCAAACACCTGGCCATAGGCGAAAACTGGACCCAAGAGGAGCTAGAAGAATCGGACTTTAGCTGTAAGGTATTCGAAGGCTTTAAGAAGAGCGCCTGGTTTATGTATCAGGTCGCCAAAGAACGGGTCAGCGTTGCGCCCTGGCCCCTCAGCCTCAAGGGGATCCCACTCGACACAGCTGGTTTTGGCGGCGGTTTTGAGTTTGACGGCGTGCAATTTTCGTCGCTGGCCAAGGCCGTGGAACATTACGCCAAGATGCTGGGACTGGATAAGGCCTTTCTGCATCAGCTGCTGGCCGCCGTTGGCCGTGACCGTTTCGGCTACGCGGTGCGCATCGCCAGGATCAATATCGTCTCCACCGCCGTGGTCAAGCGTCAAGTATTGCGAGATATCCTTGCCGAGCAGGCACTCGACTATGATTCTATAGGCAATGATTCGCTAGACGATGAATAGTTGGACCTTGAATAACTAGGCGATGAAAAGCTAATAGTACTAAAAGCTTTCCGCTTAATTTACCTGTTCGGGCAACTGAGTACGTAGACGCTCCTGCACCACATCCACCAGCAGATCCGGCTGGAATTTTGAGATAAAGCGATCGCATCCCACCTTCTCCACCATGGCATTGTTAAAGCTGCCACTCAGCGAGGTATTGAGGGTAATAAAGAGATTGGCCATCCGCTTGTCGTTACGTACCTCATAGGTGAGACGATAACCGTCCATTTCGGGCATCTCGGCGTCGGTGATCAGCATGAGTATCTCTTGGTTGATATCACGCCCCTCGTCGCACCAACGCTTCAACAGCTTAAGTGCCTGCAGGCCATCCGAGGTCTCTATCACCTCAATACCCAGTGGCGCTAGCGTATCTTTTACCTGTCGGCGGGCGGTAGCAGAGTCGTCGGCAATTAAGATCTTGCGCCCTATCATCTTATCCACCAAGGCCTCATCCAATACCCCTTCCGAGATGGCGATATCATAGTGCACGATTTCCGCCAGCACCTTCTCCACATCGATAATGGAGACCAGACGAGTCGCGCCATCTACCTCCACCTTAGTGATGGCAGTCAGATAGTTATGACTGCCTGTGCTCTTGGGCGGCGGCATGATGTCGCTCCAGGTCATATTGATGATATGGTCGACCTTGCCGACCATGAAGCCCTGCACGCTGCGGTTATATTCGGTGATGATAAGGTTTGCTTCCTGGTCGCTGTTCATGGGCTGAAAACCGATGGCGGCGCGAAGATCGATAACGGGAATCGAGGTGCCACGAATGTTGGCGACCCCCTTGATGCTAGGATGGCTACCGGGTAAGGCACTCAGCTTCGGCAGCTTAACCACCTCTTTGACCTTAAACACATTGATCGCAAACAGCTGCGTCGCATTGATACGAAACAGCAACAGCTCGAGACGGTTTTCGCCAACCAACTGGGTACGCTGATCGACACTCTCTAGCACTTTAGCCATACAATTCTCACTACGTCATGATGTGATGGACGCGATACGCCATTAATTATAGCCATGATCCCCGGATTTCGAGCCAACATCAAGACCCAGAGATCACAGCTTTAACATTTATCCATTATTCAGGGCAACGGGCGCCACTGGCACGATGCGAGAGCCATTCTTCACCACTATATCCATGATTTTTAAATGTAACTCTTCCGATGCCAACTGAAAGGTGGGAAAACTCTTGGTGCCGATATAGGCGAGCACATTGACCTGAAGACCATGGAGACCGAAGCCCTTAAAGGTGACCCTGAGGGGCTCTTTGAGCACCAGCTCATGCTCTTCGAGCATGGCTTTAATCTCGGCGACAATCGCCTTGAGCTGCTCCGAGGTGGTCACCGCATAATCGAGACGAATATCCGCCTTGAAACGGATCTTCTCGCGCTGGGAGATGTTTTCGATCTCCATCTCCACTAACTTAGCGTTGGGCACGTGAATAAGCGTCCTGTCCAGGGTGCGGATCTGAGTGCAGCGCAGGCCAATCTCCTCGACCGTGCCGCTGATGCTACCAAATTTACACAGGTTGCCCACCTTAATCGGCGCCGCCGAATAGAGGGTAATTGTACCGATAAAGTTCTCAATCGACTGCTTGGAGGCGAGCGCGATGGCGATGCCCCCTATGCCCATACCGGCGATGATGGCGCTGGCGTTAAAGCCCAGGTGTTCTAGCCATAACAGCACCGCCATGATCACGAAGATCACCCGCAGGAAATTAGTCAGCGGCCTGAGCAGGGAGGCGGCCTGATCTTTACCCTGCTCTTTCCAGCGTTTCTTCAGGCCCTGCTGGAAGATCCCCATGGCGCTCCAGCCAAACCAGATGATGGCCGACACCAACAGAAAGCCGGTATCTATCATCTCAATTGCCGCCGGTGAGATGCTGCTGTGAGACACCCAGGCTCTGACCAATAGCACGGCTGCCAGTAAACGCAATGGCCCGGCGACGATATAGGCCAGCTCCTCTTTAAGCTCATATTGGGTTAGCAAGATAACGCGCTTGATGATCCAGGTAATGGGCACCATCACCAGAAATGCGGTGATCAGATACGCCAGCAGCAGGGTCCACTCCCACAGGTTGACGTTAAACCAGCGCCCCTCGGGGATATGATTGACAAACCACTCGGCCACGGGCCCATAGCCCAGGTTTTGATAGAGCTGTGGCACCTTGGCCACGGTAGCATTGGAGACCTTCCAGATGGTGCCGCCTTCACTGGGCACCCGCTGTAGATAGAGGGCGATCTGATCGCTCTGCAAGGCGACCCGGCCGAAGAGATCCCGATAGGCAGGAAGCTGATCGTTATCCTGCCCAAGTGGGGTATCGTTGAGCTGGCCCAGGTCGAGCCAGAGATTACGCTCTATGATCAGCTGTAGCTGCTTAGCATATTCGGCGCCTTTGCTGGCCGACATCCCCTCGGGCAGGTAACGCAGATCCAGATATTCTGCCGCCTTCTCATAATCCTGCTCGTAAACCGCCTCCATAAAGCCTTCTACCGTGCCCCTTGGGGTATCACGCTGCAGGCTGTCCTGATAATCGAAGTGCTCAACCGAGCGCACAAATTGGCTCTGACCACTGTCGGCGGCAGCATCGCTTAAGGCCCCCACCAAACTATTTGGCGCCGCGCTCCAGGCGCTGCCGACAAAAAAACTCATTACCAACATAAACTGCCAAACAACAAAGCGCATCCCAGTCCCCTTAATTGTTAACAAGCGCCTAGAAATATTAGCATTTATTCCTAAATTGCACAGTAGAAAGCTAAGCAGGAACCGGCCTTTTCATCGCCATGGGCCTGGTCAAATCGACAGAATTGATTAAATATTGACAAGTACGCCGCCGAGATTATAATGCGTTCCTTCTGCAGTACCCTGCTTTAAGTTTCTGCCTTCAAGTTTTGCATCGCTAGACTCTAAATCATCTCATAGTCATCGCTTCAACAACTCGCAGTTATCTCGTCACACTATTGTCATTTATTGATGATTTACTGTGTCCAATCCGGTGAAAAGCCCCTGTTTAGGGCGCAAGCAACGGCTTTAGCGAGGCAGATCACTTGATTATTTAAATTAGGCTGGGTAGTCTCAGAAAGGATTTAATTCATCTTTCGCAACAGCTAAGGATCTATTATTTGTTAAATTTTTACTGCCACAAGGCAGTTATAGTAATAAGGAGTATGGCCTATGTCGTACAAAGTTAACGGTCATGAGATCACGGTAAACTTCCCGGTGGACTCAATTTCAGTCAACAAATCCTCTATCGCATTTACCGATAGCCTAGGAAAAAACAAACAAACTTTTGCTAAGCGTACCGACGCCCTGCAATTTATGAAATGGTTGCTCTCAAGCAACAAATAACCCCCACGCTATTCGATACACCTCCTCTCACACGTATCGAAGGTTGCCCAGGCAACAAGTAGGATTGACCCCATTCGTCAACGACTCAGCAGGTAACATTTGGCTCAGGTTGTACCCCTTTCACAGGTACCGACCTGGCCAAATGGCATTTATCTCTCTAGCTCACCAAACTTACGCCTATACCTAGGCAGCATAGATTGATTACCCAGCAGGCCCCCTTGGTGCAGATAGAGCACGGGCGCAGCTAACCCCTGTTGCCACAGCTGCTTGAGGCAAAGCCAGCCCAGGGGATCGTAGAGCAGCTCAAACGCTATCCCCGTCGACTCGAGTTCATGCCACATCTGGTAAAACTCAGGGTACAGCTTGCCAAAGTGGTAGCGCTTAGCGGCCGGGACTATCTGAGGATGCAGCGCTTCGTCTTGCTCAAGCGCTAAAAATTGCTTCTTAAGATACTCATCGCCTCCCACCACGGCGCAGGTCATGACGCTGATGCTGGGATCTATAGCTAGGAACTGTTTCTGCAGATAGAGCGCCGTGGTGCCTGTGCCGGATGGCAGAAACACCACTAACTCGTTAAGGGGCTGCGCGCTTTTCCAGCTGGCTATCTCGCGGGCAAGCTGGGCGACGCCCGGCTCGGCAAAGGCGCAGCGCCCCCCTTCTGGCACAAACAGCTGCTCATCGCTGCCCGTCAACACCCTTTGCCTTATATAAGCTTCGCTATCCAATCCATCTCGATCCGTCTTTCTTGAGAGATCTATGATGTTGGCGCCGTTATCTAACGCCGCTAGGTAGTTGCCGCAGGGGTGCTCCGTCAGATAACTGGGGAGATGGTCCACGTAGAAATCCAGCCGCCACCCCTTGAGCTTAGCCAGGGCCGAAAGCGAATAGAGGGAGTTGGCCTGGGGCGAGCCATAGCCAATCAGTTGCCTAACAGAGGGGAAGTCGTTCTCAAGGAAATAGGCAAACTTACGCGCCTTATTACCGGAAAACTCGGGATGCAGCAGATCGTCGCGCTTCACATAGACCTTGTGCTCCCCAAGGCAGACAGCCTCTACGGGCGTGTGGCTAAGCTTCATGTTATCGGGCCTGAATGAAATGACGCGCCAGAGTGTACACCCTTTAACGGCAAATGCGTAATTTGACCGACTTTTGGCATATTATGTCAACACTCCAGAATCACACCAACACAATAATCAATAAAAACATACAGATATAACATGGCATGGTTTTCGCTTATTCCCTAGTAGATCTAATTTAAGGCCAATGCCTTAACAACAATAAAAGCACTGCAACAAGGAGCTCTTCATGGCACTACTGCGCTTAATCTTTAATATTGCATGGTTTATTTTAGGCGGCTTCGTGATGGGGCTGGCCTGGTGGCTGGCGGGCCTGCTCTGTTTCATCAGCATCATAGGCATCCCCTTCGGACGTGCCTGTTTCGTTATCGGTGAGATGGCCTTCTGGCCCTTTGGTCAGCAAAACGTTAATCGCCGCGCGTTGCAAGGGGTCGATGATATCGGTACTGGCCCGCTCGGCATGGTAGGTAACATCGTCTGGTTCCTGCTATTTGGGATCTGGCTTGCCATCGGTCATATCACCCACGCGCTGGCCTGTTTCGTCACCATCATAGGGATCCCTTTTGGTATTCAGCATCTGAAACTGGCGCTGCTGAGCCTGACCCCTATAGGGCAGACGATCACGGCCAAGGCTTAATAGCCTTGAGGCTTGAAATAGAGCCTGAAGGGGAGTTCGTGAACACCAACGACTGAACCGAATCAGGATGCTTGCCAAACGGCGAGTTAGAGGCTTTGAAGGTAATCTTCGAGGAGCTGCTCGACTTGGATACGGGCCAGGCCGGCGTTATAGATCTCTCGCCACCTGCGTCCATCGGGAGTGTTTCTAAAGGCGATATAGAGCTGTTTCGACTCCAGTAACTGCTTGTTAAATTGCAGCCTGGTCTTGAGTTCGCTCAGGTGTGGCTGCTCGATGAGAAACTGATAAACATAGAGATCCATGACGGCGCCCTGAACCCTTCCAGTGGCCACCTTGCGGATATTGTGCTCATCTGAGCTCACCAGCTCTACCGGCTGGGCGCCGATGGCAATCATTTCATCGAGCGCCTGGGTGTTCACATAGTCTCTGACCACGCCCAAGGTGTAGGCATTGAGATCCTGCACTCGCGACCAGGTAATGGGGTGCTGGCTCTGCTCCAAGATCCCAAGGGGACTCTGTCCCATGGAGTCGGAGAAGATGAATTTATCGGTTGGGTGATGATACTCGGGGAAATAGCCCTGATAGCCAGAGTCGTCCCGGGTCACCACACGCACTGTGCGGCTCCAGGGGAAATAGTCCACCTGAAGCTCATGACCCATGGCTGCAAGTGCGGCTCTGGCCACCACCACACAGGCGCCGCCATCCTTCAGCGTCGGCCCCGAATAGGGTGGCCAATTTAATGAGGAAAGCTTGAGGGTCTCGGCCTTCGGGGCTGAAACAACACACAACAAGGTAGCGATGAAGATGAAGACACACAGTAAATGGACGCGTCGTAGCGTTGCTGGCCATAGCTTTACTGGCAATGGCGGTACTGGCAATAGCGGCGTAGAGAGCAAGGCCTGCCTATTAGCGCTATTTATGCTTAAGTTAAAGCCGCCTGTTCTCATCAACACCCTTCCCCCGAATCACTGCTTCGCCGCACTCCATCGCGCCATAGATGTCCTTTTGTTACACATTTTCACTGGCATGGATAAACAAGATGATGCAAAACAAGTATAGGAGAGAAGGTCAAATGAGGTATTTATGCTGAGAAAAACCTTGATCACCGTCATCGGCGGCGCACTTTGTCTACTCGGGTTGGCGCTGGTGATCTTGCCAGGCCCGGCCTGGTTACTGCTGCCCATAGGACTTGCAGTATTAAGCTTGGAGTACCACTGGGCCAGAGGCTGGCTAAAGAAGAGCCAGAAACAGATGACCCGCAGCGCCGCTTGGCTTGACGCCAAGGTGCGCGATTGGCGTTACAGCCGCTAAAATGCGGCTATTTGCCACCATTAGCGCTATTTCCCGCCAATAGTGCTTATTCCCCACCAATGATGGCTTGGGCGCTAAGGCGTCTTAAGCCAATAGAGTGGCAAGCCAACAAAAAGCTAGGTCAGCACAAAGAGGTCGCGCCCGCAGTTCTTATGAGTCAATACGTTGAGCCGCTCCAGAATCGCCAGCAACACCCCTTGCCTGCGCATGTTTTCCAATACGCCGCGGCTGAAGCGTTCCAAACGGCTCATGGCGGTTAACAGCAAGCGGCACTGATAGAAGCTCGCCTCGCGGATATAATCTGGCTTATCGACAAGGTGGGCATTTTGGTACCACTCCTGCCAGTTGAGAGTATCGAGTAACAGTCCCTGCTGAGCGAGCTGCTCGACAAAGCCCTGCATCGTCAGCTGACTGCTGGCCTGATCGCCACGGGCAAACTGCGTGGCATATTGAGAGTAGAGATTTGCTATCTGCAAAGATATTACACTTTTCATATCGCACTCCTTAGTCCCAAGGACAGGTTGCCCTTAGCGGCCCCCATTGCCCTAACGCCTTTCGCCTTACTTTCTAGGCGTTTACCTGACTTCACATCTCATAAAACGCTTGCTGAGTCTTAAAAGAATACATTCGCTAAGCCTCTTACCTAGAGAATCTGCATACTCCGTACCACAGCTTATCTAGGAGGCTAATAGCCTGGTGCGCCCGGCGTTTTATCAATGGCTTAACTCCAGGTTAATGAGAAGATGCTGAATACAAGCTGAACATGGCTAAGGTCCTGACTGGCTAGACATTAACAGGGCGAGACCATATGCTAGCTGAGAACGCAATGATTGCGCTGGAGAATTCAGATGAAGAAATACACCACAGGCGTTAGCCTTATCCTACTGGGACTGTCTATCGGTTTTTCGCCGCTAACCCTGGCTAAAAACGATAAGCATGAACATGGTGCCAAGGCCCATAACGAAAAGAGCCTGCCACCAGGATTGCAGAAGAAGGTGGCCCGCGGCGAGCCGCTACCACCGGGCTGGCAGAAGAAACTGCACAAGGGCGATTACCTGTCTGATGACTATTATGATCGCGGCAAGATCCATGTGCCTATCGACCGTGACGGCAACATCACCATAGATGTCGATGGCACCTTTATTAAGCTGCACGACAAGACACGTCGTATCCTCGATATTATTAACGACTAGCTATTATTAACGACTAGCTATTAATAGCGACTAGCTTTCAATTAAGGCTAGCCATTTAAAAAAGCGAGCTCAACGGCTCGCTTTTTAGATCTAAAAACACTCGCTTTAACGACTGGCCTGGGCTTGGTAAAGGTTAAACTCCTCCAGGATCAGGCTGGTAAAGAGCCGGCCGGCGCGACCTAAGGGGCGCTCCATGGTCGATACCAACTGAGGGGTAAAGCTGTAACGACTGCCACCGAGAAAATCCAGTTCCTGTAACTCACCGCTGGCCAGCTCCTCTTGAATCAAAAAGTCAGGCATCCAGCCAAAGCCCAGTCCCATCAGCAGGGCATTCTTCTTCATGATAAAGCCAGACAGGTAAAACACCTTGTCACCGCCAAATTGCAGCTCGTCGCTGTGGATCTTGCCAGGCGAGGAATCCTCGATGGTCAGCTCCACATGCTGTAGCAACTCAAACAGGCTGAGCTCCTTGGCCTTGGCTAAGGGGTGAGAGCGACTCACCACCAGTATGCTGTTGATGTCGGGCAGAGGCTGTGGCCGATAGTTAGGCCCGGTGCGATAGTCTTTCACCAACATGAGATCGGCATTATCCCGCTCGAACCTGTGTTGTACCCCACCGAGAAACTCCATGTTGAGCTGGATCTTAGTAGGGATCTTATGCTCAGACACCCGCTTCAGCGCCCGCATGATGGGCTCCATGGGCAGTGAGCCATCCACCACCAACTCAAGTTTAGGCTCCCAGCCTTCGCTGAAACGGCTGGCTAAATGTTCAATGTTGCCAAGGTATTGCAGCAAGCGTTTACCTTCGGCGAGGATCACCTTACCCTCAGGGGTTAATTCGGCGCGATACTGATCCCGACAAAAAAGCTTTACACCCAGGTGCTGTTCCAGCTTCTTCACCTGATAGCTCACCGCCGACTGCGCCTTGTGCAATCGCTCGGCAGCCTTGGAGAAACTGCCCTCTTCCACCAGAATCGACAACACCCTAAAGGCTTCCACATCGATCTTCATCTCACATCCTCGGCGTAAACAAAAGACAACCATCTAAAATTTAGATTGAGTTAAGCTATTTATTATTCTTTTTTTTGTTCATGCCAGCAACTAAATTGTTACTTAGATCACATAAACATAAGTGTGCCCGCTAAAGCACCCAAGGAAAGAAGCCATGCCATTTTATGTAAGACAGGGGGAGATCCCCCATAAACGCCACATCACCTTCAAGAAAGAGAATGGTGAACTCTACCGGGAAGAACTCTTCTCCACCCATGGCTTCTCCAATATCTACTCCAACAAGTATCACCACAACATGCCGACCAAGGCATTAGAGGTGAGCCCGTTCGAGGTCAATCACGGCCAAACCTGGCAAGACACCTTGATTCAGAACTATAAGTTGGACGCTAAGCTGGCCGACCGCGAGGGTAACTTCTACTCGGCGCGCAACAAGATCTTCTTTAATAACGACGTGGCCATGTACAGCGCCAAGGTCACCGAGGCGACCGAAGAGTTTTACCGCAACGCCTACGCCGACGAGGTGATCTTCGTCCACGAGGGCCAGGGCAAGCTCTACAGCGAATATGGTGTGCTCGATGTGAAAAAGTGGGACTACCTGGTTATCCCGCGCGGCACCACCTACCAGCTTAAGTTTGACGATTACAGCCAGGTTCGCCTGTTTGTTATCGAAGCCTTCTCCATGGTGGAGGTGCCTAAGCATTTCAGAAACGAGTACGGACAGCTTTTGGAGTCCGCTCCCTATTGTGAGCGCGACATCCGAGTTCCTAGCCTGCAAGAAGCCGTGGTCGAGAAAGGCGCCTTCCCCTTGGTCTGTAAATTTGGTGACAAGTATCAGCTGACACAGCTTGAGTGGCATCCCTTCGATCTCGTGGGCTGGGACGGCTGTGTCTACCCTTGGGCTTTCAACATTCAGGATTACGCCCCTAAGGTAGGTCAGATCCACCTGCCGCCGTCGGATCATCTGGTGTTTACCGCCCACAACTTCGTTATCTGTAACTTTGTGCCGCGCCCGTACGACTTCCATCCCCAGTCTATCCCGGCGCCTTACTACCACAACAATATCGACAGCGACGAAGTGCTCTACTATGTCGACGGCGACTTCATGAGCCGCACCGGCATCGAGGCCGGCTACATGACCCTACATCAGAAAGGGGTACCACACGGACCACAACCTGGCCGCACCGAGGCCTCGGTCGGCAAGAAAGAGACCTATGAATACGCAGTGATGGTCGATACCTTCGCCCCACTGCAGCTAACCCAACATGTACAAGGTTGCATGAGTAAAGACTACAACCGCTCTTGGTTAGAAGACTAATACCGTTCGGTACACACCGAATCACAATGAATAGCCAGACAAGTCACCAAAGAGTGACTGTGGTTGTAACAAATTGAACGAGGATACTCACATGGCAAGCGAACAAAATCCACTGGGATTACTGGGCATCGAATTTACCGAGTTTTGCACCCCAGATCTCGACTTTATGCACAAGGTCTTTATCGACTTTGGTTTCTCTAAGCTGAAGAAGCATAAGCAAAAAGATATCGTTTACTACAAGCAAAACGACATCAACTTCCTGCTAAACAACGAGAAGAGCGGCTTCTCTGCCGAGTTTGCCAAGAAGCACGGCGCTGCCATCAGCTCTATGGGCTGGCGCGTAGAAGATGCCAAATTCGCCTTCGAGGGTGCGGTTGCCCGTGGCGCCAAGCCTGCAGGTGATGAGGTGAAAGACCTGCCCTATCCGGCCATCTACGGCATCGGCGATAGCCTGATCTACTTTATCGACACCTTCGGCGCGGACAACAACATCTACGCCACCGACTTTGTCGATCTTGAAAACCCAGAAATCGTACAAGAGAAAGGCTTTATCGAAGTCGACCACCTGACCAACAACGTCTACAAAGGCACCATGGAGCATTGGTCGAACTTCTACAAAGATATCTTCGGCTTTACCGAGGTACGCTACTTCGACATCAAGGGTTCGCAGACGGCACTGATCTCTTATGCCCTGCGTTCACCCGATGGCAGCTTCTGCATCCCAATCAACGAAGGTAAAGGCGACGACAGAAACCAGATCGACGAGTATCTGAGAGAATACGACGGCCCAGGCGTGCAGCATCTGGCGTTCCGCAGCCGCGACATCGTTGCCTCATTGGATGCGATGGAAGGTAGCTCGATTCAGACCCTGGATATCATCCCTGAATACTACGACACCATCTTCGATAAGCTGCCACAGGTAACCGAAGACAGAGAGCGCATCAAGCATCACCAGATCCTGGTGGACGGTGACGAGGACGGCTATCTGCTGCAGATCTTCACCAAGAACCTGTTTGGTCCTATCTTCATCGAGATCATTCAGCGTAAGAACAACCTGGGCTTCGGCGAAGGTAACTTCAAGGCACTGTTCGAATCAATCGAGCGTGACCAGGTGCGTCGCGGCGTACTCTAAACACTGGCTCATACAGAGCAATGTGACACTAAAAACCAGCCTCATCGGCTGGTTTTTTTTTGCTTTGCAGCGAGGCGATAAATCACTACACTAGCCTGCCTAGTCACTCATTCATCGCACCACAAGATGTCAGATCATATTCTTATTGCCGTTTTTCTGCCCACCTTCTTCTTCGTCTCCATCACACCCGGGATGTGTATGACACTGGCGATGACCCTCGGCATGAGCATAGGGGTGCGCCGCACCTTGTGGATGATGATAGGCGAGCTGGCCGGAGTGGCCCTGGTGGCGGTTGCCGCCGTGATGGGAGTCGCCGCCATGATGCTAAATTATCCGCAGATCTTCGAGGTGCTCAAATGGGTCGGCGGCGCCTATCTTGGCTATATCGGCATACAGATGTGGCGCGCCAAGGGCAAGATGGCGAGCCTGGACAATCAGAGCACGCAGATCAGCAACCAGGCCTTGATCTCACAGGGCTTTGTCACCGCCATCGCTAACCCCAAGGGCTGGGCCTTTATGATCTCTCTGCTGCCGCCTTTCATCGATGTGGAGCGCGCGGTGGCGCCGCAGCTGAGCCTGCTACTGATGATCATCATGATGACAGAGTTTGTCAGCATGCTGGCCTACGCTAGCGGCGGCAAGTCGCTCAAGTTGTTTTTGGCGAAGGGCGATAACATCAAGTGGCTCAATCGCATCGCGGGTTCCTTGATGATAGGGGTCGGCTTCTGGCTGGCATTGGGCTAAGCTAGGCTAGGCTTAACCTAAGTTAACTTAGCTTACTTAGTTAGTCGCCCTCACGCTTAAAGGGCAAGATAGCCTCAAGCTCATTCATATAGATCTTCACCGCCCGCGCTTCCTGCTCGATGAAATCGGCAATGGCGCGGCGAAAATCACCGTGTAAGATCTCGTGTATCGAATAGGTGGGGATAGGCTCAAAGCCCCTGAGCACCTTGTGTTCTCCCTGGGCGCCGGCATCAAATTTCTTAAGCCGCTGCGCGATGGCATAGTCTATCCCCTGGTAGTAACAGGTCTCGAAATGCAGCCCCTCTATCTCCTCCAGAGCCCCCCAGTAACGGCCATAGAGGCAATCACCACCGACGAAATAGAGCGCCGCCGCGATGGGCTCGATTTCTTGCGCGCTCCCGACCTCACTCCTGGCGTCACTCCCTGCCTGAGCTTCTAGCTTGTTAGCTTGCGGGCGCTCTACCATTAAGAGGCGCACCTTATCGGCCATGTTTTTGACGACAGCGCTGAAGAAGGCGGCATTCAAATAGCCCTGATGGCCGGAGCGCTTGTAATAGGTGCGCTGATAGCAGTGCACAAAATGGGTAAGTTCATCTTCAGTGATTTCGGCCCCGTCGATGAAGTGAAATTTCAGCCCAGCTTTTGTGATGGCGCGGCGCTCCTTGAGGATCGACTTGCGTCTGCGACTGGTAAGCCTCGAGAGAAAGTCATCAAAGCTCTGATAATCTCGATTAAACCAGTGAAACTGAGTACCGAGGCGCTGCAGATGCCCCTTACTCACCAAGGGCTGCCTCTCGCTTTCTAATAGAAACAGACTGTGCCAGCTCGATGCCGAGCAGGCCTTGGTGAGCAAATCCAGATGCTCGCCAATTTTACCGATAAGCCCCGCTTTTTGCGCCTCAGACAGATCGACTCTAAAGCCGATGCGCGACCCCGTTACCGGAGTAAAAGGGATAGCATTGACCAGCTTAGGGTAATACTCGAGCCCGTGGCGCTCATAGGCCTGGGCCCAGGCCCAATCGAACACATACTCGCCATAGGAGTGCCCCTTGAGATAGAGGGGCATCACGGCAAGCACCTTGCTGGGATCAATCTGTCTGTCACCTCCCTGAGCACTCGCCTGATTATTCTCCCCTATTTGCCCGGCCTCGCTGACCACAAGATGCATGGGTCGCCAACCCGTCTGCTCCCCCACGCAGCCGCTTAGCTCGAGGGCATGTAGATACTCATAACGACAAAAGGGGTTAGCCGGTCCGTTCTGATCCTGCCTGTTCGCGCCCGCCATCAGGGCATTCCACAGAGGTGCCCCCAGGATAGCGATTTGACTAACACACTGAATCGAATATGATGCCGCCAAGAGCTGCTCCTTAAAAAGATGGCTTGATTTCAGCAGTGATAATCGGCACATTGAAACCAAGAGAACTGACTCAGTAGCTTAACACGCTTAATATTCTTATCACTCTTCTTACTCTTAACGCGCGTATTCATTGCAAAACTTTTATTACTTTAATCATTAAGGAACCCGTGTGCGTCCAATAAAAACCTTACTCTTTGCCATCAGCCTCAGCCTGCCGCTCGTCGCAGGTCAGTTTGCCCAGGCCACCGAATCCTCCATCTATAGCCACAGCGCCACTGTGCAGCCCATCTGGGCCAAGCACGGCATGGTGGCCAGCCAGGAGGCCGTAGCCACTCAAGTCGGGGTCGATATTCTCAAGCAAGGCGGTAACGCGGTCGATGCGGCGGTCGGCGTCGGCTTTGCCCTGGCGGTCACCCTGCCAAGGGCCGGCAACATAGGCGGTGGCGGTTTCATGCTGGTGCATCTGGCCGAGGGCAACAAGACGGTCGCCATCGATTATCGCGAGGTTGCCCCCAAACGCGCCCACAAGGACATCTTCCTTAATGAGCAGGGTGATGCGGTCGCCAAGCTCAGCCGCGAACATGGCCTGGCTGTAGGCGTACCCGGCACCGTCATGGGGATGGAACTGGCCCTTAAGAAATATGGCACCATGACCATGGCCCAGGTGATCGAGCCCGCCATCAAGCTTGCCGAGCAAGGCATCACAGTCACCCCGGATCTCGCCACCTCCCTTGCCGGGCTTAAACGCCGCATCTCTCAGTGGCCAAGCTCCAAGGCGATCTTCTATCGCCCAGATGGCAGCAACTTCGAGATAGGTGACACCCTCAGCCAAAAGGCGCTGGCCCACTCACTCAAGCTGATCAAGGCCCAAGGCAGCAAGGGATTCTATGAGGGCGAAACCGCCGAGAAGATAGTCGCCAGCGTCACCCAGGCCGGCGGCATCATGACCTTAGATGATCTTAAAGGCTATCGTGTGGTCGAGCGTCAACCTGTCCAGGGCGAGTATCGCGGCTACCAGGTGATCTCCATGCCGCCCCCCTCATCCGGTGGCATACATATTATCGAGATGCTCAACATGCTCGAGCCTTACCCCATCGCCAAGTTAGGCCATAATACCGCCGACACCCTGCATTTGATGGCCGAGGTGATGAAACGCGCCTATGCCGATCGCAGCGAATATCTGGGGGATCCCGATTTTGTTGAGGTACCGGTGAAAGCGCTCATCAGTAAAGATTATGCCAAGTCCCGCGCCAAGGGGATCGCCATCAACCGCGTCACCCCAAGCAGCGAAATCGCTCCGGGCAAGCTCGCAGGTTACGAAAGCCCACAGACCACCCACTACTCTGTGGTCGATAAGTGGGGCAATGCGGTGGCCAACACCTACACCCTCAACTTCAGCTATGGCTCGGGCCTGGTGGCCGAAGGCACGGGCATTCTGCTCAACAATGAGATGGACGATTTCTCAGCCAAACCCGGCGTACCTAATGGCTATGGCCTGATCGGCGGCGATGCCAATGCGGTCGAAGGCGGCAAGCGCCCCCTCAGCTCTATGAGCCCAACTATAGTGATGAAAGACGGCAAGCCCTTCATCGTCACCGGCAGCCCAGGTGGGTCACGCATCATCAACACCACACTACAAATCATCATGAATGTGATCGATCATGGACTCAATATCGCCGAAGCCAGCTACGCTAGCAGGGTGCATCACCAATGGCTGCCCGACGAGCTGAGAGTGGAGAAGAGCCTCAATCGCGACACCATCTCGCTATTGGAAGCCAGAGGCCACAAGGTCAGCGTCAAAGATGCCATGGGCTCGACCCAGTCGATCATGATCACCGACGAAGGCCTGTTTGGCGCCTCAGATCCTCGCCGCGCCGGCAGTGCGACAGCGGGTTACTAGTATCATTCGCACTAGAATGACCCACAAAAAAGGGAAGCTAAGCTTCCCTTTTTTTTAACTCAATATTGCTACTCAATGTTTTATCACTTAATGCGCAGACTCTGACGCCAGAACTGCTGTGACAGGTGATGAGTCTTGGCCGACAGCCGCTCCACCTGACCGCCCCGCTCTGCCGCGGCCTGGGTCTGACTCAGGCTGGCCAGGGCTAGCTCGTTGATCAGCTGAATCGACTGGCTGATCTCGCTGGCCACCGCCGTCTGCTGGCTCATGGCAGCAGCGTTGGCATCGCTCATCTGATTGATCTTATCGATAGAGGCGCGCAGCTCCTCGAAGGAGGCATCCACCTGCTGAGCCAAGCCTACTGAGTGCTGAGCCTGACGCTGACCCGCCTGCATGGTCTGACTCGCCTTTAGCGTGCTGTCTCTGAACTTACTGACGATCGCCTCGATATGGCTGGTCGACTCGCTGGTGCGGCTGGAGAGCTGGCGCACCTCATCGGCCACCACGGCGAAGCCCCGGCCCGATTCACCCGCGCGGGCCGCCTCGATGGCGGCATTGAGCGCCAACAGGTTGGTCTGCTCGGCGATACCCCGTATCACCTCCAGCACCTCGTTGATCTCCTGACTGTCCTGCTCAATAGAGGCCACCACGGCGGAGAAGTTACTCACCTCCTGATGCAGCCCCTTGATGGCCTGGATCACCTCGACCAGCAGCTCATGGCCCTTCTCGGCCGCCTCATGACTCATCGACATCTCTTCGGCCGCATGCTGGATATTCTGGCTCACCTCGTTAAAGCTGGCGCTCATCTCCTCCACAGCGGTGGCCGCTTGACTGGTCTGCTGGCTCTGACTGTCGGCGCGATCCCGGGTATGGCTGATGGTCTCATTCAGGCTGACACTGAGTTCCTGTATCGACTCGGCCGAGTCCGCCATGCGTCCCACGGCGCCGCCAGTTTCAGTCAGCAGATACTGCAGGGCGAAGCTGAGTTTGCCCAGCTCATCCTGACGACCACAGTACACGGCGGTCGCCAGCGGATCGTCTATGATGCCGCTCGCCTGTTCCACCAGGGCATTAAAGGGTTTTAAGATCAGAGAGAGCCCACCAAGTCCCAGGCCCGTTGCCAGCAGCAGTGCCAGCAGGGGCGAATAGCCGGCGAGCGCGACGCCGACGCCAAGGCTCAGCAGCAGGACCAAGCCCAAACGCTTGCCAAAACCGAGGCGCGCCGCCTTTAGCGCACGGGGCCGTTTACCGGCGTTAAGCTCGCCATAGAGGGCCTGAGCGTTATCTATCTGCGCCTGGGTGGCCTTCCTGCGCACTGATTGATATTCGTGCACCTGGCCGCCTTCGAACACAGGAGCCACATAGGCGTTGACCCAGTAGTGATCCCCCGACTTAGCGCGATTCTTCACTATGCCAATCCAGGGCTTGCCCTGCTTGAGGCGAGACCACATGGACTCGAAGGCCGCCGGCGGCATGTCAGGGTGGCGCACAATATTGTGGGGCTGGCGATAGAGTTCATCCTGGGTAAACTCAGACACCTGAGTAAAACCAGCATTAGCGTATTTGATCTTGCCCTTAAGGTCTGTGGTCGACAACAAGATTGTGTCGGCGGCAAACACCTTCTCTTTCTGAGTGACAGGTTGGTTATTTTTCATATTATTGTTCTTCTGGGTACAAAGACGTTAGCTATGCTTATCTAACGCAATTAAAAAGTCATTGATAATTATCAACAAAGACTAAATTACCTTAAAAACAGTCAGGTTATTTTGCAAGCCTTAATCGCTGGTGCGCTGCGCCCCGGTCTTAGCCGCTTGCTTAGTCTTTTGCTTAGTCCCTTGCTTAGCCTGCTCAGATAACTCCTCTGTCGATGCAGCCAGTTCGACGAAAGCGGCGGTATACATCTGTAGATTGAGCATAAATTGCGCCTTGGTGATGAACTCGTGCTCGCTATGACCGGTATACTCGACGCCGGGCATGGCGGGGCCAAAACTTAGTGCATTGGGAAACAGCTTGCTGTTGGTCGAGCCGCCGATGGCCACAGGCCTTGGCGATGGCGTATCGGTAAAGTGACCAAATACCGACAGCAGGGTCTGCAGATGCGGCGCCTTGTCCATCAACTTAGGCTCGCCCCAATAGGTCTCGATCCCCTCAAGCGACACCTGGTGCTGCGCCTGCCAGCCCTCCAGTGCCTGATGAGTTTCCAGATCCAGCTGCTCGGGCGTCTTGCCCACGGGGCGTCTTAGGTTAAGCACTATCTCTGTGCCCTGATCATTTGGCTTCACCAGGGTTGCGGCCAGGGTCATGGGCCCCATAAAATCATCTTCATAGGCGATATCGCCAAACTGCTCGCCATAGAGCCCTAGCCCCACCATCTGCTGGATAAACTTCGCCGTCATCGCCGACTCGCTACGCGCAAAATGAATCCCCTTCAACAGCTCGGCCAGATGGGTCACGGCGTTGACCCCCGCCTCGGGCGTAGAAGAGTGGGTCGACTTGCCCTCGGCAGTGATGGTCAGCTGTCCGTTAACTTGGCCCTCAGATGATGTCTGCTCAAATTGATACTTCATCCCCTGCTGGGCGCTGGCCTTATCCTTAAGCGCAGCGATTGTCTTCTTATCTAGCCCAGAGATCTTGGCCACCGCCTGCTGGGGCACCTGGCTGTCGAAGGCACCGCCAGAAAAACCATCTAGGCTGGCCGACGCGCTAGAGGCTGCTTTACCATTCTTAGGCATCTTGGGCATCTTGGGCGTCTTGGGCATCTTAGGAATAGTCAGGCGAATTTCACTCCAGCCCTTCTCGGCGGTCACCACCGGGTACTCGGCGTCTATGGTGATATTGATATCGGCGGGGGTAAAGTCGGTCAAAAAGGCCTTCAGCGGCGCCCAATCCGATTCTTCGGCAAGATAGACCAGCAGCTCGATGCGCCTGTTTAAAGCTAGGCCCTTGTCCTTGATCGCCTTCATGGCATACATGGCGGTGACTATCGCCCCCTTGTCATCTTCGGTGCCGCGACCAATCAAAAAACCTGGCTGTGACTGACTGTCCAGGGTAAAGGGGTCTTGCTGCCAGAAACTGGCATCGGCGGGCTGCACATCGCCGTGGGTGATCACCCCAAGCTTCTGCTCCCCTTCCCCCAGACCGATAAGCACCACATAGCCTTGATCGCTGTAATCCAGCCCCAGGCTCTGGCTCAGGGACTTTAACTGCGCCTTGAAGCCGATAAATTCGGGATGGGTCAAGGGGGTCATCCCCTCTGTTTCCACCGTCTTAAAGGGGATCAGGGTCGATAGCGCGGAGATGGTCTCATCGCCATAGGTATTAAGGGCATATTGAGCCACTCGGTCGGCCAGGGCCGAGATCTTAGGCGCGGCTTGTAGAGGGGGTTTAGCACTTACAGCTGAATCGCCTTGGGCACTAAGATGTGAATCGGCTTGAGAGGTGGCAAAAGTTAAGCCGCTGCACAGCAATAGACTGAAGGCGCCGGCGGCTTTAAGGGAGAGTTTAAGAGTCATCTGTTATTATCATTTTTAACGTCGAATTGACGCATTTTGCCACATTTATGTGCATCTAGGGTGCAAAAACAGCCAACTCAAAACATTTGTTACAAACAAAACACAAAATCGATAGATTTAACCGTCAGAAACCTGATAATGAGCAGTTTAATGTCGCCGCTTAAGCCAATTTAAGCGCAGATATTTGCGGTCATTTTGGCCGCTTAACGAGTCGTGACGCCAGATCGCGGCCTAAAACAAGCCAATCATCGGGGAATTTAACTATGAAGGGATTGACCCTCAAGCCAATCGTGTCGGCCATGGCACTCGCCATCGCCTTAGGCGGCTGTAGCGCCCAGCAAGGTAGCAGCCAGCAAGCGGAAGTCGCACCCAACGCGGTCGCGCAGCGCATCATAGACAACAACGCCAGCAACCCCTTCTTCAAGCCCTACGATACCTTCCTGGGTATGCCAGATTTCGACAAGATCAAACCAGAGCACTACCTGCCGGCCTTCAAGGCGGGTATCGCCCAGCACAAGGCTGAGATCCAGGCCATTATCGATAACCCGGCGGCCCCTACTTTCGCCAATACCATCGAAGCCATGGAATTTGCCGGCGATCTCACCACTAAGGTGGCCAGCGTCTTCTATAACCTGACCAGTGCCGACACCAACGAGCAGCTACAGGCGATCTCTAAAGAGGTCTCTCCTATGTTGTCTGCCGCCGGTGATGACATCCTGCTTAACGACCAGCTGTTCAAGCGCGTCAAAGCCGTATATGACCAGCGCGATAGCCTGGCGCTTAATACCGCCCAGCAGAAGCTACTGGAAGATACCTACAAGTCATTCACCCGCGGCGGCGCTAACCTGAGCGATGCCGACAAGGTTAAACTCAGAGCCCTGAACGAGAAGATCGGCAAGCTGAGCCTGGAATTTGGCGATAACCTACTGGCCGAAACCAACGCCTTCGAGCTAGTAATAGACAACGCCGCCGATCTCAAAGGTCTGCCGCAGGATGTGATCAACACCGCCGCGCAAACCGCCGAGAAGAAGGGTCATCCGGGCAAATGGGTATTCACCACCCAGCGTCCATCTATCACCCCTTTCCTCACCTACGCCGACAACCGCGAGCTGCGTGAGAAGATCTACAAGGGTTACGTTGAGCGTGGCAACAATAACAACGCCCACGACAACAAGAAGATCCTGGCTCAGATGGCGGCCCTGCGCGCAGAGCGCGCCCAGTTAATGGGTTATAAGAGTCACGCTCACTTCGTGCTGGAAGAGCGCACCGCCAAGACCCCTGAAAATGTCTATGGTCTATTAGATAAGGTCTGGCCGGCAGCCCTTGGTCAAGCCAAGGCAGAAGTCGCCGTGATGCAGGAGCTGATCGACGCCGAAGGCGGTAACTTCAAGCTGGCGGCCTGGGACTGGTGGTACTATGCCGATAAGATCCGTGTGGCCAAGTACAGCTTCAACGAGCAGGAAACTCGCCCATACTTCTCACTGGAAAACACCCTGAAAGGCGTGTTCTACACCGCCAACCGTCTCTACGGCATCACAGTTAAAGAGCGCACCGACCTGCCTAAGTACAACGACGAGGTGCGTACCTGGGAAGTGTATGACAAAGATGGCTCGCTGATGGCGATCTTCCTGGGTGACTACTATGTTCGCGACAGCAAACGTGGTGGTGCCTGGGCCAACGCCTATCGCAAGCAGTACAGAATGCATGGGGTCGAGTCTAAGCCGATTATCGTCAACGTGCTCAACTACCCACGTCCAGTCGGCGACGAGCCGGCGCTGCTCACCTTCGATGAGGCCAGCACTCTGTTCCACGAGTTTGGTCATGCCTTGCACGCCATGCTGTCGGACGTCGAATACCGTTCACAGGCCGGCACCTCGGTACCACGTGACTATGTAGAGTTCCCATCACAGGTGATGGAAAACTGGATGACCCAACCAGAAGTACTGGCGCAGTTTGCCAAACACTACAAGACGGGCGAAGTGATCCCTCAGTCGCTGGTTGAGAAGATCCAAGCGGCCAGCAAGTTCAACCAGGGCTTTGCCACGGTTGAATATATGGCGGCCACCAAGCTGGATCTCGACTGGCACACCCTGAGCGACTTCGAGCCTAAGGATGCGGCCAAGTTTGAAGCCGACTCGCTGAGCAAGATGGGCCTGATTGAGGAGATCGCGCCGCGCTATCGCAGCACCTACTTCTCACACATCTTCTCGGGTGGTTACTCGGCCGGTTACTACAGCTACCTATGGTCTGACATCCTGGGCGCCGATGCCTTCGAGGCCTTCAAAGAGAACGGTATCTTCGACAAGGCAACCGCCGACGCCTTCAGAAACAACGTGCTGTCTCAAGGCGGCAGCGAAGATCCTATGCTGCTCTACAAGCAGTTCCGCGGTAAGGAAGCGGGCATCGAGCCGCTGCTTCGCAGTCGTGGCCTGCTCGCCAAGTAAGCAGCACACGTCAATCGACAAGAAGCACGCTCCGGCGTGCTTTTTTTATCCCGTCAAACCGCGAGATTGCGCAATTCCCGCGCAACTTGCTCAAGGGTTCACCGATTCATAGCAAGTCGATACAAACTGTCACATAAACAGTCGCTTACTGTCACAGTTTTTACATTTCATCTCTCTATAATTCGCCAGGCGGCACTCGGGGTTAAGCAGGCTAAAAATAAGCCTGACCAAGGCCTTGCCGCACAAATGAAGCCAAACTGAAATTAACAGCGGCTTCGGGGTCAAACAATAATTAATAGAGATTGATGGATATGTTTAATAAAAAACTATTAGCCGTGGTTATCGCATCGAGTATCGGACTCACCGCCTGTAGCTGGAACGACGATGATGAGGATACGATCACCTCGGCAAACGTGGAGCTCAGGGTACTGGAAACCACAGATCTGCACACTAATATCATGGACTATGACTACTACCAGTCTAAGGTCGATCCCACCATAGGCCTGGCGCGCACCGCCAGCCTGATCCACGCCGCCCGTAAAGAGGCAACTAACTTCGTGCTAGTGGATAACGGTGACCTGCTTCAGGGCAGCCCCATGGGCGACTACATGGCCAAGATCGGCCTCAAGGAAGGGGATGTCCATCCAGCCTACAAGGCGATGAACACCTTAGACTATGAGGTGGCCAACATAGGCAACCACGAGTTTAACTATGGCCTGGATTTTCTTGAGAAGGCCCTCAGCGGCGCCGAGTTCCCCTATATCAACGCCAACGTCTACTGCGCGGCCGATGACTGCTGGAATGACATCAAGAAAGGCGACAACCTGTTTACCCCTTACCTGATCAAGGAAAAAGTGGTTATCGACACCCAGGGCCGTGAACACACCATCAAGATAGGTTACATTGGCTTCGTGCCGCCACAGATCATGTTGTGGGACAAGCAGCATCTGACCGGTAAGGTCGAAGCTAAAGATATCATAGAGACCGCCAAGCTGTTCGTGCCTAAGATGAAGGCCGAGGGCGCCGATGTGATCATCGCCATCCCCCACTCTGGCATTGGCTCAACGGAAAACCCAGGCGATGCCATGGCTGAGAACGCCACCTTCGCCCTCACCAATGTCGAAGGCATCGATGCCATCATGTTCGGCCATAGCCACTCTATCTTCCCACACGCCAACTATGCCGATCTGCCCAATACCGATGTGGAGAAGGGTCTGCTCAACGGTGTAGCCGCCGTCATGCCGGGCCGCTGGGGCGACAACTTAGGGGTGGTGGATCTTAAACTGACCCTCAAAGATGGCGCCTGGTCGGTAACCGATGCCCAAACCGAGGCGCGTCCTATCTATGATGGCGCCAACAAGGTTGCCCTGGTGGACGCCGACAAGGATATTCACGATGCGGTCGAGCTCGAGCATCAAGGCACCCTGGCCTTCGTGGATCAGCCCATAGGTGTCGCCGCGGCGGACATGTATAGCTTCCTGACGCTGGTACAGGATGATCCTACGGTACAAATCGTCTCGGATGCACAGATTGCCCAGGTGAGCGCCAAGCTACCCGAATCGCTGCAGGGGATCCCAGTCCTCTCGGCAGCGGCCCCCTTCAAGGCGGGTGGGCGTCACGCCACCGAGGCCGATGCCTCTCAGTTCGTGCAGGTGGATGCCGGCGATCTGACCTTTAAGAACGCCGCCGATCTCTACCTATACCCTAATACCATGGTGGCGGTGAAGATCACAGGCGTCGAGCTGAAAGACTGGTTAGAGTGTAGTGCCAACCAGTTTAACCAGATCAACCCTAACTCAAGCGAGCCTCAGTCGCTGATCAACTGGAATGGCCATCCGACTTACAACTTCGATGTGATCGACGGCGTGACCTATAAGATAGATGTCACTCAGCCTAGCAAGTTTGACCGTGACTGCGCCGTTATTGCTGGCAACGAGAACGCCCAGCGTATAGTCGATCTGGCCTACACCACGCCAACAGGCGAGGTGTTAACCGGTGATGCGCTAAGCGCCCAGGAGTTTATCGTCGCCTCTAACAACTACCGCGCCTTCGGCGGCAAGTTTGCCGGTACGGGCTCAGAGTATGTGGTGATGGAGCTACCAGACACTAACCGTGAGGCCCTAGCCGCCTATATCACAGCGCAATCCAAGCCGAACGATCAAGGTGGTTATGATGGCATGGTCGACCCAAGAGCCGACTACAACTGGGACTTCAAGACCATCAACACTCAGGTGGCGCTAGACATCCGCTTTGAGACTCAGAACAGCGACAAGGCCGACAAGTTCATCAGCGACAACCAGCTGCGTAAGATGGAAAAGCTGGCCGAGCCAGATGCCCTTGGCTTTGCCATCTACCGCATCGATCTGACCAGCGATCCCGTCGCGAAATGATCATTCTGTAATGAGCATCTTAGCTAAATAGCCAAAAGCGCCTGCGGGCGCTTTTTTATTGGCTTGCGAACAGGCGCTGAAATATCGTAGATTGACACTCACTGCCCACAATTAACATGCATTATGTCTCTCAGCCAACTGCCCTTTTCACAATCCTGCGAAAACAACAAGGCGCCTATTCTAGCGGTACTGCAACAGAGCTTTAGGACCACACGGCAGGTATTAGAGATAGGTAGCGGCACAGGCCAGCATGCGGTGTTCTTTGCGGCTCACCTGCCCCATCTCACTTGGTGCCCCAGCGATCAGCCGCGATTTATCGCGCCGCTCGAGAAGCGAATCGCCCTGCAGGGCGGCGATAACATCGCGCCGCCCGTTAGCCTGGATGTCACCGCCCCCTGGCCCCTGGCCCAGGGAGAGGTTGACGGCATCTTCAGCGCCAACACGCTGCACATCATGAGCGAGGCCATGGTGACTGATTTCTTCAGGGGTGTTGATCGCCACCTCAGCGAGACTGGCAGCCTCTGCGTCTACGGCCCCTTCAACTACAATAACCAATACACCAGCGACAGCAATCGCCAGTTCGATATCTGGCTCAAGCATCGCAACATCCACAGTGGCATCCGCGACATAGAATGGATAATGGATCTAGCCAACACGGCTGGCCTAAGCCTAGAGGCCGACCACGCCATGCCCGCCAATAATCGGCTGCTGCATTTTTCACGTTAACGCTCTTTCCTGGTGCCTAGGCATTAAAAAAGGGCCTTACGGCCCTTCTTGCTAGATCGAATCTGGCTCAATCCTAACTTGCCCATTCGAATCTGGCCGAATCGAATCTGGCCTAGTCGAAATCGCTGTCTTGTAACTGAGTCAGCAGCTCACAGCTACGCTCCATCTGATAGCGAATACTCCTAGTCTGAGGCGCCCAGTAACTCATATAGAATTTCGCCGTCACTAGCTTGTTGGCGTAGAATGCCTCCTCTTCGCCCGCCGTCATGGCCTGTTGAGACTTGACCGCCATGCGCGCCCACATCCAGCCCAGAGCCACTATACCCAGGATCTGCAGATAGCCCATGGAGGCGGCGCCTATGATGTCGGGATTCTTCACCCCGTTGGCGACGATATACTGGGTCGCCTTCTCGAGATCGGTCGTGGCCTCCATCAGCGGCATCAGGTAAGGTTTCAGCGCCTCATCTTCGAGATATTTGGCCACGAACGGCTTAACCATCTCAGACCAGAGCCCCAGCGCCTCCCCTTTATCCGCAAGCAGTTTACGCCCAACGAGGTCTAGCGCCTGCACGCCGTTGGTACCTTCGTAGATCATGGCGATGCGGCTATCGCGCACAAACTGCTCCATGCCCCACTCGTGAATATAGCCATGGCCTCCATAGACCTGCTGGGCATCGACACAGGCCTTAAAGCCTTGATCGGTCACGAAGCCTTTCACCACTGGGGTAAAAAGCGCCGCTAACTTGGCCGCGATGGTCGCCTTGGCCTTGTCCTGATGACGGTGAGACTCGTCGAGCCAAAGTGCCTGCTGACCCATCAGGGCTCTGGCGCCTTGGTTGAAGGCCTTCTGAGCCATCAACATGCGTCTGACATCGCCATGAACCAGAATCGGATCGGCCGGTGACTCGCTCTCCTTGACGCCACTTAAGGCGCGCCCCTGCAGACGTTCTCTGGCGTAACTCAGGGCATTTTGATAGGCGATCTCAGAGACCCCGAGCCCCTGCACGCCCACGCCTAGTCTCGCCTCATTCATCATGGTAAACATGGCCCTCAGCCCCTGATGGGGTTCGCCCACCAGCTCGCCGATGGCGCCGTCGAACACCATGACGCAGGTAGAGTTACCGTGGATCCCCATCTTATGCTCAAGGGCACTGGCCTCGACACCGTTGCGGCAACCTAAGGTGCCATCGTCATTCACCAGATATTTGGGCACGGCAAACAGAGAGATCCCCTTCACGCCATCGGGCGCATCGGGCAGACGCGCCAGCACCAGGTGCACTATGTTGTCGGCCAGGTCGTGATCGCCAGATGAGATAAAGATCTTCTCACCGCTAATGGCATAGGTGTCTTCGCCCACCGGCTTAGCCTTGGTGCGCAGCAGTGCCAGATCCGTGCCCGCATGGGCCTCTGTCAGGTTCATGGTGCCGGTCCATTCACCCGACACCAGCTTCTCGAGGTACTTGGCCTTGAGGGCGTCGCTGCCATGGGCATGGATCGCCGCATAGGCACCGTGGGTTAAGCCCGGATACATGGCAAAGGCCATGTTGGTCGCCGTCTTCATCTCGGTAGCAAACACCCCGATACATTCGGGAAGACCCTGACCGCCATATTCTGGGTCGCTGGTGAGCGTCGCCCAGCCGTTATCTACGTATTGTTGATAGGCGTCTTTAAAGCCTTCGGGGGTGCGCACCTGACCATCCACCAGCTGGCAGCCCTGGGTATCGCCCTGGCTGTTGAGCGGCAGCATGATCTCTGTGGTGAAGTCGGCGACCCCTTGAAGAATGGCGTCAGTAAGCTCGGCGTCGATCTCATCGAATCCCTGAAGGTCATCGCGCCCATAGATGTTAAGTAGCTCGGAGAGAATAAACTGATAGTCGCGCAGTGGAGCTTGATAGATTGGCATTCCTTAATCCTTCTTTTGTCGAAACCCAAAACGAACAGGCGCTAGCCGGGACATTAGCGCTCGCTCAACTATAGTGCTCCGACCACTTTACCCAAATCTGCTCAAAAATACAGCCCTTAAACTCGGCTGTTTTATTTCAATCGTCAAAAAGCCTAAAAACAATCAAGGTCATACTACAGCTTAGCGCGAAAACTCTGTAAGCTAGGTCATCAGCTAAATGACCAGCCCGGCTTAACTCGTGAGGAGCATTTATGGGTTCTGTAACCGTAAAAAAACATCCCCAGGGACTCGAATATGTCGAGGTCGATACCGATCTCTGTCAGGCGCGCATCTTCATGCAAGGCGCCCAGATAGACAGGTTTCAGCCTAAGGGCCAAGCCCCGCTGCTCTGGGTGTCTAGCGCCGACGACTATCAGCCGGGTAGTGGCATCCGTGGCGGCATCCCTGTCTGCTGGCCCTGGTTTGGCATGCATGAGAACCCTCAGTGGCCGCAACACGGTTTTGCCCGTACCCGTCTATGGAATTTAGATTCGGTGCAGATGCAGGATCAGGTGGTGGAGCTCAAGTTTAGCCTGACGGTAAGCGATGAAGACAAGCAGTACTGGGCGCATCCGAGCAGGGTCGAGCTCATCTTTACCTTAAGCGATAGCCTAAGCGTCAGCCTGGTCAACACCAACCTTGGTAATGCGCCGTTCAATCTGACCCAGGCGCTGCACACCTACTTCCCTATCGAAGATATTCATCAGCTTAAGGCCAGCGGCTTTAGCGGCGCCCGCTATATCGAGTTTGGCGAAGGCCCCTTCGAGCAGGAGGGCGATGAGGTGCACTTTGACCGGGAAACAGACCGTGTCTACACCCAGCTTGGCGACTGCCAGTTACTGCATACGCCACAGGGGATCATAGAGGTGCGCCGCGAAAACAGCCGATCGGCGGTGCTGTGGAATCCTTGGATAGAGAAATCTAAGCGTCTGTCGCGCTTTAACGATCAGGATTATCTCACCATGGTCTGCCTCGAGGCCGCTAATGTATTAGAAGATAGGGTCGAGCTGGCGCCGGGTGAGTCTCATACCCTGAGCACCCATATCCGCTGGCAACCTCAGGGCTAAACATGAGATTCTGGGCACCAGGTGAATAAGGTGCCCTCTTTAGCCAGGTAAACTAGCGATGCATCGAAGCCGTTCTCTCCTATTGGTCATTGGTTTTACTGGCAAGAGCGCTAAAATGGAAAGGTTAGTTTCAATCATTTAGACCTTAAGTAACCAGCGCTAGCAACTTTCGCTAAATAATCAGAGACAGGGACAGATGTCGCGACGCTTTTTTACCTCCCGCAGCATAAAATGGATAGCCGGCGCCATGGCGATGTCCCTACTGCTGTTGCTGCTGCTCCTCGTGCTAGTGGCGAGTCAATTGGAATACCTGGTTAAACGTCTCGCCAATCCCTATCTGGCTAATGCTGGCATTAGCATAGAAAGTCTGCGCTTAAGCTCCAGCGATCTGATGGCGCTCAAGCTGCCCATGGCGAAGCTTAAGGTCGATGGCAACCTGGTCAGACTCGACGATCTTGAGCTTACACTCGCCGAAGACTGGTTATCGGCGCCAATGGGTCTCACCCAGATAGATTCGCTTTCGGTGCGCCGCGCCGAGGTGTCACTGAGCCAGGACTATTTCGATAATCTAGGTCGTGAGCAAGCATCAGGCGCCAGCAGCGCCCTCAACCTGGGCGCCCTGCCGCAGATCGCCTTGGGCGAAGTCAGTTTCAACCTGTTAGGCAAACAAGCTAGCTCCTTAAAGACGCAACCCTTGGGCCTCAAGCTGGATTATCTTAACCTGGATAATCAAGGTCAGCTTACCGGCGCCCTCAGCTTCTATCAGGCGCCTCTGCTGAGCCTTGCGGCGACACTCGAGAAGACCCGCTGGCAAATCGATAGCCGCCTCGAATTCGAGCCCCTTGGCCGCCTCATTGGCGAGCTCAGCATGCTCACCTCAGCTGGCCAAAGTGAACCAAAGCCAGACACGTCTCCTGCGCACCAGGCATCTAATGTTTCAGAGGCGTCTGGCGTTTCAGAGGCGCCTAGCCTTTCAAAGGCACCTGCATTAGTCACGGCCCTGCAAGATGTTAACCAGCGTTTAACCGAAATCTTTACCCTAAGTGGCAGCCTCAGCTCCCGCGGCGAATTAGACCTTATCAAGGGCGTACTGCATTCTAGCCATGAATTTGATTGGCTCAAGATTCAGCTAAAACGGCTAGGTGGCCAGACGCTATCGCCAGAGCTAAGCATTACCGTGACGGGCCAGGCGCAAGCTAAACAAGAAAGCGCTTATCTCACTCAATCAAGTCATGCTCAGTCAAGTTATTCTAGATCCATCCAGGCTCAGTCCAGTCAGAGCATGATACTTGGACTCAATGGCCCCCTAAATGATCTGCATCTCACGCTGTCGCCAACTTTGGTCACCAGCAGCACAACGCTGGAGCAGCTTGGAGAACTGGCAGGTGAATCAGAGTCCATCGCCGCCCTGCTCACGGCACTTAAGGCCCAATCTCTAGATGAGCAAGCACATGATAAGCAGGTACATGATAAGCAGGCGCCAGATATGCGAGCTCCAAACCAGCGCTCAGCCGATGAACATACGACCAAGCTCTCTCTGGTGCTTGGCCAAGAGATGAATGGTGAAGATGCGCTCGATTTTTCGCTCCAAGATGGAGACTTGCAGCTAGGAGCTCTCACCGCCAAGGTTGAAACTCAGGGATTAGTGCTCGCCGCTAAGCTTAAAAAAGCCAGGCTCGAAAAGGCTAGGCTAGAAGAAACCAGGTTAGAAAAAGATCCTGAATCGAAGCCGACTTCGGCCTGGCAGCTCACCGGCAACTGGCAACTTGATGCAGCGCTTAAACAGCCGCTGTGCCTAACCCTGCCGCCCTATCCACAGACAGGCACCGGCTGTCAGGATCGGCCTAAGAATAAAACAGACATAGACAACCGCCTCACGCTTGCAAAAGCCAATCTACAGCTAGAAGGCGAGCTAGATGCCAAACAAGCAGATGCGACAGATGATTCGACAAATGATTCGCAAAAAAATAGCACTCTCAATCTAACCCTGGCGGGCGAGCTGAACCTAGCGCAACCCGAATTTAATCATAGAGACCTTAAGGTGGGCGCTAGCCAAATCACCACAGAAATTCCGGCGCCACTCAATCTCAGCCTCGAAAAGGGGCCAGAACTTAAGCTAAACCTTGACTGGCAAGGGCTAAAAGTCGCGATCAATGGGCATCATCTAAGCTGGCCGGCGATTCAGGAGATGGCTAACAAAGAGCCAAAAGCACAGCTAACCAGCGAGCAGACTCGCACGAGTTTTGGCGCAGGTCATTTTACCTTTAGCCCAGGCAGGCCGCTTCTGGTCGAGTTAGCTAGCTTTATGAGTGTCACTCACTCCCCTCGTCTGACGCTGCCACAGGCTTCAATGGCTGAGATCTCCATAACAGACGCCTCCAGAACAGAGAGAGCAGCAAAGCCGCTGGAGCGTGAACTTACCGCCAGTGAATTTGTACTCGAAGCCGCAGAGCCACTGCGCCTCGATGCGCAAGCACTGGTGCTCCCGCCCGTCGGGTTAAAGGTTATTGCGCTGGCCGCCAGCGAGCAAAAAGCCGTTCAGGGAAAGGGCCAAGAACAGGCTCAAGCCCAGGTTAAAACCACTCAAGTTAAAACAACTCAAGTTAAAACCACTCGGGTCAACCTGGATGAGTTAAGCCTTGCCACCCAGAGCATAGCGCTAACGCCAAAAGCCACCAAGACTGACACAATTACAGGAACAGAAAGCGCCGCGGCGAAGCTATCTCAGTCAACACTATCACAGTCGACGCTGTCACTGTCGCCAGATGCACTGTTAGCCTTCCCCTGGCAGAGTGAGGCGAACTACCAACTGACCAATCTTAAGGTGAGCGAGGAGAGTGTTCGCCTCAATAAATTACGCCGCAAGACGCTAATTAAACTCCCCAGCGCCAGCCTGAGTCAGTCGCTGCATTGGCAAGGTGCCCTGCAAACTTCTGGCAGCTCAGGCACTAAGTCCTATTCAGGGCCTGTATCTGAGCCATCAAAAATTTTGATCCAATTAGCCGGCGATTCGAATGGGCACTACGGGCTGACAACCAAAGAAAAGTGGAACCTGGATGGCCTGCCATTTTACAGCGAGCATCATCTTGGGCTGACTCAATCGCTTAAGCCCAGGCTGCTTACCGGAGAACTCACGCTAGAAAGTGATGCCAACGAGCTGATGAAGCGATTGATGCGTATGCAGGGAGCAAGCCTGGAAAATCCCTTAATCGGCGATATCAATCTCACCAGCCAGCATAGCCTCAACTGGCTGGGCGATAAGATGGACTTTGCCTTTGCCTTAATACCAGAGGTCAAGCTCAGTGAGGGTAGCTATAACGCCCTGCCGTTCGAGCAGGCCGAGTTTACTGGTCAATGCCAGTTAGATGGTGTCAAAGCGCCTAACTCTCAAACGGCAAAGCTTGCCTGTGAGCCGCTGTCACTCAAGGTCGCCGCCTTCAATCCAGGGGTGCTGATCACCGACATAAACGCCCACGCTAAGCTCGAGCTAGATCTGACCCAAGGCGAAACGGAAGCTGCAACCGGAGCTCAAACAGGTGCTCAAACAGGTGCTGAATTGGCTCTCAGCGGCGCCGATGTGAAGCTTGATGCCAGGGCCAACACCTTGGGAGGCGAGATCTTACTGCCTATCTTTAACCTGAACCTCGGCGCCCCCTCCTCCGCCTATCTGGTGCTGCAGGGGCTAGATCTCGAGCAGCTGCTCGCCGCCCAGCCCCAAACCGGCATCTATGCCGATGGCATCTTCGATGGCGTGCTGCCGGTGCAGCTCGAACATGGTCAGGTGAGCATCACCAATGGGCAGCTCGCGGCGCGGGCCCCCGGTGGCCTCATCAAGGTGGATGACAATCCGGCGGTGCTGCAGATGCGCCTGTCGCAACCCTATCTCGATTTCGCCTTCTCGGCGCTGGAGGAGCTGCACTACACCCAGCTATCGAGCAGTTTCGACATGGCCCCCAACGGCGATGCCCTGTTAAAAGTTCAGGTGAAGGGACGGGCCAAAGATATTGAACGTCCTATCCATTTAAACTACGCTCAGGAAGAAAATATGTTGCAGCTACTCAAGAGTTTACAAATCGGTGATAGACTGCAAAGCGAAATCGAGCGGGCCATGGCCAACTAATTTCGCACAAGCATCGACATAAAAGTCATAGCCAGCGACAAAAGCAAACGTTCAGCCTATGGTCATCTTAGGGATCTACACTAAGACCATAGCCAATAGAATTTTCAACCAGATTAAGGAAGCACTGTGAAGAAATTGCTAACCTTGCCGACGATAACCCTGAGCCTGGCCGCCGTGCTGCTCATGGGCGGCTGCACGCCAACGGTCAAGATAGAGCCACCTGAGAAGCCTATCGTTATCAACCTTAACGTTAAGATTGAACATGAGATCAAGATTAAGGTGGATAAAGAGCTCGATGAGCTGATCAACAACGATGAACTCTTCTAATCAAGGTATAAGGTGATCCTAATGAAAAGCAAAATACTCCTCCTCATGGCCGGACTTCTTCTCAGCCTCAATGCCTTCGCCATCTCGTTGCAAGACGCCAAGGCGCAAGGATTAGTGGGCGAACAGATCAACGGCTATCTAGGTGTGGTGGTCAACAATAGTGAAGCCAGCGCCCTGGCCAAGTCGGTCAACGCCAAGCGTAAGGCGCACTACGAAAAGATCGCCCGCAAGAATCAGATCAGCGTAGATGATGTGGCCAAGCTAGCCGCCGAGAAGGCGATAGCGGCCACCGCCAAGGGCCATTACATTCAGACTCCCCAAGGAAAATGGGTCAAGAAATAAATGGTCAAAGAATAGATGGGGTAAAAATAGATGAGCAAAAAGTCGCCGTTGATAGTCCTGGCTGCTAGTTCCCCTCAATTTATGATGAGTGCCTAACCAATAAGCGACGCCTAATGCGTCGCTTATTGGTTTCTTTAACTCTCATTTATCTAACCGACTAACCACCTACTCTCACAGTGGCTCATTCAGCGCATAAGAGCTAGATGGCATGAGCGCTTTGAGGCTTGACCACCAAGAGATCGCACTGGATCCTGTCGATCACCTGCTCGCCCACATGGCCGCACATGTTAGAAAACATGCTGCCATTGCCGGTATCGCCGACGATCACCAGCTCAGAATCCACCTCCTTGGCTAAGGACTCGATAGCATCTTCCGGCAGTGACTTGGCCAGATGAAGGTGATGATTACTCACCGCCGCCCCCTTTGGCTGCAGGTGATAGCGGCTGGAATAACTAGACATCTTCTGCAGGTGGTAGTTCTCATCATTGGCAGGGGCCAGCGCCTGATGGAAGGAGATGCTTGGCGTCTCGCCATAGTAGCAATCGATAAGATGACAATCCCCCGCCAGCAGCTGAGAGAAATGCTCCGAAGTCTGCAGCACCGCGTCATTGAGCGCCCTGTGGGTCACATCATCGGCGCAGGGCTCAACCAGAGAGAGAATGTGCCCGCCGGGTTGCCACAGATGATCCTTAACCACCACCACGGGGCGGGAAGACTCGCGGATCAGCCGCACATCCAGCGGTTTGATGGTCAGCCAGTTCCATAGCTTATGGCGCGAGGCGGCTAAGATCACCGCATCCACCTTGAAGTCGTCGCAAAACTGCAGCACATCGTCGCTGCTATGACAGGCGATAGACGCCTTGGAGATAGAGAGCCCCGATTGGGCGGCCTGACTGATAAAGGCGTTTAGGCAGCTCAGCTTACGCTCCTTGGTCAGGGGTTGGGTCTGCCCCTCGTTGCCATCGGCCTCAAAGGTGTCCACTAGACGATTGACGAAATGGCTGTGCTCTAACATCATCACTATGATTGCCGCGTGGGTTTTACTGGCCAAATACACGGCGCGGGAAACGGCCTTTAAACTGAAATCGTGTTCATCTACAACCACTAAAAGTCTCTGATAGCTATCCATAACTTTGCTCTCACCTAGGATTCGCACCTAATTGTAGCTCAAGCCAGAGGCGCCAAAATGGCGCTAGCCCTTTATTGGCGTGGGTTTGCGGCAACGTCATGATAATAGAAATGATTATTGTTAAGAACATTTTTAGCTAACCCAGCCCCAATGGAAACCTTTAGCTATTAGCTGAGCGCAAAATGGCTTTTTAACCATTAAAATCATCAGATTACATAGAACTTGATATAAATTAAGCATAAAAAAGGCCACCCTAGGGCGGCCTTTTCAAGCTAATTAGCTAAACATTAGAAGTTTAACTTAGCCTTACCCTTGAGGCCGTCGTTATCCTCAACGGTCAGCTTCACCTTACTGGCGCGGTGACCGAAACTGATTGCCACAGGACCCGTCTGCTTGCTGCCGTTGTTAAACTTCCACGACTGCGACACTATCTCACCGTCTGTGTCATAGCTTAGCGAGACAAACAGATGCATAAACCAGAGATCCAGATGCTCGATGACGGCAACAGGCTTTTGCTGCTTCACCTGTACCTTCACCACCTGAGTCACGCTATGGCTCAGACCATCGTTGTCGGTTACCGTCAGGGTCACTGGGTACTCACCGGCCTTGGCGTAGCGATAGCTTAGCTGCTCGCCGCTGGCGGTCTCACCATTGCCAAGATCCCATTGATAATCGACTATTTCGCCATCTTCGTCCGTGGCGCTGCTCACCAGGCTCAGGGTGCGGCCCTGCAGCTCATAGCTGAAGCTGGCAACTGGCGCTATGGTCTCACGCTCGAGCAGCAAAGAGATCACCACAGGGTCATGGTCCGAAGAGCGATAGGCATCGCTGCTGTAGAGCGACTCAATCTGACCGGCAGACTTAAACTCTTCGTTGTAATCCAGCAGTCTTGGCTCGTCGGTATTGATATGCCACTCGGTCACATCGACAACCCTGTCGGCCAACTGAGTATTGGCCAGTGCATGATCCAGTTGCCCCGTTTCACCGGAGAAGACATAGGAGTATGCACCCGACTTGCCCAGATGGTCGAACAGCTCAAGGTATCCGGCGCCACGTAGCGCATCGATTGGATCTTCCTTGGCATAGGCGTTCATGTCACCAATCACCAGGGTCGGCAGCTCGCCATACTCGCTGGCCAGCCAAGCCCCCAGGGCGGTCGCCGCGCGGGTACGGGTTAGGTTACAGTTACCCTGACCATCGTTGAGGTCTGGGTCACCCAGGCTGACGCAGTCACTGCCCTTAGACTTAAGATGGTTCACCGCCACCACAAGTTGTTGATCTTCAACCAAGACCTCGAAGGCCTGGGTCAGACTCGGACGGTTCTTACCATCGTTAAACAGTACCTCACCCTGCTCATCCAGCGGCGAGTTAGCGCTCGAAAGCACCTTGGCCGCGCCCACAGGCCTGACGCGATCGCTACGATACAGCATGCCCACGGTAATGGCGTCTGTGCCTATGGTTGGCGTTGGCGCAGAGATAAATTGATATCTTGCCTCGCCCACCGCCTGGTTCAGACCGCTCACCAGGTCATTGATGGCCGACTCAGTACCAAAGCCGTCGTTTTCTATCTCCATCAGGCCGAAGATGTCGGCGTCTATGCTGACCATGGCGCTGATGATCTTGGCGCGCTGACGGGCAAATTCGCTTGGCGTGTCGGCGCCGCGATCCGTCGGGAAGCCTCCGCCCAGGCCATCGCCGTTAAAGTAGTTCAGTACGTTGAAGCTGGCGACCTTGAGGTTACCGCCGGCGGCCAAAGCTGGCTCGCTGCTTCTTGGGTTGGTCGCCACGAAGTTAACCGTATCAATTGGCATCAGACGGTACTTGCCAAAGCCATAGTGCATCACGGCGTGAAGCTCTGTGATCGAGTCACCCACACGCACAGTATTGTCGGCACTCAGGCCAGGTGCTGGGTAACGCACAGGATCTGGATTTTGCGAGGTTAACCCATCGTCCAGCAGCACTGAGTCTAAGGCGTTGGCCTGACTCACCGCCAGCGCCTCGCTGCCAGGCTCGGCCACCTGAGTCCCGATGAAGTGACGCTTACTACCGAGCAAGATCTCGCCGTAGCGTCCCAGGTTATAGACCTCGTTCACCACCAGGTTCTGGGTAAAGTGTACGCGCATGCCTTCGACTGCTTCGAGGTCGCTGCTCTGGGCCAGCGGCAGGCTCACCTCGGCGGCGCTCGGCAGAGCCTGAGCGCTGTCACACAAGGCGTGCTCGCTCACATTGGTCAGCTCGGTCAGGCCGTTGTACTCCTTGACCATGGCGGTCAGACGCACGCGATCGCCCGCCTGATAACCCAGCGAACCACCGGTATAAACGAAGACCCCCTCAGAGGTGTTGATGTCAGCGTCAGCCTCGGCATCGGCCATCTGCAGGAACAGACCCTTGAGCCCAGCTTCCTGGTTGCTGGTGACGATCGCCTCGACCATTACACTCTGACCATTGAGCGGGCTGATATCGCCACTGCCCTGCAGTTCTGAGATCTTGGTGGCCGGATCATGACAAACCAAGCCCACCGGTGGCTCGGTAGGATCCGTCGGATCGGTTGGGTCTGTCGGTCCCTGACCGGCAAACTGGCCGAGATCGCTAAAATCATCCTGTGCATGCCCTGTCCAGGTGGCCAGGGTCACGGCATCGTCGAGCTGAGTATCGGCGATCAGCTGGTTAGGATCCCGGCGCAGGGTGTTATTCTGGGTCGACAGATCGCCGCTGCCCCACTCTGACCCCGGATCTGTGCCCAATTGACCAAGGCTGTCGATCACCTGGCCCTGCTTGCGCAGCACTAAGGTGTCGTCACCGTTGAAGAAACTGGCTGTGCTTAGCTGGTCGGCGACCGCTAAGATCTCAGCGGCGGCATCGTTGTCGGCCAGAACATAGGTCTTGCCGGCGGCCAGGCTACCGGTAAGGGCTATGGTAGAGCCTGCACTGGTGCTGCCGTTAAAGTAGAACTCGAGTTGATATTGACTTAAATCGATGGCGGCGCCGGTGGGATTGTAGAATTCGACGGCCTTATTGTTGCTGCTGCCTTCTACATACTCAGAGATGATCAGATCGTCTGCGGCCTGGGCAAAGGTGGAGACACCACCTATCGCCAAGGCAAGCGCGCTTGCTTTGGTAAACATATTAACCCCTAAAATTATCCATTAACCTAGTGTTTAACTAGTGCTGTGCTAGACAGTATCCGAGTCTTATCGCTCAAATTACTGCGGTGCTGATCCTTCGACCAGCGCACACTATAAATCAGCTTAGTGACAAAGAGGTTACAAATTTTACATAAAGTTAATGCATTAGGTGTGAAGCGCAATTGACAGATTAGGGGCGATTTTGCAGCACAATCCTCTCTTATCAGCGCCTCGATGAAATCATTCAATAGAGGCTTACAGAGGTAGGCGGATTTAGAGGCGGACGTGAAGAAGAACGAGATAAGGAGCTTAAAGATAAGAGATAAGAGATTAGAGATAGAAGCGAAAGCCAGATCCTGGGCTATATGCCCAGGCCCGGCTTCAAAACAAGCCAATACTTTGGATAGCTTATTGTTGGATGTGCTTAGTTATCCTGCCAGATCATCACCTTGGCCGGCTCGCCGCCCTTGCGGGTCGCGCGGTACATGCCTTCGGTGTTAAATGGGGTGGCGATGTTGCCGCGCTGATCGATGGCAATCACCCCGCCGGTACCACCTGCGGTGATCAGGCGCTGATTGATCACCTCATCTGCCGCCTGCAGAATCGATTTTTGTTGATATTTCACCTTGGCGCAGATATCCCCCGCCACATGGTAGCGAATGAAATACTCGCCATGACCGGTAGCCGACACGGCGCATACCTGATTTTCGGCGTAGGTGCCGGCGCCGATCACCGGCGAATCACCGATACGGCCGAAACGCTTGACCGTCATGCCGCCGGTCGAGGTGCCGGCCGCCAGGTTGCCTTGCTTATCCAGCGCCACGGCGCCCACGGTACCAAACTTGTAATCCAGATCCAGATAGTTAACCGAGGCCTGATAGTCGGGCTTACCCGCCTCCTTGCTCTCGGCCGCCTTCAGCTTGGCCTTAGCATCGATAAGCTGCTGATAGCGGCTTTCGGTATCAAAATAGGTCACAGGAACCAGGCTAAAGTCCTGACTCAGGGCGAATTCTTCTGCTCCCTGACCCGAGAGCATCACATGGGGCGACTTGTCCATCACGGCACGCGCCAGGTTGATCGGGTTCTTAATGTGCTTCACCCCGGCCACGGCGCCGGCGTTGAGGTTGCGACCATCCATGATGGAGGCGTCCATCTCATGGGTGCCGTCATAGGTGTAAACCGCGCCTTTACCGGCATTAAACAGCGGACTGTCTTCGAGAATATTGATGGCAGTGGTCACCGCCGTCAGGCTATCGCCCCCCTTCTCCAGCACCTTATAGCCGGCATCCACCGCCTCTTTTAACTTGTCGCGATAGGCTTGCTGCTGCGCCTCGGTCAGATTGGCCTTAGAGATGGTGCCGGCGCCGCCATGGATGGCGATGGAAAATGGCTGAGTTTCGGCCACAGTGCTAGTGCTGATCAACAGGCCCATCAGGCCGGCCAGTAGGGAGGGGGTAATAGTGCTTCTCACGGTAGGCTTCCTCGTTATTGTTTGCCTTCTTTGTACCGATTTTCATCATTAATTACAATCACCATCTTGCTTGGCCTCTATAATCTGCGACAATAAACAGCAACAAACTTTTCAACTAGATAGAGCCTTTTTCTTGCGGATCTTTGCGACCTTATCCCGGCTATCGATACTCGCCCTACTCAGCTTCAGCATGGGTATCTCCCCCGTCTGGGCAAACGACTGGTTAAAGGTCGAAGTCGACGGCGCGAATGAGTCGCTTAAACGCAACATCACCGCCCACCTCGGCGCGCTGCCAGGCTCAGAGGTGCAGCGCCGTGCCTATATCTTCAACGCCGAAGAGAACATAGAGGCCGCGCTTCACTCCCTTGGCTATTACAAGGGCAAGATAGACCAGCAGCTGGAGAGCCCGGAATCCGGCCCCTGGACGCTCCGCCTCACCGTCACCCCGGGCGCCCCGACGGTGATCCAGTGGATAGATATTCAGCTCTCGGGTGAGATCCTCGATGATGAGGTGATAAACGCCTGGCTAAGGCAGATAAAGGTTAAACCCGGTGACGTGCTCAATCATGGCGAATATGAGGCGATCAAGTCGCAGCTACTCACCTACGCCTTGGCCAGAGGTTACTTCGAGGGCAAATATCTGACCAATAAGATAGTGGTCAACCGGGATCTCGACAGCGCGCAGATCAGCCTGCACTACGACTCGGGCCCGCGCTATCGCATCGGCGAAGTCAGCTTCAATGGTCACGACCTGGTGCCCGGCTTTCTCGACAAGCTGATCCCCTTTGAGCCAGATTCCCACTACAGCACGGGTAAGATAGGCGCCCTCAATCGTGAGCTGGTAGATACCGGCTACTTCACCAATATCAAGGTGCTGCCGCAGCTGGACAAGATGCAGGATGACAGGGTGCCGATTCGGGTAGAGGTAACGCCTAAACCCAGCCACTCCATCGAGCTGGGTCTGGGCGCCGACATAGGCAACTCCATCGACAACAACATAGAGCCTAGGGTCAGAGTCACCTGGCGCACGCCGCAGATCAATCGCTATGGCCACTCCCAGGAGACCAGTCTGGAATGGTCGCCGGACAGGCCTAAGTTTCTGACCACCTATACCATTCCCCTCACCCATCCGCTGGACGATCAGCTCAAGCTACGTCTCGGCCTGCTGAGGGACAAATATGGGGTGACCCAGATCTACGATCCCGATAAGCGCGACTATCGCAACACAGGTGAGCTGGAGTCGGTCAAGAAACTCGTGGGTGTCGTCAGGCAAAAACGCCTGCATAATCAATGGCTGTTTACCTATTCGTTAGATGCCATCAACGAAGAGTATACCCAGTCGGATATCAAATATAATCCCGACATCTTGCTGCTCGGCACCAGCCTGTCCAAGACCAACAGGGGCGATAAGAGTCTGGATCCCAAGTCGGGCTTCTTCCAGTATTACAGCCTGGAGCATGCCGACCCGAGTCTTGGCTCAGATCTGCGTCTGACCCGGCTACAGGCCAAGTTTAAGTGGATAGACACCTTCTTTGACAAGCACAGGTTTGTCTCCCGGCTGGATCTGGGCGCCAATCTGGTGAGCGAAGAGGATCTGCCCATGGTGCCCCCTTCGCTGCGCTACTTTGCCGGCGGCGATCAGAGCATCCGCGGCTATAGCTACCAGGAGCTTGGCCCCTATATCGAATATACCAACAGCCAAGATCAGCTGGCCCGCATGGTGGTGGGTGGCCGCTACCTGATGGTCGGCAGCCTGGAGTATCAGTACTATCTCACCCCCACATGGCGCCTTGCCACCTTCGTCGATGCCGGTAACGCCTTCGACAATCAGCAGTTCGAGCCTATCGTCTCTGTGGGCGGCGGTGTCCACTGGATCTCTCCCATCGGCCCCATCAAGCTCGACCTGGGTGTCGGCCTGAAGGAAACAGAGACAGTTGATCGCAGCTGGCGCATCCATATCACCATGGGGGCCGAGCTATGATAGAGCGGCCAGATGGAATCGACCAAGGGCAGATGACCCAGGAACAGCCGCTATCGGCGCAGGGCGGCGAAGCGCCGCCAAGATCTTTGCTATACCGCCTGCTCTGCTGGCTGCGTAACCTTGTTCGGGTGCTGCTCTATCTGCCACTGGCCCTGCTCATCCTGCTGGCCATCTTGATAGGCACCCCCTTTGGCAGTCGCATCGCGGTCAACCTCGCCGATCTCTTGGTGCCGGACTTAAGCCTGAGCTATGGCGGCGGTACCCTCAATGGTCAGCTGCAACTGGAACACGCTAAGTGGCAGATGACGGGCATAGAGGTCGAAACAGAGGGGCTTAGCCTCAACTGGCGCCCCCTGTGTCTGTTGCAGCGCCAGGTGTGTGTCGACTCGCTGGGCGCCGATGCGGTGCGGGTCGATATCGATACAGACCTGCTCACCGCATCATCGCCAGACGCTGCTCTCAAGGAGAAAGCTGCTATTGACGAAACAAGCGAGCATGGCCCGCTCACCCTGCCTATCGGCATCATACTCAACCAGAGCGACCTCAATCAGATTAGGGTGCGGGTCAATGAGATGCAGTTTAATGCCGAGCAGCTCGCGGCCAAGGCCAGCTGGTTAGAGACAGGCCTGAGGGTCAATCGGCTCGACAGCAGCGGACTATTGGTCTCGATTCCCCTTGGGCAGAGCGAAGATGGTACTCAGCCAATCCAGGCAAAAAATGACCGGCAAGACGCACAGGCGAGCTGGCCCTTGAGTCAGTTGCCCGAGGTTGAGATCCCCATGCCCATCTTCGTCGATGGCGCGCATCTGGTTGACAGCGAGCTCAGGCTCGGCGAGCGCATAGACAAATTTGCCGCTATCGATCTGGCCGGCAGTTACCTTGGCTATAAGATCACCGTCGATAGCCTGGCCTTCAGTCATGACTATGGTAAGGCGCGCCTCGATGGCGAGATGAGCCTGACTCAAGACTATCCCATGGCGCTGCATCTCGAGGCGGAGTTTAATGCCAACAAGATCAGCGAGCTGCCGGAACTCAAGAACCAGCGCCTGAACGCCGAGATCAACGGCGGTTTCTCGGCCCTTGCCGTCAAGCTTAAGGGCGAGGGTCACCTCGAGCTGGATCTCGACGCCAAAGGGAATCTGAGCACGCCTGCAATGCCCTACGAGATGACGCTTTCCAGCCGGCACCTGATGTGGCCACTTGCCCAGGCGCAATATGAGGCCAAGGCATTGACCCTTGAATCGAGCGGCAGCCTAGCGTCCCAAAGTCTCAAACTGACGGGTGAGCTTAAGACGCCTTATCATCCCTGGTTAAGCCTGAACACCCAGTTGACCCATCAAGACCAAAACGTCGAGGTGGCTGCGCTTTCCGTCGACAGCGAGATGGGCAAGTTGGATCTTAAGGGCAAGCTGGGTTACGGCGAGGCGATTAGCTGGCAGCTCGAGGCCGACACCCAAGACCTAGATCTTGCCCAGCTGGATGTGATGCCAGACAAGCCCCTGCCCGAAACTCAGATAAGCGGCAGCCTGCATAGTCAGGGACGCTTCAGCGACAAGCAGTGGTCAGTAGGCATCAGCCAGGCGGATCTCCAAGGCCAGGTGGATCAATATCCCCTGAGACTTCAGGGGGATATCTCCCTGAACGATAAGTTCCAGCTTAACGCCGAGCATCTGCAACTCGACGCCCTTGAGTCGCAGCTCACCCTCTCTGGACGGGTAGATGATGCCTGGGCGCTGGATGGCCAGCTGAGCGTGCCTGCCCTGAGCCTGTGGGATCCGAGCGCCAGCGGCGCCATCAAGGCGGTGATCAACGTCTCGGGCGATGACGAGCACCCGGAAGTGGCCATCAACGCCGACACCATAGAGTTTAAGTACGCCGATATCACGGTAGACAAGGCCAAGCTTATCGCCTTCTACCGCCCCCAGGATGCGCACCAATTTGCCCTGTCGCTAAAATCTTCGGGTATCAAGGGGCAAGGCATGGCGCTGAGCGACCTCACCTTGGGCTTCAAGGGGGATATCGCCAAACAGAAACTGGGCCTGCAGACCTATGGTGACCTGCAGCTAAACACCTCTATCGCCTCTACCTTCGACGAGAAAACCCAGCGCTTCGACGCCAAGATAAAGCGCATCAGCCTCAATTCTCGCCTCGGCGCCATGGCGCTGGATGAACCCTTCGACCTCTATTGGGATAACAAGCACGCCAAAGGCGAGATCTCCCCCTTCTGTTGGCGCCATGACGCCGCCAGCCTGTGCCTCACCGACACTGCCGAGCTTGGCGACAAGGGCGATACCCGATTGCAATTTGCCGGCGATCTCGGCGCCCTGCTGGCACCCGTGCTGCCGGAAAACCTCAAATGGAGGGGGCCGACTCAACTAGATGGCGAGCTGCAATGGGCCAAGGGCGCCAAGCCCACAGGTCAGCTGACACTGGCCATGGCGCCGGGACAGTTTGATCTCACCACCACCAAGCGTCATATCGAGGCCCAGTACCATTACCTCAACCTCACGGCTCGCCTGGATGAGCTGCAACTGGCCATCGACACTCAGCTGGAATCAGAGCGTTTCGCCAAGATAGACAGTCAGCTCACCATAAGTACCGACCCAGAGCACAGGCTGAGCGGTAAGATAGATCTTAAAGATATCGACCTGCATGCCCTGGCCGACTTTACGCCTCAGCTTGAGGTGCTCGACGGTAAGGTCTCAAGCGCCATCATCTTGGGGGGTACGCTGAATGAACCAGATCTCAGCGGCACGGTAGATCTCAACGACGGCCAACTGGCAGCGGCCGCCAACCCGACCCTGTTAGATAACATCAAGCTCAAACTCACCCTGCTGGGGCAGACGGGTCAGGTGAAGGGTCAGTGGACCATGGGCGATGGCAAGGCCAAGGTAGATGGTGTGATTGGCTGGCAAGAGGGCCTCAAGGGCGATCTTAATTTTAGCGGCGACAAGCTGGCCATCATTCAGCCGCCACTGGCGATACTGGATGTGTCACCGGATCTCGACATCAGCTTTAGCGATAAGCACCTGGATATTCGCGGCAAGCTGGATGTGCCCTCTGGCCATATCAAAATCGTGCAGCTGCCCGAGGGCGGCGTGGCCGAGTCCAGCGATGTGGTGTTCAATGACAGTTTGGCCAGTCAAGCCCAAGTAAAAGATCCCATTGCCGTCACCAGCCAGATAGCGGTCAAGGTAGGCGACAAGCTCACCATAGACGGCATGGGGCTCAGAGGCATGTTAGTCGGTACCCTGGAGCTGCGCCAGGCCGCCTTTAAGCCGCCGCTGCTCTATGGCGACATCAAGGTGGTTAACGGTAACTACAAATTTATGGGTCAGACACTGTCGATCAAGGCGGGCGAAGTGCAGTTTATCGGCCCCATGGCGGTGCCTAACCTGAATATCGAGGCGATCCGCGAGATCAAGGATGAAGATGTGGTCGCCGGGGTACGCATTACCGGCACGCCGCTAAAACCTGTGGTCACCCTCTTCTCCAATCCCGCCAAGGAGCAGGCGGAGATCCTCTCCTACATCATCAAGGGCACAGGGCTGAATAACTCAAGCTCAGATCAGAACAATGCCCTGATGATGGGCGCCGCCCTCACCCTGGGCAATCAGCTGGGGGATAACGCCTTTAGCAATCTTGGCAGCTCAGCCTCCGGCATCATAGAGAAGTTCGGCATCTCCAACGTGCAGTTCGACGCCAACGACGAAGGCAAGGTCGCCATCAGTGGCTTTATCGGCGAAGATCTCATGGTCAAATATGGTGTGGGGGTGTTCAACCCAGGCTATGAGATGACGGTGCGCTACTACCTGATGTCCCAGCTCTATCTGGAGAGCGTCTCGGGCACCATCTCCAAGACCCTGGATATCTACTACAACTTCGATATCGATTAGTGCCGCGAGAAACTACCAGATAAAAAGACGCCATAAAAAAAGCCGCTTCAATGAGCGGCTTTTTTATCAAAGGGTTTTGCGGCTGGCGCTTAAGCCTTGCTCGCCTCGGCCGACTGCATCAGATTCGCCTTGTAACGCTGCCACACCTTGCCGCTGTTGATGCCGTAGCTACGCATCAATACAGGCACGTCGTTGTGGTTGTGATCTTTGGCCAGGGCTTCGAGCGCCTGATAGAAGTCCAGCGCCAGCTCACGGGCCTTCTCAATGGCAAAGTACTCTTCACCCACACGGCTATAGAGGCCCTTGAAACCGTTGAGGATCAACACATACAGAGGGTTACCGGAATGGTACGCCAGGGTGTGATGCAGTTGGTAATCGAACTCGATAAAAGCCTTGGCATCATCTTTCAGGGTGGCCAGTGGCGCTAACGCCTCAAGCACCTTGTCTGGGTTGTAACGCACGGCGCCCTTAAAATAGATGGCACTGATGTTGGTGCGGGCAGATAAAAGCTGCTCCAGCAGCACAGGTTCACCGGCAGGGTTAAGATCGGCGATGGTTTCCAGCACGTTCAGACCCGAGGTTTCCCAGATATCGTTAACTCGTGTCGGCTTACCGTGTTGAATGGTCAACCAGCCGTCACGGGCGAGGCGCTGCAGCACTTCACGCAGCGTCGTACGTGTCACGCCAATCAGTTCAGACAGTTCTCGCTCGGCAGGAAGAATGGAACCGGGTGGAAACTTTCCCTCCCAAATCGAACGAACAATATACTTTTCGGCAAAGCTCGCAGGACCTTTCGCTTCAATAATATCTTTGTCTTTAGGCGCTACAGGTACTTGGGGGACAGTTGTCATCAGGCCACTATTCCAATTTATTCAAAGTTATCTTGGGAACTGATCATACCAGAGCGGTAAAAAATGGAAACCTAATCCGTAACATTACTGGATAAGATCAAGGACTCAGATCTCATTAATGAGCAAAATACACACCACATCAACAAGCTTGTGATATAGATTGCAGTTAATGTCTGTTTTTGGGCAATGGGGACCATAAAGGTATTAAATTCTACATATCATTAGGATACACTGAATTGAACAGCGGACAGTTCGTTAACTTTCTGTCAAAAAATAATTATATAGATGAGAGGATGCCATGCCTGTGACCATGAGTCAGGCGTTTATTGACAATTTCTTAGGAAATTCTCCTAAGTGGTTCAAAATCGCAATTTTATCATTCTTAGTGATCAACCCGATCGTCTTCTACCTCAACCCATTCGTCGCCGGATGGTTACTGGTAGTCGAGTTCATCTTCACGCTGGCAATGGCGCTGAAATGTTATCCCCTACAACCCGGTGGTCTGCTGGCCATCGAAGCCGTCATCATAGGCATGACCTCGCCTAGTCAGGTGCTACATGAGATAGAAGCCAACCTTGAGGTACTACTGCTATTGATCTTCATGGTGGCCGGCATCTACTTCATGAAACAGCTGCTGCTGTTCGTGTTCACCAAGATGATCACCAAGATCCGCTCTAAGGTAGTGGTCTCCTTGATGTTCTGTATCGCCTCGGCCTTCCTGTCTGCCTTCCTCGATGCGCTGACGGTAATCGCCGTTATCATCGCCGTGGCCGTAGGTTTCTACTCCATCTACCACAAGGTGGCCTCTGGCAAAAGTTTTACCGACGATCATGACCACACCTCGGACAGCCATGGTGAAGGGCATTCCCTGTGTGAAGATGAGCTGGAGGCGTTTCGTGGCTTCCTGCGTAACCTGCTGATGCATGCCGGTATTGGTACCGCATTGGGTGGTGTGTGCACCATGGTGGGTGAGCCGCAAAACCTGATCATCGCCGCCCAGGCCAACTGGCAGTTCGGTGAGTTTGCCCTGCGCATGGGCCCGGTCACAGTGCCTGTGTTCATCTCGGGTATCGCCACCTGTTTCCTGGTGGAGAAGTTTAAGTGGTTTGGCTATGGCCAACAGCTACCAGAGGCGGTACACAAGATCCTGTCCGATTACGCCTCTTATGAAGATGCGCACCGCACCAAGCATGACAAGATCAAGCTGGTTATCCAGGCGTTTGTGGGTGTATGGCTGATCGTCGGCCTGGCCTTCCACCTGGCCTCAGTGGGTCTTATCGGTCTGTCGGTGATCATCCTGACCACCGCCTTTAACGGCGTCACTAACGAGCACGCCCTGGGCAAGGCCTTCGAAGAGGCACTGCCCTTCACCGCGCTGCTGGCAGTCTTCTTCGCCATCGTGGGCGTGATCATCGACCAGCAACTGTTCGCCCCTGTGATCCAGTGGGCACTGAGCTACGAGGGTAACACTCAGCTGGTGATCTTCTATATCGCCAACGGCCTACTCTCTATGGTGAGTGATAACGTGTTCGTGGGTACCGTCTATATCAACGAGGTGAAAGCCGCGCTGTTAGATGGCCAGATCACCCGCGATCAGTTCGACCTGCTGGCGGTGGCCATCAACACGGGTACCAACCTGCCATCTGTGGCAACCCCTAACGGTCAGGCAGCCTTCCTGTTCCTGCTGACCTCGGCGATTGCCCCATTGATCAGGCTCTCCTACGGTCGCATGGTGTGGATGGCGCTGCCCTACACTATCGTCTTGTCTATCGTGGGCATCCTAGCCATCGAGACAGGATTCCTGGGCGAGATGACCCAATACTTCTACGATTCCCATATGCTGATCCACCACTCGGTGGCGGAAGCGGCCAAGGGCGCAGTCACCGGACACTAATTTGTTGATTGACTGAACTTATCTAGTTTCGTAAAGTCTTAAAAACGCCTCTAGCAGTTAGAGGCGTTTTTTTATAGGAGAATATCGTTGAGTGCCCTGACCCGATTTGCACAGTCTCGTTTAGCCTGGACTCTACTGCTACTCACAGCCGTAGGCCTGGAAGCTTGTGCCCTCTTCTTTCAACACGTGATGAAACTCGACCCCTGCGTCATGTGTATCTATCAGCGCTTAGCGGTACTCGGCGTACTCACCGCCGGCCTCATCGGCGTGGTTGGCCATCAATTCCGCCTGCTGCGTTTCCTCGGCGTACTCCTGTGGGGCGTTAGCGCCGCCTGGGGCCTCAAGCTGGCACTGGAACTGGTCGAGATGCAGACCAACCCATCGCCCTTCTCCACCTGCTCCTTTCTGCCGGAATTTCCAGAATGGATGCCGCTACACGAGTGGTTCCCTTCTGTCTTCCTGCCGACGGGCATGTGCACCGACATCCCCTGGGAGATGTTTGGCATCACCATGTCACAGTGGATGGTGGTGGCCTTCAGCACCTACCTGATAGCCCTGGTGGTGTTTATTGTTCCGGCATTAATGCCGACTAAGAAAGCCTAATTGCGTTTAGGTTATCGCTTATAAGAAACGCCCTTAATGGGCGTTTTTTTGTGGCTAGCTATCGCCTAGCCACGCGTGTCGAATATCAACTCATCTGCCTTGAATCCGCTTAAGTAGTGCCAAGCTCCATAGCTACTTACCAAGAACGTCTTAAGTCGTACCTTCACTGCAACCTAACGCCTGCCCGGCGGGGGTTGTGCAGATACACCTGTGAGACGGTGAGTGAAGCACCGCTTCGTGCTCACGAACGAGAGGCATGGATGCCGAACTGGCATTTAAACAGGGATGTTGTTTGAACATATCCCTATAGGCTCTGCCGAAACATCCCTGTTTCGGAAGCTCACCGGCGTATCTACACCCGGTATCTATCGTCTCTTCGATTTGGCGGCATTGATGATGAGTAGCTTATCAAACGTTCTATTGAGTTATAGCCAAAGGCTTTCGTTTTCAAATATAGATTTGGGAATTTCGATTCGGCTGTATAACGACAACCTACAAAGTCATCTGTTAAGGGGGTCTTGAAGCATGCCTTCACTGCAACCTATCGCCTGCCCGGCGGGGGTTGTGCAGATACGCCTGTGAGACGCCGTGAATAAATCCCTTTAGGCTCTGCCGAAACATCCCTGTTTCGGAAGCTCACCGGCGTATCTGCACCGGATGTCTAACGTCTCTTCGATTTGGCGGCATTGGTAATGAAAAGAAGATAAGACAGAGATTAGAGGTACAAGCCCCTACTTAAGAATGAGGGGCTACTATGTTTGAAAACTAAGATAAATAGGCTAAACGCCACATTCAGTGTGAGTAATGATACCCCCTAGCCTAAGTCATCTACGATAAGCACAAACCCTAACACGGAGACAAAAATTCCACCTGTTGGCTTCACTTTTAAATACTTGTTTTGTAACCAAATCATTAAGATGAAAATCTGTACCTTGCACAATACGACTTTAAACTTTCATACTCCATTTTATCGGTATCTATATCAGAGTACATTGGTGCCACTTTATCTTCTATTCTGCAATGCCGTGCATTAATCACATAGCCTTTTCCATTATCGTATGTTTTGACCGTAAGCCCAATGTTGTTTGATACAGACCAATTTCTGTACTGGGTGTATTCAATCCATCCTAGATATTCTTTCTTTGAGGGTGGGTATCCAGACTTTAAAGGCCATATTTTACCATTTATAAACACAGCAAAACCTTCTGCAGCGGGTCCAAAACCGGGAGCACACTCTCCAGCTCCAGACTTACAGTAGCCTTTTACTTCAACAGTAACGTCTTTTGTTAAATCGCATATAAAAGGACTTTTTTGTAGCTCATGTGCCGTTACAATTTTTGAATCCTTTTCCATGCCTTCATAGCTAGGGTTCCATACCTGAAACGTATTAAGAGAAAAGTATGACAAATCTTTATTACAGGAAATTTGGATGAAATCCCAAGATTCATCAGCTTTTAACTGAGGAGAATAGAAAACTATACAACACAATAGAGCAAAAATATTTTTCATTAGAACCCTCCTTAGTTCTAGTTAATTAAGTAGTGGCTAATACCACAATAATGGGCTGATAATACCTGGCTATACTGTTTAGCAAAGCAAAAATTGAGCCAAGATTTATAATTCCAGCTTTAATTGGCTTATTATGCCTTTTTACGATACTTGCGCTCTGAGAAGTACCAAAGCCAATTGCTCCAAATTAAACCGCCAACTGGAAAAACAATAATAGCGACAAGCGGTCTAACCCAAATAGGTTCTTGTGGCTGAAACAACTGCATCAAAGTTGACCATAGCACTGCAGTAGAAACGCCCCAAAATAAAAAACCATTCATCCAGATAAACCTAGCTTTGCCCTTGGCACGTACTTGCTTCCATTTTTCCATATTCATCGACTTCTCCATAACTCGATTACCCCATAACGCCACATTCAGCGTAAGCAACTTTAGCACCCAGCCTACCCCATCGCACGATGAACACAAAACCCAACGCAGAAACAAAAATGCCAAGTGTTGGGAATCGCTGTTAAATGTATTGTTATCAATTTTTATCGATAAATTCTAATAACTTATAGACTACTCTCTCTGGACGATGAAGTGGTTTTATAGACTTGGTCATTAAGTTAACACTGACTAGTTTACCTATTAGGTCTGAACTAAATTGTTCGGCCGCTAATCTAGTTGTTGATCCATAGATAATTTTCCCTTCGCTAGTTGAAGCCTCAAACTTACAGTGTTCAGGAAGCAGACCTAACACCTTTAGTCTCACTAGCTCTTCATCCTCGTCGATTTCCGTTGCTTCGGTTCTTTGTCTTGCTCGGTGAATGAAGCTTGAATCAAAACAGTACTCCAGCTCATCACCAACTAGGCGCATTGTTGAATGTGCTTTATCTAGAGTAATAAAAAAGTCCTTTAGTGACTGTAGTACCCGCTTATCTAAAGATTCGATTAATTTCTCAAATTTTTCTTCATTCGGTTGAGCTGATGCATCAATTAACTCTAAAACATCGTCCACTGTATGCTTTAGCGCTGTTTCTGTAATTTCTAGTTGATCTGAAATCTCATCAAGAATAAAGCCAAATGATCCTTTAGCTACCTGCGTGACCATGAGGTTTGAGTTAGCTTTTAGTGGAATTTTTCCACGCTCACCAAGACTGCCATTTTCTTTACTTGCAAACGCCTTATTGATTAATTCTTGAAAATTATCTAATACATTACCAGCAAAACTAGCAAGTATACCTTGAGAGCCTAGTACAGGTTCACCACCAAAAAATAATGCAACACTGGCATGGGTTTCGTTAGCATTTTTAAGCAGTAAAATTTCTGAATTTAGTTTTTCTAACTTTTCTCGATATTGTAACTCTCCGACGACATCTCCATACTCAATAGCTTCAGATAGGAGTTGTTCTACCGCGTATTTGTCGGACGTTAAGCTATTCAATTTCAATTTACGAGGCATCGTAACCTCCACTTACCAACTTTTGAAGAACCTCTGTTTCATTATAGGAAAGATCTACTTCTAGCATTCCTTTCCACAAACTAGTTTCTCGTTGATGTGAAAATAGACCGAACCAATATTTTGTATGAGATACAATGGCTTTGGAAGGCAAATCTAAGTCAGCAAAGTAAGCATCACACTTGTAAGACGCTTTTGCCATTTCAGGGGAGAATAAATCTAAATTGCTTTGCACAAAACCCTTCCAGTCCTCAAGACTGAAGCCTTTAGGTCTATGGGCGAACGTTACCAAATCAATATCATTTGGTGCTCTGCCTCTCGTTTTCTCCACATTCTCTACAAAGCTTCCATCAAGCCATTGAAAGCCATTTGTAACGCCTAAGCTTTTTAACTTTGAACGGTATCGAAGAAAGCCTAAAAGAATTTCAGTTCTTTCCTTACTTGTAGCAAAGTGCTCAACAAAAGCTTCCAAAGAAACTTTGTAAGGAGCTTGATTTGCTGGTTTTGTTGGACCATCACCAACAAAAGGAGGAAGCACTCCTGACTCTTCAAACTTTGGAATCAAATTCCATCTCCTTTAAAATCTATAACGCTTACTAACGAGAATGCCGAATATGTAATAACTATCACCTCACGCACCTAAATTATTTTAAATACATGAAACTTACAGCAAAAACAGCATCAAATTATCAGAAATAAAGTAACTCACCTTAAAACAAAGTGGGACCTAACATATAAAAAAAGACGAGACCTTTACCGCTTTCTATTAGAAATAAATGGGGGCAGAGTTAACTTTTTAAGGGATTTGATTGGCACATATTGGTTGGCTTTTTCATTCCCTGAATGGCGTGATCGATGTTTGATTCGAGTTGGCCTAGCTCTGTCCTTGATTGGTGATACTTTAATCTGTTTTGTAGCTGAGATTCAACATCTCATTTCACACTTTCGTGAAATTTTTCTTTAGGAATAATAGCTTGTATCAATGAGTAACAGACAAAGCCAAATCGAAGAAACGTTAAATATCGAGTGTAGATGCATCTGCGGACGTCGATGGCAGGGATGCCATCGTCGAGCCTCCAAGGATGGATTTACGGCGTGTAGCAGATGTATCTGCACATAAGCCCACCGCAGGTGATAGATTGCAATGAAGATGCGACCTTCAAATCTTCTGTAAATACAAATGTGGCCAAATGTTCCGCCCCATTGGGCACCCAATGACGCTAAATCGAAGAAGTGTTAGACAACCAGTGTAGATACGGCTGTGGCCTTCGGTGACAGGGCCGAAAATGTTCCCTACATTTTTCGGCATTCCCTACATCCATGTAGGTCAGATGATCTCGCAGAGCCCACACGGACGTGCTTGCGGCGTGCCAAAAGAGTGCTTGCACAACCCTCGCCGGGCAGGCGTTAGGTTGCCATGAAGGTATGACCTTCATAATCCCATCAAATACCCAAACTGATAGACGCTCCAACCCAAACATCATCCGATACCAGAAAGGTTAAATCGAAGAGACAATTAACTTGGTGCAGGTGCGGCTGAGGCCTTCGACAGCAGGGATGCTGTCGTAGAGCGCCCAGGGAGGGGTTTACAGCGTGCCGCAGCAGCACCTGCACGAAGAGCCTGCCGCAGGCAATAAGTAACATTGATGACTAACGCTACTGCAAAGTGATTGAAATCAAAAAGACTAAAACCACTTTTCACTAGTTGAGTGAAGAACTAGTCACAATCCTTCAGCGGCCACAAAACAATATGGTCCTCAAGGTACCTCACCTTGTTCTCATTCACTATCTTGTTGCGGGTCGACATCCCCAGCTCATGCATCTTGGTCTTGTCGCCGGTTAACAGCGGATGCCAACTGGGAAGGTCCCGGCCCTGATACAGGCGGCGGTAGGCGCAGCTGTCTGGCAGCCAGGTGAGCTCGGCGATGTTATCTACCGTCACCTTAGTGCAGCTGGGAACGAAGGTAAAACGCTGCTCATAGTGCATGCAATTACACGCCTTTGCATCGAGCAGCTTACAGGCGGCGTTGGTGTAGTAGAGCTCATCGGTTTCATCGTCGATGATCTTGTTGAGGCAACACTTACCACAGCCATCGCACAGCGATTCCCATTCCTGGGCACTCAACTCTGCGAGGGTTTTCTCTTTCCAAAACGACATCTTTACAATTCTTTCAAGGGCCAACTCTTTAAACGCCATATATTTCAATGCTCAAGAGTTGGCGGAGTGCTTAGGCGCCAAGCCAGCTTAAACCGGCTCGGCGTCTCGAGTAGCCTATTTTATCTCAGGATACTTAATTCTTTCTGACAGGTAGGTCACAGCCAGGGTCAGATGATCCGACGCCTGGGTCTGTCGCAGTACTCGGTAGTTGTCATACACCAGATAGCTGCGACCGCCTTTGCCATCGGGCCTTATCAGCGACACCTGCATGTCTTTGCGTGATGGCAGGTCGCTGCCATTGAAGCGCCTTACGCCAAGCGCCTGCCACTGGTCAAAGCCTTTGTGTACCTCTAGCCCCACCAGATCCTTGGGCAGTTCGCTAGGGGATTTCACCTGGCGTCCCCAGGTGCCATCATAATCCCAGCCGAGCTGCTTAAGATAATTTGCCGTGGTGGCGAAGGCATCGGCGAGGTTCTGCCAGATATCCACCTTACCGTCGCCATTACCATCTTTGCCGTATTTGGCCAGTTGCTTGGGGGTAAAGTGGGGGTAGCCCATCAGGCCGGAGGCATCGCTCTTGAGGCTGTCGAAGCTAAGTTGGTCACGCTCCATCAGCTTGAGCGCCGCGAGAAACGCCGCATCCTGGCCATCGCTATGATAGGCGTTGGAGGCGATCACCGTCAGCGCCGGATAGTCGCTGGCATCGAAGGCCGAGGCTATGCCCCAGTAGGCCAGTATAAACCTTGGCTGGACGCCATATTCCTTACCTAGACGATCGAAAAGCGCCTTGTTATCGCGATACAGGCCTCTCGCCTGCTCAACCAAGGCTTCGCTGACCCGCTCTGGGAGATAGGTATCCAGATTTTGTGGGCCATTTTGCGGGCCATTGGCGGCGGGTTCGTTAACCATCGCCTTCTTGAACAGCTTTATCTGATCGAAAACCGCGTCTATGGTGCCTTGGGCGATCCCCTGCTCGACTGCTTGCTGCTTTAACTCAGAGAGATATTGATCGTAACTGAGCGCTGACTCTTGGGCTTGCAAGGGGCTGGTCAAAAGCAAGCCATTTGCAAGTAGAGCACTTAGCAAAACATTCTTCAAAAACATGCACTTTCCTATCGGTGACAAGGGTCTGTTTATCTTTCAGGTTTAATTTTTGTTCAGTCTAAACGCGTTTTGCTCGCGGCGTAAGCAAGTAAAGCATAGTCAGCTATGTAAATTGCGCACAACAATGAGCAGGACGCGTTTAGAAGAACCCTCCGGGCAGCTTTTGAAGACAATTTCTACTGCGTTATCGCCCGTTTGTGTAGAATAACTACACCACACGAGCTCTGCCTTGTATAAATCCCCTTCATAATGCTGCAAAAACAAACAGGAAAGGTCAACAGACCCTAATCTCTGCTATAACCTATCTCTTTCTTGTACTCTTCGAGTAGGTTAACCGGCGGTGGTGGTAATTGAAGATAATACCCCTTCTCGGCTAGTTCAACTTTTACTTTTTCGATATCGGCAAGGGCTAACTGTTCACGTTTGTTTAGCGGCAGCAACATCACCAGTTCTGGCGTGCCAAACATCTTCATCAGAGGCTCGGGTACACGCTCGAAATCGTTGCGTTTCTCCACAAAAAGATAGCTATCGGGTTTTAAGCGACTCTTATATACAGCACAGATCATATAGGGTGAAATTTCCAGTTTATTCAACTTGCCAGCAAATTGCGCACACTATAACATGGAGCGCAAGGATTATAATAATATCTAACCGGCCCAGGCCGGTTAATTTTATCAAGAGCAAGTTTAGGAATGCAGAAACCTAGCCTCGAATTAAAAGGCTCTTCATTTACGCTTTCAGTGCTGCACATTAACGATGCAGATCTCGACGGGGTCGCCCGCGAACTCGACGATAAACTGGCCATCGCGCCGCAGTTTTTTCTTGGTGCGCCCCTGGTGGTTAACCTCAGCGCCATCTCAGACCCCGATTACAACCTCGCCGGCCTCAAAGATCTCTTGATCTCCAGGCAGTTGGTGATTGTGGGGATCACTGGTGCGCCGAGTGCTATCGCTAATCAGGCCAAGGCCTTGGGGCTTGCGCTGATCAAGTCTGGTAAACAGAGTCAGACCCAGCCGCAGCTGCCGAAAACCACCAAGATAGTGAAGCAGAACATTCGCTCGGGGCAGCAGATTTACGCGCAAAATGGCGATCTCATCATCATAGGCGCCGTGGGTAATGGCGCAGAAGTGATTGCAGATGGCAGCATACACATATACGGTAGTCTTAGAGGCAAGGCCATGGCGGGTGCCAATGGCGACAAGAATGCCGTGATCATCGCCCAGAATATCGATGCCGAGCTGGTCTCCATCGCCGGGCAATATTGGTTAACCGAGAATCTACAGGCACATGCCTCGATCAAGAGCGGTTGCATCAGGCTAGACGGCGACAGCCTTACCGTCGAAGCACTATCGCTATAGAAATTGAAAAGGACAGAAACAAACATGGCACAAATTATTGTTGTCACCTCAGGTAAGGGTGGAGTGGGCAAGACCACTTCGAGTGCGGCCATTGCCACCGGCCTGGCATTGAAAGGACATAAAACCGTGGTGGTCGATTTCGATATCGGCCTGCGTAACCTGGACCTCATCATGGGGTGTGAGCGCCGCGTGGTGTACGACTTCGTCAATGTGATCAACGGCGAAGCCAACCTGAATCAGGCGCTGATCAAAGACAAGCGCACCAGTAACCTGTTCGTGCTGCCCGCCTCTCAGACCCGTGATAAAGACGCCCTGACCAAAGAAGGGGTCGGCCGCGTACTGGACGAGCTTAAGCAAGAGTTCGAATACATCATCTGCGACTCACCCGCGGGCATCGAAACCGGCGCCATGATGGCGCTCTATTTTGCCGACACGGCGATCGTCACCACCAACCCTGAGGTTAGCTCGGTGCGTGACTCGGACCGTATCCTGGGCATGTTGCAGAGCAAGTCTAAACGCGCCGAAGAGGGGCTTGAGCCGGTCAAGGAGCTGCTGCTACTGACACGTTACTCCCCTACCCGCGTCGCCACCGGCGAGATGCTGAGCGTGGCCGACGTAGAAGAGATCTTGGCCATTCCGCTACTTGGGGTGATACCCGAGTCGCAAGCCGTACTCAAGGCCTCTAACTCGGGCGTACCTGTGATCATCGACCAAGAGAGCGATGCCGGTAAGGCCTACAGCGACGCCGTGGCACGACTAACGGGTGAAGACGTAGAGATGCGTTTCGTCACCGAAGAGAAAAAAGGATTCTTGAAAAGGATATTTGGTAGCTAATTATGTCTTTACTCGATTACTTCAGAGCGAAAAAAGAGCCTACGACCGCAACCACCGCCAAGGAGAGATTGCAGATCATCGTCGCCCATCAGCGCGGCGAGCGTGATGCGCCAGACTACTTTCCGGCGATGAAGCAGGAGATCATCGAGGTGATCCGCAAGTATGTGCAGATAGACAGCGATCAGGTATCGGTGCAGCTGGATCAGAACGACGACAACCTGTCGGTACTGGAACTGAACGTAACCCTGCCGGAAAAGCCATAGGCGACTAGCAGGTCTTATTCAATAGGCAGAATATGCATACAGAAAAGCCCTCAATTGAGGGCTTTTTCATGGGCGCCGTTTGGCGTTTAGCAAGTTGGATAATCCTGCCTTAGCAGCTTATCTCGGCCAAGGCGTCCTTACTCAGCTCACCGCGCCAGCCCTGTAACACCAAGGGCATCTCGCCCTGGCCATCGTTCCAGCGCCATTGAAGGTACTCATGAATATGACGCTTAGAGCCCAGCAGCTCCATCGGCACCTGATGGGTTTCCGCCACCTGGGTTAGCGCCTGTTTGATCGCCTTAAAGGCCGACTTATAGCCGGGTTTCAGGGCGATCACATCGATAGCCTCGGGCAGGTTATCCAGATCCGCCTTGGCCATCTCGGCGATGATCGCCTTGGCATGCAGGCGCTTCTCCTGCTCGGTCAGCTCTGTCATCCTGAAGATCTCACCCGTACTCTTAGGCTGCTTCTTGGCCAGCGCCAGCAGCGCGTGATCTTTGATGACGAAGCCCAGGGCTAAGTCTCTGTCCAGCGCCTTTTGCAACCGCCACTTGGCCAGCACCTTCAGATAGGCCAGCTGCTTAGGGCTTAGCTGGAAGGCGTTCTTCACCTTGAGGTAGGCGGTGTCCCCATCCGGGCTCTCCAGACGCCCCTGGGTCATGCGCTCACCCTCTTCGAGCAGCCAAGGCATTCTGCCAGACTCTTGCAGCTTTTCTAGCAGCTGAGGATAGAGCCGATAGAGATAATCCACATCGTTGGCCGCATACTGCAGCTGGGCATCGCTGAGCGGACGTTTCATCCAGTCGGTGCGCGACTCGCCCTTATCCAGCTGCACGCCCAGGCAGTGCTCCACCAGCTTGGCGTAGCCCATGCCATGACCCCAACCACAGAAGGCGGCGGCGATCTGGCTGTCGAACAGCACCTTAGGCTGACAGCGACCGTAGCGAGCCAAGACTTCGAGATCTTCGCTGCAAGAGTGCAGCACGCTTATCATATCGTCGCGCTCCAGCAGGGCCCAAAATGCAGAGAGATCGCTTACCGCAACAGGATCGATCAGCGCCAGGGTCTCGCCGTCATAGACCTGGATCAGTCCCAGCTTGGCGTAATAGGTGCGGGTGCGAACGAATTCAGTATCCAACATCAGGACCTTAGCCTGACGATACTTGTCCACCAACTCTGTTAGGCTGGCATCATCCTCTACATATTGAAAGGTCAAATCTCATCTCCAAATGCTATGGCTCGGTGAACACAAAAGCCGGCATAATGCCGGCTTTGAGTCACCTACAACGGGTGGTTTCCTATATAACTAGGCCGATTTGGCTTCGTCACGCAACTCGCGGCGTAAGATCTTGCCCACGTTGCTCTTAGGTAGCTCATCCCTGAATTCTACCAGCTTAGGAATTTTATATCCCGTCAAATGATGACGACAGTGCTTGATCACCTGCTCTTCGGTCAAAGATTTGTCTTTTGGTACCACAAATACCTTCACCAGCTCGCCGCTCACCTCATGGGGAACGCCGACGGCGGCGACTTCCAGCACCTTAGGATGCAGGGCAACCACCTCTTCCACCTCGTTGGGGAAGACGTTAAAGCCAGAAACCAAGATCATATCCTTCTTGCGATCCACGATAAAGAAGAAGCCTTGCTCATCCATGTAACCGATATCGCCGGTGGCCAGGTAGCCATCCTTATCGATCACCTTGGCCGTCTCTTCGGGGCGCTGCCAGTAGCCTTTCATCACCTGAGGGCCCTTGGCAAACAGCTCGCCGGTCTCGCCCTGAGGCAGCACATTGCCCTCCTCGTCACGCACCTGCATGTCGGTATTGGCAACCGGGAAGCCGATAGAGCCGTTGTAGCCCTCCAGGTTATAGGGGCAGCAGGTCAGCAGCGGCGAGGCCTCGGTCAGACCGTAACCTTCCAGTAGACGCGTCTTGGTGATCCCCTGCCACTTATCGGCCACGGCGCGCTGCACCGCCATACCGCCACCGATAGAGAGCTTAAGGTTGGAGAAATCCAAGGTCTTAAACTCTTCTGAGCTAACCAGAGCATTAAACAGGGTGTTCACCCCGGTGAGCGCCGTGAATGGATGCTTCTTCAACTCAGACACGAATGCCGGGATATCCCTTGGGTTAGTGATCAGCAGGTTGTTCGCGCCTTTATGGAGGAACAAGAGGCAGTTCACCGTCAGGGCGAAGATGTGATACAGGGGCAGTGCGGTAACCACAAACTCCTTACCATCGGCGAGCAGCGGCGAATAGGCCGCGTCGGCCTGCAGCAGGTTGCTGACGATATTGCCATGGGTCAACATAGCGCCCTTAGATACACCTGTGGTGCCGCCGGTGTATTGCAAGAAGGCGATATCGTCCCCCTTGATAGTCGGCTTCACATACTGCAGGCGGCGTCCCTTAGAGAGCGACTGACGCATAGAGATGGCATGTGGCAGATGATACTTAGGCACCATCTTCTTGATGTACTTGACTACAAAGTTCACTAGGGTGCGCTTAGGCGCGCTGAGCAAGTCGCCAAGACCTGTGAGGATCACGCTCTTCACCGGCGTCTGCTCCACCACCTGCTCCAGGGTGTTGGCAAAGTTAGATACCACGACGATCGCCTTGGCACCCGAGTCGTTGAGCTGATGCTTCAACTCTCTTGGGGTATACAGAGGGTTCACGTTGACCACCACCATACCGGCACGCAATATGCCAAACAGGGCGATGGGGTACTGCAGCAGGTTAGGCATCATGATCGCCACGCGATCGCCCTTCTGCAGCTTGAGTTCGTTTTGCAGATAAGCCGCAAAGGCACGGCTGCGCTCTTCGAGTTTTCGATAGGTCAGCGTCGCGCCCATGTTCACAAAGGCGGGCTGATCGGCATACTTGGCTACCGAGCTTTCAAACAGGTCGATCAGCGAGCTGTATTGCTTTGCATCGATAATAGCGGGCACATCATGGGGTAAATTTTTCGTCCAAAGCTGTTCCACGAGTCTCTCCTAAATCCCCAGGCAGAGTTAGGTGAATGAGGCCATTCACTTAAGGTTTCAAAAACAGAAACTAAACACTGACTTATAAATATTGTAGGTAACACCCGAAAAATCATACGGGCGTTTTAATTTTGAACATCATCACACAATTAGAGTAAAAATCCTAGTGTAATTTTACCATTCCTCCCCGAGGGGCTGTCACGCTAAAAATGCCTTAATTGCCGCAGCCACCTCCAGGCTATTGCCCATATGGAGATGATGGTCACCTTCGAGGGTCACCTGGGTGAGATCTTGATACCAAGAAGCGGCGGTTTCGCATAGATCTTCGCCAGCGGTATCATGGGCTTCAGACACCTTTTCTGTCTGGTGATAGCCCATCAGGGGATAACCCTCTTTGCCTCTAATGACCAGCACCTTGCCAGCGTGGCCCTGCATCAGGCCGCTGACATGGTCAAAATCGAGCCTCATGGGGGAGTCTAGTTTGAGTCTGGGATCGCTACGCCAGTAGTAGTGACCGTCTGTTAGCTGCAGGTTGCGCTCGAGGATTAGCCTACACCAAGGCATATCTAGCCCGGTGAGTTTATGCCTTGCCCTGACGGCGGCATCCAGCATCACAGGCTTAGGTGCAAGCTGACTCATAGCGGCCCGCTGATGGGCATCGAAGCTGCGCCTGAGTCTTAGCTTGCTCTTAGCGGGCGCCTCAAACAGGGGCGCGAGCGCCTCGATAACGATCCAATGCTTGGCCTTCTCGGCAAAGGCGGCGCTGTAGGCCGAGGCCACTATGCCGCCCAGCGAGTGACCTATCACACCATGCAGGGGCTGATGACGCACTATGGCATCGATAAGCAGCTCGAGATCATAGAGGTAGTCTATCCAGTGCAGCGGATAACCGCCGGGCCTGTGCTGTGACGCGCCGTGGCCCGGCCAATCGATTGCCAGCAGGCGATACTCGCTTAAATGCTCCGCCAGGGGCGCAAAGCTGTTGGCATTATCCAACCAACCGTGCAGCGCCAATAGCAGAGGCTTATCCGCCTCCCCCCACAGCCGACCAGAGAGACGAATATGGGGCAGTGATAGCATCACTTCATTGCCATCACTTGAGGGCTGACACAGAGGGGCTAGCGGATCGCTCATGGTTAAGACTTCTTCACAAATTTAAGCGTCATGCGGTCGCTCTCGCCGATGGCAAGATACTTGGCTTTATCCTGATCGCCCAGACGCAGGCTCGGCGGCAGGGTCCAGACACCCTTAGGATGATCTTTGCTGTCCTTAGGGTTGGCATTGACCTCACTGCTGGCCACCAGGGTAAAGCCGACTTTCTCTGCCAGCGCGATCATCTCATCCTGCACCATGTAGCCTGTGCTCAGATCCATGCCAGGGTTTGCCCTGTGCTCCACCACGCCAAAGGTACCACCAGGCTTTAACACCTTATAGACCGAGTCGAACACCTGCTCCAATACTCCGGACTTGGCCCAGTTGTGCAGATTTCTGAAGGTCAGCACCACATCTGCGCTGTTAGGTGCGCCAAGCTCTATAAGCCTTGGAGGGTCGAAACTGATACTCGACGCCTGGCCTAAGGTATCGCCATGATCCTTGAGCCACTTATCCAGCGCCTTACCCAGGCGGATACGATAGCCGGGTACCTCTAGGCCCTCTGGCGGATTGGCATCGAAATTCGCGGCGATATAGTGACCCTCTTTTGCCAAGTATGGGGCGAGGATCTCGGCGTACCAGCCACCGCCTGGCCAGAGTTCCACCAGGGTATCGCTTGGCTTAACGCCGAAGAAGCTCAGTGTCTCCCCCGGGTGACGATACTGATCACGCTCGATATTTGCCGCTTGTCTCAGTGGATTGGTGAGCGCATCTGTGACCTGCTGATTGACCAGATGGGTCTCGTTAGCCAGGGCATAGTTTGGGCTGACCAGACTAGGCGCCGCCACGCCTATGGCTAATGCCAGTGAAGCCGCTAAGGTTAAACTCTTCATATTGTCTCCCTAGATATTAGATAAGGCTAAAACACCTAAGCTATCAGGCTAATAACGAAAATTAAACTAGATATACAGTCGGTTACACTTTTTGCGTGCTCAGCTGATTGGCGCTATCTACCCGGCGCCAACAGAGCCAGAGCATGGTTAAACTGGTGAGCAGCCAGATGCCTACCCAGATCCAGGCCGGGATCCAGGTCTGCTCCGCCAGCATGGCCGCATCGCCGCGCCCCGGCATGCCAAGCAGCACTGTGGGGCTGGCGAGCGCGTTCAACATCACCATCAGCGCCATCACCCTGAGGGCAAAGGTCAGCAGTGGACTATGACTGAGTTTTAACGGCAGCAGAAACAGCAAGGCGAGCATCAGCAAGATAGCGACGGTGAGCAGACCCCGCCCCCAGAGCACGATACTCAGCAATACCACCAGCCCGAGACAGCTAAAACTCACGCGGATCCCCCTGGCCCAGGTCGCCAGATGAAAGATGAGTAGCCCCCAGAGCGCGGCGCCGAAATAACCGGCAAAGCCTATCAACACGGGCCAGCCCCCCTGGCTCACGCACAGACCGGCGCCATTGGGATAAAGTTCGATATGACTGACGATTCCGCCGCTAAACAGGGTCGCCAGGGCGTGAGATGCCTCGTGAAAATAACTCTCCAGCCACTTAAAGGGAACACTCAGGTAGGGAATGCGGGTGACGACTAAAGCCAGCAGCATCTCGACCATGAAGAGACTGCGAGTCGGCATACCGGCGCGAGAAGAGGGAGAATCGATAGAAAAAGCCATACTGAAGAACCCGTCCTATAGGTTGTTGATGCCTTAATGGCCGGCAATTTAGACACGCTGGCGCTACGCCGAAACATCTTCCTTTATTGAAGACTAAACATATCCCTGTTTACGAGACTAAACATGAACCTAGCTAAACATCAACCTAGACATAGGTGTCTATGCCCACCATCTGAGAGATGGCATCGCGCTGGGCGGCGTGTTGGTGCAGCAGATATTGGCCTATGGCGCCACGACTGCCGCCAGTTTGTTGATCGTATTCAAGCTTGGCGCTGAGCCGCTCTTCGAGGGACTCCTGCTTGCGCTCGACCAACTGAGTGGCGTCGCCAGTGGCATCACTAGTTGCATTAGTATCGATACTAGCGAGATCGACATTATCCCTTGCGGGCACGGCCGGCCCCACTGGCGTTACATCGATAACATTGGTCCGCAGAGCCTGCTGTGGGGCGATAGCATCGCTAATGGCAGAGGCGCCAGAGGAGAGCCCGGGCATCAGGTTAGATGACGAAACTTGCATGCTAGTTATTCCCCCTTCTCTCCTGACAGTCTGGTTACGCGATAATGCTTCAAGCCTACACTAAATTACTCGCGACCGGGCAGTTTTTTCCAGGTCACGGTATCACGCAGATACACAGGCTTTAGCTGATCCACATCGGTCGCCTGCCCCGCATTCACCGCGGCTTCTGCCAGCGGCAGCATGTGGCGCGCCAATGGGAATTTGGCTTCCTCGACCAGAGTCATCGCCTCAGTCACCAGCGCCGGGTAGGCATCAAACCCTGTGCCGCATGCAGCGATCGGCGCACTAAAGTCTAATCCGCTAACAGCCTGTGCATTGGCCCCCAGCTCGCTCAGCTTCTGCTCGGGCGCGCAGACTTGCTCTTCACCGACCAGGCTCGCCAAGCCATCTACAGACAGGTACTCGCCGTAGTAGATCTCGCCCATGCGCGCATCGATGGCGGTCGCTACTTGAGTCGCGCCCTTTATCTCGATAGCCGCCTGGGCCATGGCCGCCAGGGTTGAGATCCCTACCACGGGAAGATCTTGGCCTAAGGCCAGCCCCTGGGTCATAGAGGTGCAGATGCGGATCCCGGTGAAGCTGCCTGGCCCACGGCCATAGGCGATCACATCCACCTGACTCAGCGCGATTCCCGCCTCTTGCAGTACTTCCTGCACCATGGGTAGCAGGCGTTGGCTGTGTTCCCGCGGCGCATCGGCCTCACGGGCAAACACCTGTCCCTGATATTGCAGGGCGACCGAACAAAACTCGGTGCAGGTGTCCAGGGCGAGTAAACTTAATGGGGCTGAGAAATCTTTATTTTCCGGCATGCAAAAACGAACCAAATCTGTCGCGATATCATGGCATTGCGCGGCTAATCGAACTGCACTAACGCCTTATCGCCAAAACCATAGGATGAATGGCGCCGATTATAACGTAAAACCCGCTTAGGTATAGCCTTAATTGCCCGCATCAAAGCTGTAAACCAAGCTATTTTAGCGACTAGACGTCACTTGCCCTTTGGCCCTATAGCCCCTTGAGTTGATATCGACGCCAGGGCAAAAAATCCGTTTTCTCTTTGAGATAAACCCGATAGGATAGGCTCACGCTTATCGGCTTCTTAGCTTATTTTGGCGCTTAAGTCGGTGCTCAAGCCAGCACGCAAGCTAATGACCTAATACAAAATCAAATACAGAAAGCTAGCACAGACACTCAACCCAAGGATCTAGAGTCGCACTCAGATGTAGGCTAATGACGTAATGAGTCAATCAAGAGCACAGTCCCAACCTCTGTCACAATCGCCATCGCATTTATCCTCCCAGGCCGTGATGATGGCCCTAGGCTCGGCCATTTTAATGGGCACAATCGGCGCACTGGCGCGCACCGCCAACCTTGAAGCCAGCATCATCACCTTCTATCGCCTGCTGATCGGCGCCGCCTGTCTCATCGCCTACATGCTTGCCACAGGCAAGGCCAGACAGATCCTGCATCGTCCGGGGAAACGCCATCTGTTTAATGGCGCTATGCTAGCCGGTTTCATGGTGTTTTACGTGCAATCAATAGGTTACATCAACATGGCCAATGCGGTGATGCTGATCTATCTCGCCCCCTTGGTCAGCGCCATTGGCGCTCACTTCCTCTTCCATGAGCGGCTGACGCGCCAGGACCTGCTGGCCATAGGCATCGCCCTTATTGGCGTCGTAGCCATATTGCCCAGCCTTGAGAGCCTCACGGGCAGCACGGCCGAACTCAAGGGCTATGGCTTTGCCCTGCTGGCGCTATTGAGCTACAGCGGTTTCATGTTAATCAATCGCCGCCCCGCAAGTGCCAGCCCCTATCAGAGCACGCTTATCCAACTGAGTTTCGGCGCCCTCTGCTTGCTGCCCTTCGCCCTGCATCAAGCCGTGATGCCAAGTTTGACCCAGTGGTTCTGGCTGGCGCTGATCGGCGTATTTCCGGGCTTTCTGGCGATCTTATTCGCGGTCAAGGCGCTACGGGTGTTGCCCGCGGCCACTTTCGGCACCTTGGCCTATATCGAACCTGTGACCGTGGTGATCCTCGGCTGGAGCCTGTTTGCCGAGCACCTCACCCCGATGCAATTAATGGGCTGCGGCCTGATCATCTGCGCCGGACTGATACAGACGCGCAAGCGACGCCGAGCGCCGCGCCCCCAATAGAAGGAGTTGTCGATGAGTGCAAAGATCCCAAGAATCGTGATAGTGGGCGGCGGTGCCGGCGGACTCGGCCTAGCCACCCAACTGGGACACAAGTTAGGCAAGAAGCAGCGGGCAGAGATCCTACTGATAGACAAAAACCGCACTCATATCTGGAAGCCCTTGCTCCATGAGGTGGCCACCGGCTCCCTCGATGCCGACCTCGACGGCGTGGTCTACTCCGCCCATGCGGTGAAACATGGCTACCAGTTTCAATTGGGGGAACTCACTGGGCTGGACCTTAAGGGCAAACGATTACAGCTCGGCGCCATCAGCAACGATAAGAGCGAAGCGCTACTGCCCGCCAGAGAACTAGAGTACGACACCTTAGTGCTAGCGGTTGGCAGCGTCAGCAACGATTTTGGCACCCCGGGCGTGAAGGAGCACTGCTTCTTTCTCGACTCCCACCACCAGGCGAACCGTTTTCATAACGCCCTGCTCGACAGCTTCACCCGCATGCATCAATCGGAGGAGCAGCAAAAGCTCAATATCGCCATCGTCGGCGGCGGCGCGACTGGGGTAGAGCTGTCCGCCGAACTCTACCATGTGACCGATCTGCTCAAGAGTTATGGCCTGAATAAGATGACCGCCGACAGGCTGAGTATCACACTGATCGAGGCGGGCCCGCGCATCTTACCCGCCCTGCCCGAACGTATCGCCGCCTCGGCCACCCGCGAGCTGATTAAACTGGGCGTGTCGGTACGCCAGAGCACCCGCATCGAAGAGGCGACCTCTAAGGGCTTTGTCACTGCAGGCGGCGAGTTGATCGCCGCCAACCTGATGTTGTGGGCGGCCGGGGTCAAGGCGCCTGATTTTATCAAGCAGATAGAGGGACTTAACCTCAACCGCGCCAATCAGATATTGGTGCGTCCTACCCTACAGGCCCAGGGGCATGACGATCTCTATGTGATCGGCGATTGCTGCGCCTGTGAGCAGGCCGATGGCAGCTTCGTGCCGCCAAGGGCGCAATCGGCGCACCAGATGGCCCAGTGTGTCGAGCACAATATTCTCAACGAGCTCAGAGGCCTGGGTCTCACCGAGTATGAGTATGTGGATCACGGCTCCCTGGTCAATCTGTCACGTTTTAGTACCGTCGGTAGCCTGATGGGTAACCTCACTAAAGACAGCATGTTTGTCGAGGGAAAGATCGCCCGCTTCATGTATATCTCCCTCTACCGCATGCACCAAAAAGCAATTCACGGCCTGGCCAAGACCATCGCCCTCTGGTTGGTGGAGAAGATGATGCGAGTGGTGCGCCCGCGAATGAAGCTGCACTAAGCAGGCTTAGCGCTAGTCTATGGTTTGCAGGAAATGCACCGCACTGTCGAGATCCCGGGTGCGATGCATGGGCGGCAGCGAGTTGATAAAGGCCTGACCATAGGGGCGATTGACGATGCGATTGTCGCACAGGATCAACACGCCCCTGTCTTTCTCATCACGAATCAGGCGGCCGACGCCCTGGTTAAGCGCTATCACCGCCTGGGGCAGCGACAGGGTCATGAAGGGATCTTTGCCCTCACGCTGCACCCCGTCAGCCCTGGCCTTGTAGAGGTTATCGTCCGGCGAGACGAAGGGCAGCTTGTCGATGATGACGCAGCTCAGCAGCTTACCGCGTACATCCACCCCCTCCCAGAAGGCACCCGTGCCCAGCAACACGGCGTTACCCAGCTGTCGGTACTTCTTAAGTAAAGTCTGCTTGCCCGCCTGTCCCTGCACCAGAAGCGGATAATCGATCCGCCCCTGTAACATCACAGCCACCAGATTGAGCATGCGATGGCTAGTAAACAGCATGAAGGTACGCCCCTTGGCGGCATTTATCGCCTTCACCGCCACCTCCACCAGCTGCCTGGCGGCGCGCTCCTGACTGGTGACCGACGCCAGATGGCGCGGCACACAGAACAGAGATTGGCGCCGATAGTCGAAGGGGCTGTCTAATATACTCGTGTTGGCCTTCTCCAGCCCCATCGCCTTGGTAAACAGCGACAGGTCGCGATTGATCTGCAAAGTGGCCGAGGTAAAGATCCAGCTGACATCCGGGCTAAACAGCGACTGACACTCTTTGGCCACCTTGATGGGCGAGATCCTCAAGGTCAGGTGCTGATAACCATAGTCTATGCTGTAGGCGCTATCTGGGTTATCGCATTGAATAAACACGGTTAACTTGCTGAGCAGCCCATCGATTTTTTCGACGCCATCATCGAACGCCTCGTTGCGGCCAAGATAGCCCAGCAGCATGGTGCGATAGGCGGTCAGCTCGGACACCAGTGCCCATGATGCCTCCATCAAGGCCTTGTCGCCGATAAGCCTTCGCCAGTCACGCTCCTCGGTGGCAAACAGCAGTCCCTGCCAATGGAGCAGCTGAGTATGGCAGCGGGCCGTCATGGCGCCAATCTGCGGCGAATCTGCCATCTGAGTGCGATAGAGTTCGTTAAAACGTTCCAGCAGGCGGATGAGGCTCTTGATGCTGAGCTGCTGGCCGAAATAGGTCACGGCGATATCTGGCAGCAGATGCGCCTCATCGAAGATCACCACGTCGCTGTCGGGTAACAGCTCGGCAAATCCCGTCTCTTTTAGGATGCGATCGGCGAAAAACAGGTGATGGTTGACCACTATGATTTTGGCATCGAGCGCCTTGGCGCGGGCCTTACGGGTAAAGCAGGCCTCATAGTGATCGCAGGCCTTGCCAATGCAGGACTCTTTACTGCTCACCACCAGCGGGATCGCCGGGGAGTTTTCCGGCACGGCGTAGAGACTGCCGATGTCGCCATCCACCGTCTGGCTGGCCCACTGATCGATTCGCAGCAGGTCATCGAGGATCTTGCCATCGTTCACCTCGACGCCGCTGAGCTGCTTCTCCATCAGGTATTGGCACAGGTAGTTGCTGCGCCCCTTGAGCAGAGCCACTTTTGGCCTGATCCCTAAGATGTTGAGCAGTGCGGGCAGATCTTTGAAAAACAACTGCTCCTGCAGGTTTTTACTGCCGGTGCTGACGATGACCTGCTTACCGCTGAGCAGCGCCGGCACCAGATAGGCGTAGGTCTTGCCCACGCCGGTGCCTGCCTCGACCACCAGGTTGTCGCCCTTTTGCAGGGTCTCGCTCACCCGAGTCGCCATCGTCTGCTGCTGGACACGACAGCTATAGCCCTTGATATGACGGCTTAAGCTGCCATCTGGGGCGAATACCTGCTGTACATCTTGGGTCAGTCGTATATTCAATGAATGGCTGATGATAGTTAATGTTTAAAATGACATGCTGGCATTATGCGGATTTTCTTACCCAGTACAAGCCACAAAGCACCCGCGATAAAGAAACAGGAAATCATTGAGATCCAATGGGGATATTGCAGTGTTAGTTGAATAATTTTCAATCGACCCAAATTAGCACTTGCATACACCGAAAAACTTGATTAGTTTAAATACAACTTAGGGCAGACACCCTGCCCACTGATACGCCATAAGCGAGAGAAGACAGAATATGACACAGCGTTTGAATACTATCCATCATCACCATCATATGCGGTAGCCTTCGGATGCTTACTGCCGGAGGACTATTTCCTTCTGGCGGTTGATTCAAAAGCGATCTAAGACCCCTGGAAGGAATTCCGGGGGTTTTTAGTTTTTAGCTTAAGATTTTGTTTTAAAACGATTTAAACAATTTTACTGAATCAACAAATGAGGAAACATCCTATGTCAGAGTCAAACCGATTACGTATCGCCATTCAAAAGTCCGGCCGCCTGTCCAAGGAATCCCAGAAGCTCCTCAAGAGCTGCGGCATCAAGTTTAACGTTAACGAACAACGCCTCATCGCCCACTCTGACAACATGCCTATCGACCTTTTACGTGTCCGAGACGACGACATTCCCGGCCTGGTGATGGACGGCGTGGTCGACCTTGGCATCATAGGCGAGAACGTGCTCGAAGAGGAGCAGATCGAGCGCCAGACCCTGGACAAGCCGAGCGAGTGCATCAAGCTGCGCCAACTGGATTTCGGCGCCTGTCGCCTGTCGCTGGCGGTACCTACCGAATTTCGCTATCAGGACGCCAGCTCGCTGGAAGGCCTGCGCATCGCCACCTCCTACCCTAACCTGCTACGCCGCTACATGCAGGAGAAAGGCATTAGCTATCGCGACTGTATGCTCAAGGGCTCGGTAGAGGTTGCCCCCCGCGCTGGCCTGGCCGACGGTATCTGCGATCTGGTCTCAACTGGCGCGACGTTAGAGGCCAACGGCCTGTACGAGACTGAGGTGATCTACCGCTCCATGGCCTGCATCATCCAATCGACCCAGGAGCAGAGCGAGGCCAAACAGGCGCTGATCGATAAGATCCTCTCCCGCGTCAACGGTGTGGTGCGCGCCAAGGAGAGCAAATATATTCTACTACACGCCCCGACCGAGACACTGGATCAGATCGTCGCCCTACTGCCCGGCGCCGAGAACCCGACCGTACTGCCGCTCAACGATGACACCAATCGCGTGGCGATCCACGCCGTCAGCAGCGAAGATCTCTTCTGGGATACCATGGAGGCCCTTACCCAGCTAGGTGCCAGCTCCATCTTGGTGATGCCAATCGAAAAGATGATGGGATAACGCCATGACGACAAACACCATGACATCCACACAGATGCAGCGCCTCGACTGGCAGGCGCTCAATGACCAGGCAAGACGCGAGGCCCTGTCACGCTCGCCCCTGATTGGCGACGCCAACCTTGAGCAGCAGGTCAAGGCGATCATCGACCAGGTGGCCAGCCAGGGCGACGTGGCGCTAAAAGCCTTCTCACAAAAATTCGATAAGGTAGAACTCGACGCCCTGCGCCTTAGCGATGCGGCGATAGCAGCCGCCAGCGAGCGAGTGACGCCCGAGATCAAGGCAGCTATCGAGCAGGCCAAACAGAACATCGAGACCTTTCACCAGGCCCAGGCCTTCAAGGGGATCGACCTTGAGACCCAAGCCGGGGTGCGCTGCGAGCTGCGAAGCGAGCCAATCGAAAAGGTGGGCCTCTATATTCCCGGTGGCAGTGCGCCGCTCATCTCTACCGTGCTCATGCTGGCACTGCCGGCCAAGATAGCCGGTTGTGAGCAGCGGGTGTTGGTCAGCCCACCACCGATCGACGATGCTATCGTCTACGCTGCTAAGGCCTGTGGCATCACAGATATCTATCAGATAGGCGGCGCCCAGGCGATCGCCGCCTTAGCGCAGGGGACAGAATCTGTGCCTGCGGTCGATAAGATCTTCGGCCCGGGCAACCGCTATGTTACCGAGGCCAAGCGCTTAGTTGCCCAGGACAGCCGCTGCGTGGTGAGCATAGACATGCCCGCCGGCCCCTCAGAGGTGCTTGTGATCGCCGATAACGAGGCGAATCCCGACTTCATCGCCGCCGATCTCCTCTCTCAAGCCGAGCACGGCCCCGACTCTCAGGTGATGCTGGTCACCGACAGCCAAACCTTGGCAGACGCGGTCAACCAGAGCCTTGGCGAGCAACTGGCAAGACTGCCCAGGGCCGAGATCGCCATGCAGGCCCTGAGCGCCAGTCGCACCTTGATTGTCGAGGATATGGCCCAGGCCGCCGAGGTTTCTAACCGCTATGGCCCTGAGCACCTGATCATTCAGACCCGCGCCCCCCGTAAACTGCTGAGTAAAATCCGCGCCGCCGGTTCGGTATTTCTTGGCGCCTACACACCAGAGTCCGTTGGCGATTACGCCAGCGGCACCAATCACGTGTTGCCAACCTATGGCTATAGCCGCGCCGTCTCCAGCCTGTCGCTGGCCGACTTTAGCCGCCGCTTCACCGTGCAGGAGCTGAGCGCCGAGGGCTTGCGCGGCCTAGGCGAGTGCGTGATGACCCTGGCCAGCGCCGAGCAGCTCGATGCCCACAGAAATGCCGTCGCCGTGCGCCTTGCCACGCTAACGGGCGAGGAGAAATAAGATGAGTGTAGAAGCTAAGATGAGTGTAAACGCGACATCGCTCGCCGAGCGTCTCGCCAGACCCGAGCTCCTGACGCTTGAGCCCTATCAGTCGGCGCGTCGTATCGGCGGCGAGGGGCAAATCTGGATCAATGCCAACGAGTCGCCCTTTATCAACAGCGACCTGGACAGCCTCAACCGCTACCCTGAGTGTCAGCCGCCCGAGCTTATTACGCGCTACGCCGAGTATGCGGGCGTAAGCAATCAACAGGTGCTTACCAGCCGCGGCGCCGATGAAGCCATAGAGCTGCTTATCCGCACCTTCTGTATCCCGGGCCGCGACAGCATCGCCTGCTTCGGCCCCACCTACGGCATGTACGCCATCAGCGCCAAGACCTTCAACGTCGGTGTCAAGGCGCTGCGCCTGGATGATGAGTATCAGCTGCCACAGGAACTTTGCAGCCAGGTAGGCGATGCCAAGCTGGTGTTTATCTGCAATCCCAACAACCCAACCGGCACGGTGATCGCCCCAGACGCCATAGAGGCGGTGATCCGCAGCCTGCCAGATACCTTGGTTGTGGTGGATGAGGCCTATATCGAGTTTTGCCCAGACTACAGCGTGGCAAGCCTGCTGGATAAGTATGACAACCTGATCGTGCTGCGCACCCTGTCCAAAGCCTTCGCCCTAGCCGGTGCCCGCTGCGGCTTCATGCTGGCAACCCCTGAGGTCATCGAAATGGTGATGCGGGTGATCGCCCCCTATCCAGTGCCGCTACCGGTCGCCAAGCTGGCGATAGATGCGCTAAGTAAGGATGGGATAGCCCGAATGCAGACCCAGGTCGCTCAGCTCAAGGCCAACGGCCAACGACTCGCTGACGCCTTACGGGAAGCTGGCGCCAGAGTGCTGCCCGCCTATGGCAACTTCGTGCTGGCCTATTTCGACCAGGCAAATGAGATAAAAGTCGGTGAGATGCAGGCACGTCTCAAACAGACAGGTGTCGTCGCCAGGGCCTACAAAGACCCTGCCCTTGCCGATGCGATACGCTTTAGCTTTGCCAGCGACGCCCAGACCGAGACGCTGATCGCCATACTCAAGGCCGACTAATAGAGCCGCACCCAGCCAGACAATAACGACAAATTTAAGATAGAAGCAGATTTAAGGTAGAAGCATGATGAAACAGAAAATCCTCTTTATCGACCGCGATGGCACACTGATCGAGGAGCCAGTCACCGACAAGCAGGTCGATAGCCTGGCCAAGCTGGTATTTGAGCCTCAGGTGATCCCCGCACTGCTCAAGCTACAGGGCGCCGGCTACCGCCTGGTGATGGTGAGCAATCAGGACGGCCTTGGCACCCCCTCCTTCCCCAAGGATGACTTCGATGCGCCCCAGAATATGATGATGCAGATCTTCAACAGCCAGGGGGTCAAGTTCGATGATGTGCTCATCTGCCCACACTTTGACGATGAAAACTGTAGCTGCCGCAAACCTAAGCTGGGTCTGGTCAAGGCTTACCTCACCGAGGGCCGGGTCGACTTTACTCAGTCGGCGGTGATCGGCGACAGAGAAACCGATCTGGGCCTGGCCGAGGCGATGGGCATCACAGGCATACAGTACAATCGCGACACCTTGAACTGGGACGCCATTGCCGAACAACTGCTTGGGGGCAACCGCGTGGCGACTGTGGTGCGTACCACCAAGGAGACCGACATCAAGGTCACTGTCGATCTCGACAGTCAGCTAAAGAGCAGCATCAATACCGGCATCGGCTTCTTCGACCACATGCTGGATCAAATCGCCACCCACGGTAACTTCAGGCTAGATGTGAGCGTCGATGGCGATCTGGAAATCGACGATCACCACAGCGTCGAAGACACGGCCCTGGCCATTGGTGATGCCCTCAGGCAGGCCCTTGGGGATAAACGCGGCATCGCCCGCTTCGGCTTTAGCATCCCCATGGATGAAGCCAGCGCCAGCTGCCTGCTGGATCTCTCCGGTCGCCCCTTCATCAAGTTTGAGGGGCAGTTCGAGCGCGAGATGGTCGGCGAGATGGCCACTGAGATGGTGCCTCACTTCTTCCGCTCCCTCGCCGATGGCCTGCGCTGCACCCTGCACCTCTCGACCCAAGGCGATAACGATCACCACAAGGTGGAGAGCCTGTTTAAGGTCTTTGGCCGTACCCTGCGCCAGGCGGTGAAGGTCGAGGGCGACGCCCTGCCATCGAGCAAGGGGGTGCTATGAGCAACCCTGATACCATCATCATAGATACCGGTTGCGCTAATTTGAGCTCGGTGCGTTACGCCTTCGAGCGGATCGGCGCCGACGTCGAGGTGAGTGACGATATCGACAAGATAAAGGCGGCCACCCGAGTCGTGTTGCCGGGCGTTGGTACCGCCAGGGCCGCCATGAAGGCGCTGAAGGACAAGAAGCTTATCGACACCATCTGCTCCCTCACCCAGCCTGTGCTCGGCGTCTGCCTCGGCATGCAGATGCTAACCAAGGCCTCACAGGAGCGCGGTGGCTTAAGTTACGGGAATAGTAGCAAGGACTGTCAGTGCCTTGGGCTGATCGACACTAATATCGAGCAGCTGGACGCAAAGGGCCTGCCGCTACCCCACATGGGCTGGAATCAGATAAGTCCGAGCGAGCACCCGCTGTTTGCCGGGGTTGCCGAGGGCAGCTATGTCTATTTCGTTCACAGCTACCGGGCACCGCTGGGTGATTTCACCATCGCCAAGTGCGAATATGGCGAGGGTTTTAGCGCCGCCATCGCAAAAGATAACTTCATGGGGGTGCAGTTCCACCCGGAAAAAAGCGCCGCGGTGGGCGCCACCATATTAAGAAACTTTATGAAAATGAATGCCGGCAGCTTTGCAGGTAACCACAAATCTACACAGGAGAGCGCCCAATGATCATCCCTGCAATCGATCTCATCGAGGGCCAAGTGGTGCGTCTCTATCAAGGCGATTATGCCCAGCAGACCACCTTCGATCTGAGCCCGCTCGCCCAGCTACAGGCCTATCAGGCCCAAGGCGCCACCTGGCTGCATATCGTCGATCTGACCGGTGCAAAAGACCCTGACAGACGCCAGACCCGACTCATAGGTGAACTGGTCGAGAATCTCGAGGCCAACATTCAGGTCGGCGGTGGCATTCGCAGCGAGGCCCAGGTCAAGGAGCTGTTAGATCTCGGGGTCAAGCGAGTGGTGATAGGCTCCCTCGCCGTCAAACAGCCAGAGCTGGTGCAATCCTGGCTCGAGACCTATGGAAGTGATGCCATCTGCCTGGCACTGGACGTGAATATTAACCAGGCGGGTGAGAAGATAGTCGCCGTGTCTGGCTGGCAGAGTGGCGGCGGTAAGACGCTGGAATCTCTGGTGGCCACCTTCGCCCCCTATGGGCTCAAGCACGCCCTGGTTACCGACATCAGCCGTGACGGCACACTGCAAGGCAGCAATACCCAGCTCTATCAGGAGATCGTAGCGCGTTATCCCGATATTGAGTGGCAGGCCTCGGGCGGTATCGCCACCCTGGACGATGTGAGCGCCGTGCGTAATAGCGGCGCCAGCGGCATCATCATAGGCAAGGCCCTACTCATCAACAACTTTACCGTGCAGGAGGCGATCGCATGCTGGCCAAACGCATAGTTCCCTGTCTGGATGTCCGTGACGGTAAGGTGGTCAAGGGGGTTCAGTTTCGTAACCATGAGATCGTCGGCGACATAGTACCCCTGGCCGCACGCTATGCCGCTGAGAGCGCCGATGAGCTGGTATTTTACGACATCACCGCCAGCGCCCACGACAGAGTGGTGGACAAGAGCTGGGTCAGCCGCGTCGCCGAGCAGATAGATATCCCCTTCTGCGTCGCCGGCGGCATCAAGAGTATCGAGCAGGCGCGGGAAAAGCTGGCGTTCGGCGCCGATAAGATCTCGATAAACTCGCCGGCGCTTAGCGATCCCGGCCTGATCGACCGCCTGCAGGATGAGTTTGGCCGCCAATGTATCGTGATAGGCATAGACTCTTACTATGATGCCGACACCGACAGCTACAAGGTGAAGCAATTTACCGGTGACGAGGCCGCCACCAAAGATACCCAGTGGTACACCCAAGACTGGGTGGAAGAGGTGCAGAGACGTGGCTGCGGCGAGATAGTGCTGAACGTGATGAACCAGGATGGCGTTCGTCAGGGCTATGACATCAAGCAACTCGCCATGGTGCGCGCCATCTGCGACGTGCCTCTCATCGCCTCAGGCGGCGCCGGCACCATGGAACACTTCCTCGAGGTGTTCACCCAGGCGGGTGTGGATGCGGCCCTCGCGGCCAGCGTCTTTCACAAAGGGATCATAGAGATAGAGGCGCTTAAGCGATACCTGCTCGACAATGGTGTACAGATGCGCCTGTAACCGCCCCAAATTTGTTCAAGGAATAAAGATGAAAAACCTAGAAGATTTTAACAACTTAGATTGGGACAAACAGCAGGGGTTGCTGCCCGCAGTGGTCCAGAACCACCTCACGGGTAAGGTGTTGATGCTGGGCTATATGAACCAAGAGGCGCTGGCCCAGACCCTGGCAAGCCGCAAGATCACCTTCTTCAGTCGCAGCAAGCAGCGCCTGTGGACCAAGGGCGAAACCTCGGGCAACACCCTAGATCTTATCGCCATCGACAGCGACTGTGACAACGACAGCCTGCTGGTGCAGGTGATCCCCAATGGCCCCACCTGCCACCTGGAACGGGAAAGCTGCTGGCCCGACGGCGAGGCGCACCCCTTTATCGACAATCTGGCGAATCTTATCGCCTCGCGCAGGGGACAAGATGCCAAGAGTAGCTACACCGCGCACCTGTTCGAGCGCGGCACCAAACGGATCGCCCAAAAGGTCGGCGAAGAGGGACTGGAGACCGCCCTGGCAGCCGCCACCCATGACAAGGAGGAGCTGATCAACGAGGCCTCAGATCTCATCTATCACCTGCTGGTGCTGCTTGAAGATCAAGATCTTAGCCTGGAGGATATCACCGCCAACCTGCTAGCGCGTCACAGCGCCGCCAGCAAATAGACTAAGGCTAGCGTAGCCATACAATCAAGGGCGTCCGGGAGAAGCGGCCGCCCTGATCTAAATCTTGCCATGACGGTTTATGCCCCCCCCCCTCTATCCCCTTTTCTTACTCCTCTGGGCGACTGAATCCACTATCTCTAAAATCCACTACGTTATCTCTAAAATCCGCTACGCTATCGCAAAAATCCACTTCCCTGGCGCAAAAATCCACACCGCTATTGCAAAAATCCACTCTGGCACATAATATACATTCATATACAAAAGAATACATGGTGTAACAAACGGACTTATTAGCAACAAATTCATTACAAACTCACCGATGAAATGCCCACTGATGTTAGCGTTTAAACAAGAGGTATCCGGTTATGGCTAGGCGTTTTCGACAGCTCACACTCAAAACAACTACATGCTTTGCCTGTAGCTTAATACTACTGCTCTCTAGTCAAGTCGCGGCAAATGCTAGCCTTACTCAACCTCAGCCTATGCTCATGCCTTATGCACTCACATCTCACGCCCTCATGCCTGGCACGTTGGCCGCCCCCTATAGCATGGTCGCCACCGCAAGCCCTAGACTCGATCAGAGCGGCAAACCATTCCAGTTTGCCCCGGCGCAATCTAACCTGGCTTCCGTAGGCCTTTCCCAAATTTCCAAGGTCTCAGCATCACCTCTGCACGACCCAAGCCGTCAGGTCGGCTTTGCCTCCTCATGGCTGGGCGAGCTCAAAGCCCATTATCCGAATCTGCTGCTTCATTATCTTGCGCCGCTTATTGCCATCGCCTTGGTGATGCAGCGGGTTTACAGACAGGCTAGTACCCTATCCAGAACACGACTGGAGCAAGCGATCGATGAACGCACTCAGGCGCTGCAACTTGAAAACCTGCGCCTGCAGGAGATGAGTCACAGAGATCCCCTGACCGGCCTTAAGAATCGCCGCTTCATCGAAGAGATGATTGCCCAAGACCTGAATCGGGTCGACCGCAGCTATGACGCCACGCAGCTAAGGGGTGAAGGCACGCCGAGCAAAGCCGACCTGCTGGCGCTCATCATAGATATCGATCACTTTAAGCCCATTAATGACACCTATGGTCATCTGGCCGGCGATCGCGTACTGAGCCAGGTGGGTCAGCGACTGACGACACTGTTTCGCAACTATGATTATGTGGTGCGCTGGGGCGGTGAAGAGTTTCTGGTGGTGGCACGCTTTATCGATCGCCAAGAGATAAACCACCTCGCAGAAAAAGTCCGTCACGCCATCGAGTCGATGGAGATCGAACTCGACGCTAAGCGCAACATCAAGATCACCGCCTCGGTCGGCGCCGCCCCCTACCCCTTCTCCACAGCCCAGGCGGACAGGATAAGCTGGGAGCAGGTGGTTCATCTTGCCGACATGGCGCTGTACCAAGCCAAGACCAGTTCGCGTAATACCTGGGTTAGTTACAGGGGGAGTGACCAGCTGCCTATCCCGGATGAGCTGCAATTAGACCCCGCCAAGATCCCTCGAATCGCTATGGTTTCATCTAAGCCATTGTCTAGGCAGAGTCTCGATCTAAGGAAAGCCTCTCTATAAGCAAAGCTTCTAGCCTCACCATCTACAGCCTTATCTCGTTCTGAGTGCTAAGTGCTAAGTGCTAGGTTTTATGTTTAAGGCAGGGAAGCCTTAAACTTTTTATCTCCCATCAGCTTAAAACCCTTCCATTACGCGGTTAACTCATGTCACTAACTTATGCTGCTAGCTTATGTCGCTGGCTATAGTTTCTAGCCACTCTTCGAAATTAAGCTTCGAAAATAAACGTCAAAAACAGACTGGAAAATAAGCTTGTTTGCCCGGAAGTTGGACCGATTTAGCGCTAACTATTGCTTTCACAACAAGTTTTATATACATAAACATACATTGGAATACAAAAGTGATATATAATAACTGGCAATAAACCTTTTACAGTATTGCAACACTTCAGAGGGATATCGTGAAGGATAATAACTGGATACTGATTGTCGATGACGATGCCGATCTGGCAAATCTGGTCGCCGATTTTCTCGAAATGAACGGCTATAAAACCGAGATAGAACACAACGGTGCCAAGGCCGTCGAGCGCATCATTGCCGAGCAACCTATGTTGGTTATCTTAGATGTGATGCTGCCCGACATGGACGGCTTGTCCATCTGCCGCGCGGTGCGTCATGGCCATCCGGGGATCGAGGGTAGCTACAACGGCCCTATCCTGATGCTGACCGCCCTTAACAACGATATCGACGAAGTTGCCGGCCTGGAGACAGGCGCCGACGACTACCTAGCCAAACCCGTGCGCTCCCGGGTGTTGCTGGCCAGAGTCCGGGCCCTACTGAGACGTAAGCCTGAGCCACCTGTCACCGAGAAGCTCAGTAAACTGCACAGCAATAACGAAAGCCTCATCGAATTTGACGGCCTCAGCATAGATAAGAAATATCAACGTATCCAACAACATGGACAGGATATCGAACTCACCACTGCCGAATTTGAGCTGCTGTGGTTGCTGGCCAGCCGACCCGGCGAGATCTGCGACAGAGACTCTATCTCTGATTACTTCAGCGACCTGGGATACGAGAGTTCCCATAGGACCATAGATCTCAGGGTGTCACGCATTCGCCGCAAGCTTGGCGACGATCCCAGCCACGCCACCCGCATCAAGACGATCCACGGCAAGGGTTATCTGTTTGTCGGAGACTGACTCTAGATGCGAAAAAAGCCCATTGCCTTACTACTGCTCGCGATACTGATCAGCCTCAGCCTGGTCGGTATCACCGCACGTATGGATCCTCCCGAGGCAAGGGCCGACATCACAGAGCGAGAGGCGCAGCTGACGACGCTACCGGAAAACCAACAGGGAGAGCTGCTCACCGCGCTGGTCAAACATTATCGCGACAACGACCCCCTCAAGAGCCTGGCCTATGGTGAACAGGCGCTGACCCTCTTCTCCAAGATCCCCGACGATATCCGTAAGGTCACAGTGCTGAACAACATGGCCTGGATATATGTCTCCCTGAGTCAGTATGAAAATGCTCAGCTGCGCACCGACCAGGCCAAACAACTGGCCAAGGCAAGCAATGACCCACATGGACTCTTTACCGCACAGACCATGCAGGGGATCATCTATTGGCGCAAGGCGGACTATCAGACCGCCCTCAAGACCTTCGAACAGGCACAGGAGATAGCCAAGCAGGAGAAAAATCTCAGGGGCATCGCCAGCACGACCAACTATATGGCGATCATCTACCAGACTCTGGGGCAACCTGAGAAGGCGCTCGACTATTTTATCCGCGCCTTCAACATTCAAAAAGAGGTGGGGGATGAGAAGAGCATTGCCGTCTCCCTCAATAACATCGCCAACATGTATGGCACCAGCGGCAACTATAGCCTGGCGCTGGACTATCAACTGCAGTCGAGGAAGATTCGTGAGGAGCTGAACGATCTGCCTGGCCTGGCCCAGATCCTGGGGAATATCGGCCTCACCTACTTCTATCTGAAGGACAGCGAACAGGCCCTCTCTTACCTGCAACGCTCTCTGGGTTACTACGAATCCCTCAAGGATCAACAGGGCATCGCCGAGATCCACGGCAACCTAGGCATGGTCCATCTGCACGAGCATCAATTGGAGTCGGCGCTGTTGCAGTACCAAGAGGCCCTGGCGCTGGCCAAGGCGATCCCTGATACGGCGCTCGAGGCCAGGATCAACATAGATCTCGCCAATGCCTATATCGAACTCGATGACCCCGAACAGGCCTTCAAGCAGATCACCACGGGCTTAGATCAAGCCAATAAGCTGGGTATCGTCTCCCTCAGCGCCTATGGCCTGCTGACCCTCGCCAAGGTGGAGAAGCTACGCGGCAACAGTGAACGCGCCCTCACCTTGAGTGCGGCGGCGTTAAACAGCTCCCAGCAGCTGCAAGATAAGCGTATCGTGCGCGATGCACACGAGTTTCGCTATCAGCTCTACAAACATCTCGGACAGGCCGAACAGGCGCTGGCGAGTCTAGAAGCCTTTAAGCAGGTAAACGATGAAATGTTTAACTCTGAGAGCGATCAGAGAATGGCCTTTCTCCTCAGCCACTTCGAGGCCGAGCAGCAGGAGCAGCAGATAAAGTTGCTGCAGGCCGATCAGGCGCTGCAGAAGACCCAGCTGGCGCAACATACTTATCAGCGCAACGTATGGCTAGGCGGCCTAAGCGTCTTGTTTATCATCCTGCTCCTGCTGGTGAATCGTCATCACCAGCGCAAGATCAACGCCTCCCTCAATCAGAACATTCAATCTCAACGTGAATTAATTCAAGCCGTTGCCCACGAGTTTAGATCCCCGCTTGCCCGGGTTCAGCTGGCCTTCGACATGCTGGAAGAACAGTTTGAGCAGGACAAACCCACTCGCCTCATCGACACCATCAACAAAGGCCTGAGTGAACTGGAGAAGCTGATCAAAGAGGCGCTGGATTTCATCCAGATAGAGAGTAAATCCAGGCCGTTGCACCTCTCACAGGTTAACCTCAATAAGCTGCTGGGTGAGTTGATGGACGCCAATAGTGTCCTCTACCCCGACAAGACCTTTAAGCTGGAGGTTAACCCAAGCGAAGCTTGCCTGGTTAAGGCCGATAGCACCCAGATTGCGCGGGCATTTTCCAATATACTGCGCAACGCGGCCCGATTCGCCCGCTCTCAGGTACTCATTAGCCTCAAGCAAGAAAAGTCCCGTATCCTGGTCATCATCGAAGATGATGGCCCAGGGATCCCCACGGAGCAGAGAGAAAGGGTGTTTGAACCCTTCGTCAGGCTAGATCAAAGCCGTTGTCGGGACTCGGGCGGTATCGGCCTGGGTCTCGCGCTGGCCAAGAAGATATGCGAAGCCCATGGTGGCGCCCTCACCATCTCCGCGTCCCAGCTCGGCGGCGCCAAGTTGTCGCTCGCCTGCCCTTTAGTTAACAGAGAGTCTGATAACAAAAATTCTTCAACCAAGGCAGCTGAACACTAAGCGGTAGAACATAAGGCAACGGAACATCAAGCGGCCGCTCACCAAGCTGCCACAAGCAAAGCCCCTGAAAACAGATAAGCTAGAAACAGAAAGTTGGTAAGGCCTGTAGAAACAGGTCTATAAAACCGTTCCGCTAATAATGCCAATTCGCAGCTCATCCCCCTTCCTCTTCTAATGCCCCTGCTAATCTCCCTGCTGATAAGCCAACTTTTCACGCCCAAGCGACGAGAATTCATCCGGATGCATCCCAACATTTTCCGCCTAATGCACTAAACCATCCTAAAAAATGTTTGTTATTTGTTAAATACATTTGATCAAATGAATATCTTTGTATATAAATGTATATTCAAAGCTGTAAATCTTGCAGAGAAATCCCCCTCAGCAAGGGGAGCGGCGCCATGAGCCTAGCTCATCCCTACCACACACAATAACAACGAGGCACCTGAGCCGGCAGCGGTATAGCAGGATATGCGAGCTGCCAATGCAACAGGAAATCGTGGAGCATATAAGATGAAAATCAGTAAACTAGCAGGCATGATCTCCCTAATCACACTGGGCATCGCCGCCTCGAGTCAGGCAGCAGACAACCGCTATGTGGTTCAAGTCGATAATCAACACAAGGGCATAGTGAAGGCCCTGGCAGTCAAGTCGGGCGCGACAATCGAACTCGACGGTGATGGCTTCTTCGCCGCCAGCTTTAACGCCCAGGATCTCGCCCAGGTCAAAGGCCTGTTAAACAATCCCCATGTGAAGCTGGTCGAGGAAGACCAACGCCGTACCCTGCAGTCACTCTATCAGGATGATGCAGGCGACCCTATGTTGAGCCAACTCACCCCCTATGCCATCTATCAGTCTCAGGCAGATCAAGTTGATTTCGTGCCGGGCGCCGGCATTAAGGTGTGCGTGATCGACTCGGGCCTGGATAGAAGCAACCCTGACTTTAACTGGGGAGCCATCACAGGCGATAACGATTCAGGCACAGGCGATTGGGATGTCAACGGCGGACCTCACGGCACCCACGTTGCCGGTACCATAGGCGCGGCAGACAACGGCATAGGTGTCGTTGGTATGGCACCTGGGGTCGATATGCATATCATCAAGGTCTTTACCGCTAGCGGCTGGGCCTACTCTTCTGATCTGGCTCATGCCACCGACCTCTGTAGCCAGGCGGGCGCCAACATCATCAGCATGAGTCTAGGTGGTGGCGGTGCGAGCAGCATTGAATCTAACGCCTTCGAAGCCTTTACCCAGGCAGGTGGCCTGGTGGTCGCCGCTGCGGGCAACGATGGTAACAACGCCCGCTCCTACCCAGCCGCCTACCCCGCCGTCATGATGGTTGGCGCCAACGATGCCGATAACAATATCGCCAGTTTCTCACAATTTCCTAGCTGTAGCAGTGGCCGAGGCAAACATGCAACCCAAGATGAAATGACCTGCGTAGAAGTCACCGCCGGCGGCGTACAAACGCTGTCTACCTATCCTGCCGAGATGGCCACCATAGCCGCTATGTCGGCGGATGATGTTTTCTTCGAGGCCTCGGCCATGGAAAATATCGGCAGCGCCAGTGGCAGCACCTATTTCATGGGCACGGCCGAAACCTTAGACACCCGAGCCCAGGGAAGTGTCTGCGTTATCGATCGCGGCAACATCTCCTTCCATGACAAGGTCGCCAACTGTGAGGCCTCTGGCGGTATCGGCGCCATCATCGTCAATAACGTCGACGGCATGCTATATGGCACGCTGGGTGACGCCAACAGCACTCAGATTCCCGCCGTGGGTGCGGCGCTCAGTGACCGCACAGCCCTGATTTCAGCGACTCAAGCCTCGGTGTCTATCGCGAGTGGCGATTACGGTTATATGAGCGGCACCTCGATGGCGACCCCTGCCGTGTCGGGCGTAGCGGCACTGGTGTGGTCAAACTTCCCAGAGTGTACTGGTAGCGAGATCCGTCAAGCACTTAAGGCGACCGCCGAAGATCAGGGCATACCTGGACACGATGAGTATTTTGGCTATGGCATAGTCAAGGCCAAGGCGGCTTATGACTATCTGCAAAGCAGTGGTTGTAATGGTCAAGGCGGCACGCCGGGAACCTTTAGCCTAAACGCCGAGTATGAATACGCGCGAGGCAAACACAGGGTTAACCTGACGACGGTCGCGGCATCGAGCCCTAAGGTAGATATCTACCGTAACGAGCAGCTCATCGCCACGGTAGCGGCAAACACCCTCTATACCGATAGCTTTGGTCGCAAGGCGACTGGCAACTTCAACTACAAGGCCTGTGAGGAAAATACCCAGATCTGTACCGAGACCCAAAGCGTCAACTTCTAGTCACGGAGATTTGTCGCTGCAGCCAATCAAGGGCGATTTGGTAAGGTGCTGATAGCCTTAGAGATGAGTGCTGTAGCGGCTGACGCTAGCCATTGAGCAATAGCTCATCAAGCGTGAGCTCATTGGGCACTGTCTCGCTAAGAAAAAGCTCGCTAAGAAAAGGCTCGCTAAGAAAAAGCTCGTAAAGCACAAGCTGATTGAGCACAAACTCGTTAGACACGAGCGACTTAGGCGTAAGTAAATTGAAGGGCGGAGATCATCTCATTTGATCTCTGCCCTTTTTCTCGATTAGACAGAACCCAATTAGCCAGAGCGGGATTAGACAAAGCTCGGCTAGACAAATCTAGGCTAGACAAAGCTCGACTCGACAAATCTCGGCTAGACAGGGCTCGATTAAACAGCGCCCGATTAAGCAACGTTAGTTGAATCCCAGTGTTTGTCGTCTAAGGATTCGTCGATCCTAGTACATTTCCCCAACTCATACACTGCTTCACCACTTCCATACTATATACAGAGCACTCGCCTTCTCAATCGCGTCTATCTCCAATCAAATTCTATTTATTTATAAATATCAGTCTATTGCGAGCACTCAGTCAGATTAACACACAAAAATCTATATACATAAATTCACATTTAAGACGAATTTGTGACATTTTTGATAAACAAATGTTGATCAAAATCAAATCGAGGTATATAAATGTATACATATCGAATACATTTGTATGTGATATAGCCCTATTGAAGACCTCATCAAGTAACTGGGTGCGACAACACTGAGTACTTATAAATTTTATAACAACAGGAGAACAGTTGATGACTACACCCAAGAAATCATCTTCCAAGCTGCTCACAACACTATTAGGTGCCTCACTCTTAACTGGTTTGAGCCCTGTAGCACTGGCCGTAACCAAGGCGCCGCTGAAGGCAATGCCGCAGTACGATAACCAAAGCGTACTAGTCAAGTTCAAACAGAAAGTCACTAAGAAAGATCGTAAGGCGCTGACCCGTAACCTGGGCGTCTCTTTCAAAGATAAGAATAACGACGGCGTGGATGACCGCCTGCGTAACATCGCCAATGGTCGCCTGGCCGTGCTGGATCTGGGCCAGGGTCGCCAGGTAGAGGCCGTCCTCAACAGCCTGAAAAACCACCCTTTAGTTGAATACGCAGAGCCTAACTACATAGTACACACCACTGCGGTGCCCAACGATACTTCATATGCAAGCCTTTACGGCATGCAGAAAATCCAAGCTGAAACGGCCTGGGACTATGTGATCGGTGATTCTTCTGTTGTTGTTGGTGTGATCGACACCGGCTTCGACTTCAACCACCCAGATCTAGCTGACAACATCTGGACCAACCCAAATGAGATCGCGGGCAACGGTATCGATGACGACGGCAACGGCTACATTGATGATATCCACGGTATCTCAGCTATCCTGGATAACGGTAACCCGTCTGATACAGGTGCTCATGGCACTCACGTATCTGGCACTATCGGTGCCAAAGGTAACAACGCCCTGGGTGTTGTCGGGGTAAACTGGCAAACCAACATGGTCGGCTGTAGCTTCCTCGGTACAGGCGGCGGTACCCTAGCCGACGGCGTTCAATGTATCGACTATATGATCGGTCTTAAAAACGCCGGCAACAACGTCCGCGTGCTGAACAACAGCTGGGGTGGCGGTGGCTTCACCCAAACCCTAAAGGATGCCATCTCGGCGGCCAACAATGCCGACATCCTCTTCGTTGCGGCTGCGGGTAACGATTCTGCAGACATAGACAACGGTGGTTTCTACCCTGCCGGTTACGATGTGCCTAACGTAGTAGCGGTAGCCTCTACCGATAGCGCCGACAACCTGTCTGGTTTCTCTAACTATGGCGATCAACTGGTTCACCTGGCTGCACCGGGTTCATTCATCCTGTCAACGACGCCTAATAACAGCTACGACACTTTCAGCGGTACCTCTATGGCGACACCGCACGTAGCCGGCGCCGCAGCGCTGATCCTGGCCGGTAACCCGAACCTGACCACGTCTCAGCTAAAAAGTGTACTCATGAATACTGGTGATGCGCTTACCGCTTTGCAAGGTAAAACCATCTCAGGTAAGCGCCTGAACCTTGCCAACGCCCTGATCGATTCAGGCGGAGCGGGTCCTTCTTTCTTCATGGAAGCAACACCAACTAAATCGACCGTCAACCAAGGCGACAGCCAAGCTTATGCTATCGATCTGGTGGCTGCGGGCGGTTTCAATGGCACAGCGACTATGAGTCTGAGCAGCGTACCTGAGCTCAACGCAGACGTGGTATTTGCTCAAAACCCAGTTGCGGGCGACACCACTAACACAATGACGATCAATACGACCGAGCAAACTGCGCCAGGTACGTACAACATGACGGTCAACGCCACCGACGGCAGCGTTTCTAAAAACATCAACCTGGAGCTGAAAGTATGGCCTCAAGGTACTGTTTCTACTATGTTGACCAGCAACCAAGTCGTGCCTATCAGCGATAACGATCCTTCATTCCCTGCAACCAGCAGCATCAATGTTCCATACGACATGACGCTGACTCAGGTTGAAGTATTTGTTGACATCACCCACGCTTGGGCACCTGACATGCTTGTGTCTGTCATTTCACCAGCCGGCGAAGAAGTCATTCTGCACGACCGTGCGGGCGGCAATGGTACAGGCCTTGTTGGCAACTTTATTCCTACCGAATACGAGCTGGACAACGCATTGGGTGAGTGGACACTGAAAGTTGTTGACGAAGTTGCGGGCGACACGGGCGCTATCAACAGCTGGTCGCTAAAACTGACTGGCGCACCATCGGCAGGCACGGACTTCGTACCAAACGTACAGATAGCGACGCCTGCTAACCAAGGCGCGTACCTGACCGGTGAAACCGTCAGCTTCAGTGCAAGCTCAAACGACACCGAAGACGGCGACCTGACGTCTGGCATCGTTTGGACCTCAAGCATCGACGGCGTGATCGGTAACGGCGCATCGTTCACTAAGTCTAACCTGTCGGTAGGCGACCACGTGATCACCGCGACCTCTACTGATTCAGCGGGCCAGGCTAGCACAGAAACTGTTGAGCTATCTGTTGCCGATGCTAACACTACAGTAAGCGGTGCTAATAGCACGGCAATCGCGATGCCTGAGATGGGCGGCAAGGTATTCACTGAAATCGACCTACCTACCGGCGTTGCTATCGATGCAATCGAAGTCAATGTCGATATCTCGTTCGAATCGGTTCAATACCTGAACGTGTGGCTACAGTCTCCGTCTGGCACCCTAGTTAAACTGGTGACTTGGCGTCAGTTCTGGAACAAAGACCTGGTTAAGACCTTCAACCCGGTTGAATTCGCAGGCGAGTCGAGCATGGGTACATGGCGCCTGTTTGTAGAAGATACCTCTAGCTACATCATGAATGGCGTACTGAACAACTGGAGCATCTCGGTATCTAACGGTGATGCGGTACTTCCACCTCCTGCCGAAAACACAGCGCCTGAATTGACTATCACTGCACCTACTGGTGGCACTAGCTTCAACCTAGGCGACAGCATCACCTTCGAAGGCAGCGCAATTGACGCAGAAGAAGGTAACATCAGTTCACGTATCGACTGGTACTCAAACCTCAACGGTAAGATTGGTACTGGCGGTCTATTCAGCACTAACTCACTAAGCGTTGGCGACCACATAGTGACAGCGGTTGCGTGGGACAATGATGAAGCATTCGACCAGAAGCAAGTATCTCTAACTGTTGTGGACGCTCCGGCTAACGAAGCGCCAGTGGCTGACTTCAGCTTCGCTGCTGAGTTCTTGAACGTACAGTTCTCTGACCTATCAGGTGACACTGACGGTGCGGTCACTACTCACTCTTGGGATTTCGGCGACGGTGCAAGCTCAACGCTAGCTAACCCTTCACACAGCTACGCAGCTGCGGGTACTTACACTGTTACCCTAACTGTAAGCGATGATGACGGCGCCGAGCACTCAGTCACTAAAGAAGTAACTGTAACTGAGCCATCTATCGTACTAGAAGGCAGCGCAAGCAGTGATGGTAGCCGTGTGGTAGCAAGCTTGTCTTGGACTTCGAAGAATAAGGTAAACTTCGATGTATACCGCGACGGTGCCCTAGTAAGCTCTGGTGTAAGAAAAACAAGCTACACAGATCGCTTCAGCTCTAACGCTACTAGCTTCACTTACCAAGTATGTGAAACTGGCACAAGCACCTGTTCTTTAGAGGAAACCATTGTGGCTACTCCTAAGACTAAAGGTAGAAACAAGTAAGTTGTAACCCAGGGAAGGCTCTGCCAAGAGCCTTCCTTTTTTTCTATCTAAATCTAATTTTAGCTAACGCTATCTAACGTTATGAAAAGCAATCACTCCGCCGCTGGATTGACCTACATCCAGGCCGGGCAGACACCCGAGGCACAAGCGGTGAACAACAACCGACTCTCCCTATTCGCGATACTCCTGCTATTTATGCTAACGCCCTTCACCCATGGCTCGAGCGAATTTCGCGCCCATCAGAGCCGCTATGACGACCCACTACTCAATATGGTTGCCGAGGACAGGGAAACGCTTGAAAAGTTTAACGCCCAGAGCAAGGCAACTATCGGCTCAGTAGAGAGGAAAACCAAGCAGATCGACTCTATGTCTCAGGCAATTAAAACGAACACAAAGACCGGAATACCGCTAGCTAGCGAGCATAAGAAGGCTTCAGCCACTCTAGGGGGGGAAGCCGCGGCAACATCGATCGCAAAGCGGAACAAGCCCACGGCGTCAACACAGGGTTTCATGCTATCGGTAAAAGAGCAACGCTTAAGCAGAGCAGCCGGCGAGACCGCGATTTACCACTTCTCGACACTTGTAGACAGGACGCTTGAAGACAAAGCACCTGAAGACAGAGCACTTGAACAGAGAGCGCTTATAGACACTAGCCTTACAGGAACGAGTTTGGTTAGTGAGAAATTAGGGGGACAGATATGCCTGAGCCTGGCCTCCTCGCTTCCCGGCGCCAGGCTCTCTAAGGAAAGGGTTCATCCTGGCGACACATTCAGCCTCTTGGTGCCATCAAATAGTGACGCCCGATGGGGCGACTACATGTTTACCGTGACCGCCTCGGCTGACGGCGGCAATTGGGTCAAGCAGCAAAGTGTCAATCTTAGCCTGCTTCCCGGCGACATACGCGAGATACAGCAGGCCAACTTCACTTGGCATCCCATCACTGACAATGCTCCTGAGGGGATAGTGAGCCGCATCGCCGTCGAAGATGAACTTGCCGCCTTTGGCGTGCGCGTTTTAGTTAATGTCTCCCATACCTGGCACAGGGATCTTAGTATGACTCTCACCTCCCCCACGGGCACAAGCTATCAGTTGGTGAGCGAAAGCCATGCTGGAGGAGACAATCAGCATCGGGAATATCGTACCCAGGCCTTCAATCACGAGGCGATAAAAGGCGACTGGATCCTCAAGGTGAGTGACCTGGCCGCAGGCGACATAGGCACGCTAAGGGGCTGGCAACTTCTCATCTCGGGTTACTCGGCCGCCCAGCCACAAGATATAAGTGCTAGTCCTTAATCCTCCATAGACCAAAGTCCATAGTCCTTGCTGTAACATGAGCCAGATACGTACTGAATCACAGCTGACCAACACCCGAGAATCCTAGCCCTGAAAGCCGCCATTTCGCGCGAGAAAACGCCAATTTTATCGTGCATCTTACATTCACCTTCTTCCAATGAGAACACTCTGTTTTCGCAAAAGAATTAAAGCGAAAAAGCTGTTGTCCCATAGCAGTTCTGCTACAATTTCGCCGTAATTTCCTCCTCTAACATTACATATAAAAATAGTACCCTATGAATCAATCTAATAAAGTTCTAGCCGTTAACGATGATCTGCCCATCCGCACCGACAAGCCGGTACATTCAGGTAAAGTCCGCAGTGTTTATTGGTTAACCGCCGAAGACAGTGCGCGCCTGATCGAGCAGAAAGGTTATGACGTTCCCGCCGACACGCCGCTGGCGATCATGGTGATCAGTGACCGTATCTCTGCCTTCGACTGCATCTGGCAAGGCGAAAACGGCCTCAACGGCGTCCCTGGCAAAGGGGCGGCGCTTAATGCCATCTCTAACCATTGGTTCAAGCTATTTAAAGAGAAAGGCTTAGCAGACAGCCATATTCTGGATGTTCCACATCCTTTCGTGTGGATCGTGCAGAAGGCGCAGCCGGTGATGGTCGAAGCGATCGCCAGACAGTACATCACAGGTTCTATGTGGCGAGCCTACAGCAAGGGCGAGCGCGACTTCTGTGGTATCACACTACCCGAGGGACTGGAGAAGGATCAGAAACTGGAAGAGGTGCTGATCACCCCATCGACCAAAGGCGTACTGACGGGTCTTGAGGGCGTTCCCGAAGCCGATGATGTTAACGTCTCTCGCGCGGATCTGGAGCGTCACCTGGAAGGCTTCAACTTCCACAGCAAGGGCGATATTGACCTTTACGAGAAGCTGCTTAAAGAGGGCTTTGCGGTGATCAGCGAGGCCCTGGCCGAGCAAGATCAGATCTTCGTCGACACCAAATTTGAATTTGGTTACGTGAAAGATGCCAGCGGTCAGGAAAAATTGATCTATATGGATGAAGTCGGCACCCCTGACTCATCACGTATCTGGGACGGTGAAGCCCGTCGCAATGGCAAGATCGTCGAGAAGTCGAAAGAAGGCTTCAGACAATGGCTGCTAAACCACTTCCCAGATCCCGATATTCTGCTCAACAAGGAGCGTATGCCTGAGCGTTTCGCCCTGGCGCGCGACAACAAGCTGCCAACCGAAGTGATGATGGATATCTCTAACACCTACGTAGGCATCGCCGAGACCATCATAGGTCATAAGCTACACCTGAGCGAGAATCCTCGTCAGGAGATCATCGACATCCTGCGCGATGAGTATCAGCTGATCCAAGCCTAATGACGCTAAGCTTCTGATGCTCAACCTGGCATAATTTGCCAGGGCAAGATGAAAGAGCCAGGATTAGCTAAAAACTAAGGCCAGCGTTCAACAGACGCTGGCCTTTTTATGCGTGTTTATCTGCATTTCACCTGAGATTCGATTGGGCCTTTTTATTGGAAAGTCACCCAGAAGTGGTTTCATCATGCTTGAGCTTGAGCCCTAAAAGCCGCTAGCAATGGCATTAAAACCTGCCACAGCTCGCTCATAAGGCAATGATGAAAGAAAATTAATCTGCTAAAGCAGATAGACGCGGCACCTAAAAACTCGATTAATCTTCGCCAATGATTCGCTTTGCCCAAACATGACCAAGATGGAAACTTACCTCAGAGAGAGAAACCTCATCCGCTGTCGGCCGACATAGCTTAGCTCAAATAACGACAGCACATCCATTTAAACGGTTTAACACACAATACCCAATAAAATCAGCACAATACGAGGAGCCCGAAATCACCTCAATCAACTCATGCCTGGATATTCGGTGGTGATAAAAGCTGCAACTCGTCTCTAAAGCACCGCTCGCCGCAACTTCATAAAGCTAAGGCAATGAAATGAACATTAACTAACGAGACACAGACAAGACGGGATCTGGCAACTCAAACCACAGCTCAAAACCCGGCTGCAAGGATGGCCTTAATATTTTCTCACAACTTTATTAATCCAATCTTAAACTTTTGATTTGCCGCGCCCCTGCCCCGCTTGATAAGGTATGGCGGCAATCACATCTTTAGCGCCCCCATGCCTGTTAGGCAGTAAAAAAACGATTGGGCGCCAGCAACAGGGAGAACCCATGCGTAAGTCTATCCTCACTACGGCTATCTTAGCCGGTCTATATCTCACTGGCTGTACACCAGCGAGTCAGGAAGCAATCAATACAGAAGTAGCAAGTACCGAAGCGGCGAAGCCTGCCGTACAGGCGAGTGAAGGCCAAATCAATGCCAGCAACGTACTGCTCAAGAAGAGCGTGTTACAGTATCAGGCGCCTGAGTTTGATAAGATCACCTTCGACGATTATGCCCCCGCCTTCACCCAAGGGATCATAGAGCACGATAAAGAGATCCAGGCGATCATCGACAACCAAGCAGCCGCAGATTTTGACAACACCATAGTTGCCATGGAAAAGTCTGGCAGCCTGCTTACCCGCGTGGCCAAAACCTTCTTTAACCTGGCCAGCGTTAACTCTAACAGCCAGGTACAAACCCTGGAAGCCGAGCTAGCACCTAAGCTGTCTGCGCACTGGGACAACATCTTCTTAAACCCTGAGCTGTTTGCCCGCGTCGAGAGCGTCTACAAGAGCCGCGACAGCCTGAGCGCCGAAGATAAACACTTAGTCGAATATTACTACCTGGCATTCGAGCGCGCCGGTGCCAAGCTATCTGACGCAGATAAAGAGAAGATGCGCGATCTTAACGGTCAGCTCGCCAGCCTGACCACAGAGTTTTCTAAGAACGTTCTCGATTCATTTAAAAACGAAGTGATCATAGTTAAAGACAAGGCGGAGCTCGACGGCCTATCTGACGCCGAAATCGCTACCCTCGCCCAAGCCGCAAAAGATGCCGGCAAAGAGGGATACCTGATCACCCTAGTGAACACCACTCGCCAACCTATCCTCTCCAGCCTGAATAATCGCGAGCTAAGAGAGAAAGTGTGGAAGACCTCGGCAAACCGCGCCATGGCGCTTAACGGCCCAAATATCGTCAAGCAGTCACACCTGCACGCCGAAAAGGCGGCGCTACTTGGCTATGACTCCTGGGCAGCCTACACGGTAGCCGATCAGATGGCCAAGACACCGACGGCCGTGTATGAGATCTTAGATGACCTAGCCCCTAAGGCTGTGGCCAAGGCCAAGCTAGAGGCGGCGGACATCCAGGCGCAGATTAAGGCATCGGGTCAAGACTTCGAACTGGCACCTTGGGACTGGGCCTATTACAGTGAGAAGGTTCGTAAAGCCAAATACGACCTGGATCAGAGCCAGGTCACGCCTTATTTCGAGTTTAACCGCGTCCTCAACGACGGTCTGTTCTTCGCCATGGAGAAACTCTACGGCATCACGGTCAAGCCGCGCAAGGATCTGCCTGTATGGAACCCAGATGTGCTGGCCTATGAGATCTTTAACAAAGACAAGAGCTCTATCGGCATCTTCTATCTGGACCCTTATGCCAGAGAAGGTAAGAACGGTGGCGCCTGGATGGATGAGTTCGTAACCCAAAGCGGCCTACTAGGCACTAAGCCTGTGGTCTACAATGCGCTGAACATTCCAAAGCCGGCTTCAGGCCCAACCCTGATGACCTATGATGAAGTGAGCACCATGTTCCACGAGTTCGGTCACGCTGTGCATGGTCTCTTCTCTCAGGTGAAATACCCAAGTGTGGCGGGTACGGCTACCCCGAGAGACTTCGTCGAATTCCCATCACAGGCCAACGAAGACTGGTCAATCGATCCTGAAGTCCTGGCCAACTACGCCAAGCACTATCAGACCGGCGAGCCTATCCCTGCCGAGCTGCTGAAGAAGGTCCTGGCGGCGAGCAAGTTTGGACAAGGCTTCGATACTACAGAGTATCTGGCGGCGGCCATCCTGGACATGGAGTGGCACTCAATTGGTGTCGATGCCAAGATCGACGACGTGGCTAAGTTTGAGCAGCAAGCTCTGGCTAAACACGGCATCGACTTTGCGCCTATCCCACCTCGCTACAAGTCAGCCTACTTTAGCCATGCATTCGCCGGCGGCTATTCGGCAGGCTACTACGCCTACCTGTGGACCGAGGTCTTTGCGGCAGACGCCTTCGACTTCATGAGCCACAACGGCGGCCTGTCACTGGAGAACGGCAACAAGTTCCGCGACAACGTGCTGTCTAAAGGTAACAGTGAAGATCTGATGCAGGACTACATCAAGTTCACCGGCAGAAAGCCAACCGTGGATGCCCTGCTAAAACACAGAGGCCTAACGGAATAAGTCTGAATTTCAGGCATTAAAAAGCGGCTCATAGAGCCGCTTTTTTTATCGCTATCTGCTTCAGCGTAATCGTATCCCTAACTCTAACGCTAACCGCAAAGCACTAACTTTAAGAGCTAGTAGAGAGAGGCTTCGCCCGGCGGACGGGTACGCAGGAGTTTGAGGAACCACATATATTGCTCTGGATAGGCGTTTATCACCTGCTCCACCGCACGGTTTAATGCTAAGGCCTCATTCTCCTTGCCTTGCATCTCCTCGGGTGAGATGGGCGGCAGTACCGTTAGCAGATACTGACGCTTTTGCTGATCATAGCCAATCTTCACCGGCATCACCTGAGCATTACCGGCCGAGGCAAGACGCCCCACTACAGGCAGAGTAGCCTTAACAGTGCCTAGAAATGGCGCGAAGACACTCTTCTCAGGGCCTAAGTCTTCATCTGGCAGATAGAAGAAGCTGTTATCGTTTTTCAGCTCAGACAGGAGCGCACGTATACCCGCCTCGCGCATATAGACGTTGCCGCCCTTGGAGCTTCGCATGCGGTTATTGAACCAGTCGAACAACTTGTTACGATGAGCCTTGGCCATGGTCACCATGGGGAGCTCCAGGTTCAACCTGAGCCCAGCATATTCTATGCCCCATACATGGGGCATGATGAAGATCACCGGCTGACCGGCATCACGAGCGCGCTGCACATGCTCGAAGCCGTCAAGCTGGACGCGGCGACGCAGATTAGCATCTGAGCGCAGCAACAGCTCTGACTGCGCCAACAGGATCAATACAAAACTCTCGATATTCTCATCGAGTAGCTTATCGATCTCAGCCTTTGATTTATCCGGGAAACAGGTCTCCAGGTTTGCCCTAGCCACCTTGAGAGGCTTCTTGGCGATCTTCTTCACCAGACGCGCAAGCAGGCGCGCTATCGGATCCCTTAGCCAGGCGGGCATCAGGCCGAAAAACACCAGCACCCCTATAGCAAACCAGGTGGGCCAATGCTTAGGATGTAATAACTCGGCGCGAAAGCGGCGATCGAAATACTTAGGTTTTCTAGACAAGAGTACAACCTCTTACTCATCCAGCGCCTGTGACCACACAGGCATAAACAACAGATAACCAGTTCAGAAGAAACAGAAAAAGCCACTCAAGGAGTGGCCTTCTCTATGTATTAAGTCGGATTATTTACCGGCGTTAGCCTCTTCAACACGACTCTTAAGTTTCTGTCCTGGACGGAAAGTCACCACGCGGCGAGCAGAAATCGGGATATCCTCGCCTGTTTTAGGGTTGCGACCCGGTCTTTGATTTTTGTCCCTTAGGTCAAAGTTGCCAAAGCCAGATAACTTGACCTGCTCACCGTTCTCGAGGGCTTGACGAATTTCTTCGAAAAATGCCTCAACCATCTCTTTCGCAACTCGCTTGTTAATACCAAGCGTTTCAAAAAGATGTTCTGCCATTTCGGCTTTGGTAAGTGCCATACTTTTAATCCCTCAACAGTGCGTTGAACTCGGTCTTGAGTTCAGAAACTACTTTTTCTACCATTTCAGCAATTTCTTTCTCTTCAAGTGTACGAGCGTTGTCTTGTAGTGTAAGTGCAATCGCCAGACTCTTTTTACCTGGTTCAACACCTTTACCTTGGTATACATCGAACAAGTTTAAGCCAACCAACTGATTTTCGCCAACTTTTCTTATCAAATTTACAACATTTCCTGCCGAGACATCTTCATCAACCAGGATGGCAATGTCACGTCGGTTTGCTGGAAACTTAGACACAGTCTGGGCTTGCGGCAAACTTGCGTGCAATAAGGCGTCTAATTCGAGCTCGAATACGATGGTTTTACCATTTAAGCCGAAGGGCTTTTCCAGGCTCGGATGGACGGCACCAATGACACCAATCACACGATCATTTCTTAAGATTTCAGCACATTGCCCCGGATGAAGCGCCGGATGAGATGCTTTTTTAAAAGTAAATTCATCCTCTGAAACTGTCAAGCCGATAATGGCTTCCAGATCGCCCTTAAGGTCGAAAAAGTCTACAGTTTTTGATTCCATCGACCAATGTTCGTCATTTTGGTTACCGGCAATGACGGCACCTAGCATAGCCTGCTGACGCACACCCGATTCGGCGTTGGCATCTGGCACGAAACGCAGACCGGTTTCAAACAGGCGAACACGGTTTTGCTGGCGGCTCTGGTTGTAGCCCACGGCAGTCAACAGACCGGTGAACATAGACAAACGCATGGCCGACATCTCAACCGAGATAGGATTTGGCAGCACCATAGCATCGCTGCCCGGATGCACCAGTTGCTGCAGCTTAGGATCGACGAAGCTGTAGGTCACGGCTTCCTGGAAGCCACGGGCCACCATCATGGCGCGTACGCGCTTAAGGTCGATATCTGACTCATTGTGTAGAGGCATGCTTAGGGCCGCTACTGGCGCAACATTCGGAATGTTGTTGTAGCCATAGATGCGGGCAACCTCTTCGATAAGATCTTCTTCGATCGCCATATCGAAACGGTAAGTCGCAGTAACAACCTGCCAGTTGTCATCCACACGTGATACGCCAAAACCAAGACGCTCAAGGATCTCGGTGACATCGGCATCTGCAATATGATGGCCGAGCACGCGATCTAGCTTGCTGCGACGCAGCAGTATGTTGGCAGGCTGAGGCAGATGCTCGTCGGCCTTAGACTCAACCACAGGGCCGGCTTCGCCGCCACAGATCTCTAGCACCAGGCGCGTAGCACGGTCGATCACCTTATGTTGTAGCTCAGGGTCGACGCCACGCTCGAAGCGATGTGACGAGTCAGTGTGCAGGCCAAGACGACGTGATTTACCCATGATCGCCAGCGGCGCAAAGAAGGCGCACTCCAGCAGGATATCTTGGGTCTCACCGGTCACACCCGAGTACTCGCCACCAAACACACCAGCCAAGGCCAGAGGTTGGCTGTTATCGGCGATAACCAGGGTATCGTTTGGTACGGTAATTTCGTTGCCATCGAGAAGAGTCAGCTTCTCCTCACCATCACCCAGACGGATCTGGATCTTGCCGTCGATCTTCGCCAAGTCGAAGGCGTGCATCGGCTGGCCGAACTCGATCAACACATAGTTGGTGATGTCGACGATAGGATCGATAGAGCGAATGCCGCTGCGACGTAGTTTTTCCTGCATCCAGAGTGGCGACTGCGCCTTAACGTTAACGTTTTTCACCACACGACCCAGGTAGCGTGGACAGGCGCTAGGAGCCTGGTTGTCGATCTCGATAGCATCTTCGATGCTAGGGGTGACCGCTTCCCATGTCGGGGCAACAACCGCTTGACGGTTAAGTACACCCACTTCGCGGGCCAGACCCACCATGCCAAGACAGTCGGCGCGGTTAGCGGTCAGATCGACATCGATCACCACGTCATTAAGGTCCAGGTACTCACGTACGTCTTGACCGATAGGCGCATCGAGCGGCAGCTCGATAATGCCGTCGCTCTCGATGTCGATACCCAGCTCGCCATAGGAGCAGAGCATGCCAAATGATGGCTGACCACGTAGCTTGGCCTTCTTGATCTTAAAGTCGCCCGGCAATACCGCGCCCACCATAGCCACGGCCACTTTCAGGCCCAGACGGCAGTTTGGTGCGCCGCAGACGATATCGATCAACTCATCCTGACCGACATTAATCTTAGTGACACGTAGCTTGTCGGCGTCAGGGTGCTGGCCGCATTCGACCACCTCACCCACGATAACGCCTGAAAAATCACCGGCTACCGGGTCGACACCGTCGACTTCCAGACCCGCCATGGTGATCTGATGTGACAAATCGTCACGGCTAATACTTGGATTGACCCACTCACGAAGCCAAGACTCACTGAATTTCATTATTTACTCGCTCCGTTATTTGAATTGCTTAAGAAAACGTAGGTCGTTTTCGAAGAAAGAACGCAGGTCATTAACCCCATAACGCAACATAGAGAGACGCTCTACCCCCATACCGAAGGCGAAACCTTGGTACTTCTCAGGGTCGATGCCAACGCTGCGCAGGACATTAGGGTGAACCATGCCGCAACCCAAGACTTCTAACCACTTGCCGTTTTTACCCATTACATCCACTTCGGCTGAAGGCTCTGTAAATGGGAAGTAAGAGGGACGGAAGCGTACTTGTAGATCTTCTTCGAAGAAGTTACGCAGGAAATCATGCAAGATCCCTTTCAACTCCGCGAAGTTAACATTTTCATCGACGAACAGACCTTCTACCTGATGGAACATAGGCGTGTGGGTCTGATCATAGTCGTTACGGTAAACGCGGCCCGGAGAGATGATACGCAGCGGCGGCTTTTCCGTTTCCATGGTGCGGATCTGCACGCCCGAGGTTTGGGTACGCAGCATCAGCTTAGGATTAAAGTAGAAGGTATCGTGATCGGCACGTGCCGGATGATGCTCAGAAATGTTGAGCGCATCGAAGTTATGGAAATCGTCCTCGATCTCTGGCCCCTGCTTTACGCTGAATCCCAGCTCACCAAAGAAGGTTTCGATACGTTCGATGGTACGGGTCACAGGATGCAGGCCACCATTGTCGATGCGACGTCCAGGTAGGGTCACGTCGATGCTTTCGGCGCTCAGCTTAGCTTCGAGCTCCTGAGCCTTTAAGCCTTCGATACGCTCAGACAGCTTTTGCTGTACCGCTTGCTTCGCCTGATTGACCGCCTGACCAAAGGCTGGCTTCTCCTCTGGACTCAGCTTACCCATCATCTTCATCATGTCGGTGATCTTACCTTTCTTACCCAGGTAATCGACACGAAGGTCATCGAGGGCTTTCAGATCATCTGTCCCTTCGATTGCCTGTAAGGCCTGTTCTACGATTTCTGTTAACTCTGACATCATCTCTTCCAGTACGCCCGCCCTCACGCTGAGAGCCAAGACTTTCTATATGCTGACTATTTAATCTTTACGAAAATAGAAAAAGAGACAAATTTTACGTGACCATAAGACGTTTGACTAGGGCTTATTTGGTATTTTTCTAACGAAATCCGTGAGAAAAGGCCAAGCTGGCTAAGCATCAAACTCAGATAGGCTAAAAAGCCATCCCAAAATGTAATTTTGATTCGCCGCGATCACACCAAGCATGTACACTTGAGCCGTACCTTATTTAACAATAACGATAAAATCCCAGTACAAATAAACAACAAACAAACGCCCTGAGGCAAAATTCTCGTTAAGTAATCACTTAGCGATCCGATAACGAGATCATCCCCAGGCGGCAGAGAAAAGCTATGAGAGAAGTAAAGTTTCGATGGATAGATCAGTATCTTATCCATATGACCCTGAAAACCAAATTTACCATTCTGGCCATCATCCCCATCATTACCCTCATGGGGCTTTCCTATATCCTCTATGGGCAGTTCAATAGCCAGATTAAGCAGAGTCACCAGCAGAGTGCCTTGGCTGACGCCCAGAAGATGGTGGAGCTTATCGACCTGAGCCTTAAGTACGTGCCAGACGACAAGGCGGCGAGCTTTAAGCAGGAACTGGTCAGTGCCGGCTTTGCCGATACGCAATCGTCCCTCAACGCCAAGACAAGCCGCCTGGTACATGCCGGTGGTGGCACCTTAATGCAAGGGGACAGCCTGACAGCCCATAGCCGCGCCTCAAGCGCTAACCTGGTTGCCAAGACAGAAGTGACAGATCTCGACCAGGTACTGAGCTCGGCTCAGAGCGTGGTCATCATCAGCCTGGTGGCGCTTATCTTTGTTATCCTGCTAAGCAGCTACTATATCTCCACCTTCGTCGGCGGCGCCCTCTACACCAACGTGATGGCACTTAAACGCGCGGCCGATGGCGATCTCACCGGACGACTGAACTTCTTCGAGGTAAAAGATGAGTTCAGCATCCTGGCGGTGAGCATAGACACACTCGTCGAACGTCAGCATCAGCTGGTGAGCCGTATGACTCAGGCCAGCAGCCAGATCCGCACCGTAGTGCAGGCCTTCAGACAGACGGCCCAAGAGGGACAAACTCTGGCCGCCGAGCAGCGTCAGCATCTGGATTCACTGGCCACGGCAATGGAGGAGATGACCGCCGCGGTGAAAGAGGTGGCCCGCAACGCCGAGCAATCTTCTAACGAGACCCAAGAGGCCAACCAACAGGTTGAGGCGGGCTCGAAAGATATCGCCATCACGGTTCAAGCCATTGGCGATCTTGCCAACGAGATTGGCGACGCCTCGACGGCGGTGAATACCCTGAACGACAACGCCGCCAAGATCGACGAGGTGGTCACCACCATCAACGCCATCTCAGAGCAGACCAACCTATTGGCGCTCAACGCTGCCATCGAAGCGGCCCGCGCCGGTGAGCAGGGTCGCGGCTTTGCCGTGGTCGCCGATGAGGTCAGAACCCTGGCCGGGCGCACCCAGGCCGCCACGGTTGAGATCAAGTCGATGATCGAGGCATTGCAGACAGGCTCTCACGCACTCACCCAAGTGATGAAACGCACGGTCGAGAAGGCCCAGGACGGCAAGCAGCATGTGCTGGAGACAGGTGAGGATCTCAAGGCCATCGCCCATCACAGCGAGCGGGTATACGAGATGAGCGTACTGATCGCCACCTCGGCCGAGGAGCAATCGGCGGTCGCCAACGAGATCGCCACCAACCTGATGGAGATCCGCAACCAGTCTCACGACGTGGAACAGTCTGCCAACCAGTCTGTCTCAGGCTGCGACGAGCTGCACGCCACCGCCGAACAGCTGGATCAGCTATTGGTTGGACTGAAAGTCTAGTCACTAATGCTCTAGTCACTAAAAGCTAGTCACTTTAACGGCTTAGGGAGGCAACTCGTCACCCTAAGCCGACTTCATAAGAGTTTAATCCTGTCGCATTTTGATTTAATCTTGAGCTATCACTAATGCATGAATGGATCACAAGCCCCTATGGTCGCCAATGAGAAAGACGAGGCCGGCTCATTAAACACCCAGTGGAAAAACAGCCTTACCTTTAAATTCACCATAGTCCAATTTGTGGTCGCGGTTCTGATCATCGCCTCAAGCATCTGGTTGATCTTCTCAACCGAGAAGAAACATCACATGGACACCCAGCTCTCGCTGAGCCAGAACTATGGCCTGGCGGTCATAGAGCAGCTGCAACAGGTCACCTCCAAAATCGAGACACTGGCGAACACCATAGGCATAGTGGGCGAAACCTATCGCGGCCAGGATGAGGTGGTCAAAGAGCTGATCCCTTCCCTGCTGGATATTGGCGAGCGCCATCAGCTGATCGCCGGCGGCGGGATCTGGCCCGAGCCCGGCATGTTCGGTAAACAGAAGACGCGCAACAGCTTCTTCTGGGCGCGGGACAAGCATGATGAGTTTCAATACCTGGACAACTACAACAGCGCCGAAGGCCCTGGCTATCATCAGGCCTTCTGGTATCTACCGGCGAAATATTTCCAAGATGGCCATACCCACTGGTCTAAGTCCTATGTAGACCCCTACACCAAGGAGGTGATGATCACCGCCTCAGTCCCCATGCGCGCCGACCACAGCTTTATCGGCGTGGCCACGGTCGACATCGCCCTGCGCGGCCTGGATAAGCGCTTTAATTTTTCCGACCAGAATCCCCTCTCTAAAGGATATATCCTAGCGCTGGACAGCTACAACAATCTGCTGGCGGATCCTTTCGACGAGTCTGATAAGCAGCAGACCGCCATGCTCGGCCAGCCGCTCTCTAGACTTATTCAGCGCTACCCGCAGCTCGCCCCCATCGCCAAACGCATAGAGACGATGGACCAGGCCTTTAGTCAGCAGATAATGACCAGCCCGGCCTATCGCCCCGAACAGCTCGAGAAAGTACTGGTACAGACGCCTAGAGAGGAACGAGACCGCTTAACCACACTCATCAATGCCTCTATCAGGGGAAGCCATGGCAAGACGCCCATAGTGACCCTGGAGCTAAGTAGCGATCCCCTATTTAACGAGCCCGTGCTGGTGTCGATCCTCACCATGGCCCAGACCCAGTGGAAGATCATCCTAGTAACGCCGCTGTCGAGCCTCGCATCCCAGGCCAACGCCATCGCGCTGAAGATAGGCGCGTTTCTGTTGCTGGCGCAGCTCATCGCCCTGCTCATTCTGTTTATCTTTCAGCACAAGCTCTTTATCCGGCCAATCTTTCAGATCGTCTCGGCGCTGCAAAGCGGTAACCTGGGCAGGCTGGAACTCGATGCCAACAAGCGCCACGACGAGGTTGGCCAACTGGCCAAGGCCTTTATCGCCCGCAGCAATCAGCTGGAGATCGCCTATGCCAGTCTCGATGCCAGCAACCTAGCGCTGGAGCAACAACTGGCGATGCAACAACTGGCGCAGCAGGAGCTGGAGAATAAGAAGGAGTTGATCAACTCCCTGCTCAACGCCTCGCAAAACCTCATCTGCATCAAGGACACCCACGGCTGTTACTCCTTGGTCAACGACAAGTTCTGCGAGGTGATGGGCATAGAGCGAGCCCGGGTCATCGGCATGCGCGACAGCGACCTCTATCCGGCGCATATCGCCGAGATCATCAATCACCACGACCATATCATCTTAGATAGCGATCAAGCCCAGAGCTTCGAACAGCCCATGCCCACGGTACACGGTGAGCGTATCTACCTGATCACTAAGTACCCAATCAAAGACAAGGATGGCAACATCATCGCCCTGGGTGCCATGGCGGTAGATATCAGCAGCCTCAAGGCCAAGCAGGCAGAGTTGGAGCAAACCATCAAGCTACAAGGGGCAAGAAACACAGAGCTAAAACAGGCCTTAGATGCCAAGCCACAAGCCATGGTAAAAGAAGGGATAGATCCCAAAGGACTGGCGCAGCTTAAACAGATTGAGCTGGCCCAGCAGGCTATCTTGCCTCAAGTAGTTCATCAGTTACTGCGCCAGGAGCTGCAAGCGCTAGAGCAGATCTTTATCCAGCTGCGTCAGTTAGATACGGCCGATATCGATGAGCCTCAACTAGCCAAATTTACCGAGGCCCTGACATCCCAGATAGACATCATACGCCATGGTCAATCCTTGATCAGCGCAGACATCACAGATGTTCGCGCCACTGTAGCCGACCTCTTCTTGCAAGACCTGGTGGCCATGTTAAGGCCTCAACTCGAGGCCAAGGGCGTAGCGGTGGAGATAGACTGTCCCCATCACCTGACACTGCCCATCTCACCCTGGCATTTTCTGGTGCTCTGCCACAGATTGCTCGGCAACAGCCTACAACATGCGTTTCCCGACGGTCAGGCGCTCAATCGACCGAAACAGCTGAGCCTAGGTATTCGCTATCGAGAAGGCTTGCTCACTCTGACTCTGAGAGACAACGGCCTGGGGATTGGCAAAGCTCGGCTGGAGAAACTCACTCACGCGCTAGACAGCAGTAGCAATAATAATGACAAGGGACAAGGCTCCCTCATCCATATCAATCAGTGGCTCAAGGCTCACTTCAACGGCAGACTCACTGTCAGCAGCCAGAGCGCGCAGTTTACCGAGCTGGTATGCGAGTTACATCTCGATAAGGCATAAAAAATCCCCGGAGGTAGCCACTTCCGGGGACGCTATTTTGTCTGCCTTGACTAACAGGTTACTTCGCGACGTCGACCAGATAGTGGCCTTGCAACCAGTTACGACCTATCAAGAGCTTGTTGGTCATCTTTGTACGGTCTCTCAGGTTCACCTTGACCTTATACTCCCTGCCCGGCTCACCCACATTGAGTTCCACCATGTAGCGCACCTCACTGCCCTGGGCATTGCGAATAAGCGAGGTTTCGACGATACGGGCATGGACACGTTTTGTTTCACCTTTCTCGTTTTCCGTGGTGAAAGCGAGCATCTTACCGACATTCTGCTCCATATCTTCGACGCCATTTTCCACCTTAAGATCCACCGCGTGTAGCGAGTTTTCTACCGCGCCGGTATCGATGCGGGTATCAAACAAGAGGCCAGTCTCCAGGATGCTGATGGGGGCTCTGGCACCTATCACACGCTTTTCAGACACATCCACCACATACTTGCCTTTTAGCCAGTTACGGCCGATCAGCAGCTTGTAATCCATGTGACCTCTGTCTCTGAGGTTTACCTTGACCTTGCGGGTCTCACCGGCAAAACCGACGTGCATCTCCACCATGTAACGGGTCTCAGTACCCTGAGAGTTGCTGACGGTGGAGGTTTTAACTATCTTGGCACTCAAACGCTTACGCTCACCGGCAACATTTTCTGTGGTAAACCAGATGGTCTTACCCACATTGTCAGCCATCTTCTTGGCGCTGCCCCCTTGGATCTCAAGGTCGAAGGCATGCAAGGAGGTATTACCTGCGCCGGTATCGATACGGGCTTGATAGACGAGCCCGGCTTCATCGACCGTCATCATGGCAGTCTGGCCAATAACGGCTTTATCGTCGCCATAGGCTGGCGCCAGCAGAAATAGTGCCACTAACGTTAATGCTTTGGTCAACGCTTTAGGGCTCAATGTTCTCAAGGTCAACATTCTCAAGGTCAACATTCTAATCATAAAAAAGATCCTAAACCCAATGAAACGAAGCCGACTGAGTGTCGGCCTATCTACAATCTTAATCCGGCAAACTCTCACCCAGCCAGCGCAGCGCCTCATCCGCCGCTTGCCGGGCAAATACCTTCACCGGACAGGGCGCCATATAGGCCATCACTTTGGCAGTATTGGCCACCCACTCACTATCTGTGATGATGGCGACTCTGGAAAAGTCCGTCAAATGAAAGAATCCTAATTTGGCATCATCCCACAAGGTTTCAACAGAAACCCCTTCAAATTCTTCACTAAATTCATACCAGAGCTTAATGGTTGAGTGATCTTGCAACTTGGTCTCTATCGCCGGAACCAAGGTCTGGTCATAGTCGGCCCGAGAGAGCACGCCTCTGGCTTTAACCGCCACGGTATCATGATGAAATCCCGACAGTAGTTCTATCATCAACCACTCCTTTTGAACTAATAAACAAAATGATAGACGAAGAGACAAAATAGCGTACAGGTACAGACACAGTGCACCAGGTGCTCGCTGATGTTGGGTCCTAATCGTATGTATCTGTAATGGCGTACAAACTGTACCCCCAGCCAGACCAAGATGAAGGGCACAAAGGGCAAGGAGATGACAAACGGAATGAACCCCCAGCCAAACGCCAAGGCGTTAGCACTAAAGATCTGAAATATGACCCAAAACAACACGAGTACCGCATAGATAACAAAATGTTGTTTACTGATAGAGGTTGCAGACATGCACACAAACTTCCCAATTTCGCACTTATGCTAACAGTAGGAATAAAGGCTGACATTCTCAAGCAGTGAGTTGTAAACACCTGTTTCGGATTGCAAAACCTAAGCTTGCATCTTGGCAATTTCTTGATCAAACAGATTTTTGATCAGTCCCGAAAACTCGGTAATAAACAGGGTCTGCTCTTGGGTGGCATTGTGGTTAGCCACCTTGGCTAAGATCTCTTCTAAGTCATAGACGATAGCGTCGACTTCGCGAATCACCATGTTGCGTTCGGCAAAGGTTAAGGAAGGATTTTGACCACACACCATGATGATCTGCGCCGCCAACTGCTCTTCGAACAACTCCATGACGGTGTCACCCGCTACCCCACCTGCTTCGGAGGCCTCAAACAGGCCTAGATGCTCGGTAAGATATTGTATTAGATGTATGTATCCGTCTTTATCAGTAACCATTTTTTACCCTAAACACACGACTTATATATGAGCATGGTATAGCCCATGCTCAATATCCAGTTTCTACCGCCATTATGATATAAATCGAGTATCCAATCTTGTTGTTAGTGCACGTTTTTCTATCGCATTAAGGTTAACACGAAAGAAACCGGTACCGCCTTGCTGATGGCTGGCAGACCGGCTATTTCTCTGAGCTTCTCAACCCCAGGTGTCAGGCCAAAGTCACCAGCATTGACCACCAGTGGCGCCTCACTGGCCACCATCAACTTATCACCGGCCACCTTGGCTACACTCACCATCACAGGTAGAGTCTGGGTCTTACCATGCAGGCTCACCTTAGCATCAACACTCATCGACATTATGGTGCCGACACTGGCTTTGTCGATCGCCTGTCCGTCGAGACTGGCAGTTAATTCGACGCTCGGATACTGAGCGGTTTCGAACAGTATCTCTTTCATGCGCTGGTCGCGGATCTCCACATTGGTGACCACGCTGTTAAGGGGAATAGACAGGCTAAAGGCGCCGGCGTCGCTAAGCTGGCCCGAGACTTGGGTAAAGTGATGCACCTCTGCGATATCGCCCTTCTTGATTGAGATAAAGTTAATCCGTGAGCCCTGGTTACTCACCAGCCAATCGGCCGAATAGGCGTTTAAGCTTAAGATCCCAAGTCCTGCTGCCATGATCAGTGTTTTCATTTTACGCTCCATTTATAACCCTAAGTCCGTCGAAACCTCTGCGATGAAACCCAGCTAGTTTAATGATTAGCAAGGTAATCTTATCTATATTAGCCTAATACAACAGATTATGAACCACTAATATTTATCCCAATAAAAAAGCCCTAACTCAGTTAGGGCTCTTGCTAGATAAATGACATGCTGTCAGTTAGGCTTTCTTCTTCGCCTTTGGCTTAGCCTTGGCTTCGCTTACCCACTTACCGCCGACAAACTTGGCCGTCCAACCGGTCGCCTTACCATCGATTTCGGTTGCCACATACTGCTCCTTGGTCTTACGGCTAAAGCGCACAACCGCCTTATTACCGTCTTCATCCGCTACAGGGGCATCGGCTAAATATTGATACTTGGGCCATAAGAGCTCACGGTACTTCACCAGCTCTTCCACCAGAGGCGCGCGGGTTTCACGGGATTTAGGGAAGGTGCTCGCGGCCAGGAAGATGCCTGCGGCGCCGTCTCTGAGCACGAAATAGCCATCAGACTTGGTGCATTTCAGCTCTGGCAGGTGGATCGGATCTTCCTTCGGCGGAGCCACTTCACCATTTTTCAACAGTTTACGCGTATTCTTACACTCACTGTTGGTACAACCAAAATACTTACCGAAACGGCCATTCTTCAGCTCCATATCGTTGCCACAGCGGTCGCATTCGATAATCGGCCCTTCGTAACCCTTGATCTTAAACTGCCCTTGCTCGACTTCGTAGCCGCCGCAGATGGGGTTATTACCACACACATGCAGCTTGCGCTTCTCATCGATAAGATAGCTATCCATGGCCGTGCCGCAAACATCACATCTGTGCTTGGCGCGCAGTGCATCGGTTTCGGCATCTTCGCTGTTCTCGCTGACGGCCTCTTCGCCCGGCGTCAGGTTCATGGTCGTCTTACAGCGCTCTTTCGGTGGCAAGGCATAACCTGAACAGCCCAGGAACACGCCGGTAGTACCGGTGCGAATGCCCATTGGGCGTCCACAGGTGGGACAGGCGATATCGGTCAGCACCATCTCGTTAGGGCGCATGCCGCCCTCTTCTGGCGGTAGCTCGGCCTTTTCAAGCTGAGCGGTCAAGCCTTTATAGAAGTTATCCAGCACCTTCTTCCATTCGAGCTGGCCCTGAGCCACGTTATCTAGGGTCTGCTCCATGCCGGCGGTAAAGTCGTAACTCATCAGCTCTTCGAAGCTGCCGATGAGGCTCTCGCTAACGATCTCACCCATCTTCTCGGCGTAGAACCGACGATTCTCAACCTTCACATAGCCACGGTCTTGAATGGTCGAGATGATGGTCGCATAGGTCGATGGACGACCAATGCCACGCTTCTCAAGCTCTTTCACCAGTGATGCTTCGCTATAACGCGCGGGCGGTTTAGTGAAGTGCTGCTTAGGTAACAACTCTTCTAATGCCAGCACATCGCCTTCGGCAACCATCGGCAGCGTGTTGTCTTCCTCGTTTTTCTTCTTAAGCGCGGTCTGAACCCGAGTCCAACCGTCAAACTTAAGGGTACGGCCACTGGCCTTGAGTTCGTAATCCCCTGCGGTCACGGTCAAACGCGTCGCATCATATTTGGCTGGGGTCATCTGACAGGCAACAAACTGGCGCCAGATCAACTCATAGAGACGCTGGGCATCTCTTTCCATATCGCTAAGGCTGGTGGCACTAACGTTCACATCGGACGGACGAATCGCTTCGTGAGCTTCCTGTGCTCCCTCTTTGCTGCCATAACGGATCGGCGCATCGGGCAGATACTTATCGCCATACTCCTTGCCGATCATGTCACGCACACTGTCGAGGGCTTCCTGACTCAGATTGGTCGAGTCGGTACGCATATAGGTGATATGACCCGCCTCATAGAGACGCTGGGCCATCATCATGGTCTTCTTCACGCCAAAGCCGAGACGGGTACTGGCCGCCTGCTGAAGCGTCGAGGTAATGAAGGGCGCCGAGGGCTTACTAGAAGTCGCTTTGACTTCACGGCTAGAAACCTGGTACTTGCTGTCTTTTAGTGCGTTTACCGCAACCATGGCCTGCGCTTCGTTTACAGGGTTAAAGTTATCCCCCTTAAACTTAGCCACCTGCATCTTGAGCCCTTCGTTACCTAGGGTAGTCAGCTCGGCATGAATGTCCCAGAACTCTTCAGGTACGAACGCCTTGATCTCGCCTTCGCGCTCGACCACAAGACGCGTTGCTACCGATTGCACACGCCCTGCAGAGAGGCCACGGGCCACTTTTTTCCACAGCAGAGGTGACACCATGAAACCCACTACGCGATCGAGAAAACGTCTCGCCTGCTGGGCATTGACCATATTGGTGTTGAGCTGAGACGGATGGCTGAACGCCTCTTGAATTGCGCTCTTGGTGATCTCGTTAAAGACCACACGCTGATAGCGCTCCGGATCCCCACCAATCACTTCTTGAAGATGCCATGCAATTGCCTCCCCCTCTCTATCCAAATCGGTTGCGAGGAAGATATGATCTGCATTTTCAGCAAGTGACTGTAATTCTTTGACAACTTTCTCTTTGCCCGGAAGCGTCTGATACTTGGCTTTCCAGCCTCGCTCTGGGTCGACGCCCATACGCGCAACCAGGGCTTTCTTCGCTTTGTCAGCCTTATATTTAGCCTTCTCTTCGGTGGACATCTTGCGCACTTCGGCGGGCGATTTAGTCGACGAACTGGCGTCACTGGAGGATGAGGTAGGAAGATCACGGATGTGACCCACACTCGATTTTACGATGTAATCTTTGCCGAGATATTTGTTAATAGTCTTGGCTTTGGCCGGTGATTCGACAATAACTAGCGATTTACCCATAGAATGATCTGCGCCAAAAAGTCTCAAAATTCTGTAAATTGGCTCCATATATAGAGGGTTGTATCAATAGTTTCAAGCTAATCCCTGTTTTATTTGTTACGGCGAGCCAATTTTTAACCGTTTTTGAAAAAAATGTGAAAAATAATATTGCGTAATTAAAAACTAATATTTCATTATTCCCCAACTAGCAAGTAATACTTATGCATTTCTGAGCCAATATCACAGATAAGGCACCATTCCCCTAGCTTGTTATGCCCCAAAGCTCAAGTATACTGGAGCACAAATTCAACGAATTACGGCGCCACCTCAGCCCTGTGTTGACGCCCTATTAAAGCAATAATAACTTGAAGGATATGCAATGAAGCATTACGAAGCGAATTTTGATGGACTCGTCGGACCGACTCATAATTATGCGGGCCTGTCATACGGTAATGTGGCTTCTTTAAATAACGCCGCCGCAATATCCAGCCCTAAGGCGGCTGCGAAACAAGGCCTCAAGAAAGCCAAGGCCCTCGCCGATTTAGGCTTGGCCCAAGGGATGCTTGCCCCTCAGGAGCGCCCAGATCTTCACACACTGCGTCGAATTGGTTTTTCTGGTACAGATGCCGAAGTATTAAATAAAGCCGCCAAACAAGCCCCTGCGCTCCTTAGAGCCTGTTGCAGCGCCTCAAGTATGTGGACGGCCAATGCGGCAACTGTATCACCAAGCGCCGATACCCATGATGGCAAGATCCATTTCACCCCGGCAAACCTGGTAGACAAACTCCATCGCAGCATTGAGCCGGTGACCACAGGTAACATACTGGCCGCCACCTTTAATAATTCGCGTTACTTCCACCACCATCAACACCTGCCTGAACACGTGAGCTTCGGCGACGAAGGTGCGGCTAACCATACGCGTCTTTGCAGCGAATACGGTCATGCTGGTATCGAACTCTTCGTCTACGGTCAGGAGGCTACCAACCCTAACGCACCAAAGCCAAAGAAATACCCGGCGAGACAGACTCTCGAAGCCTCACAAGCCATCGCCCGTCTGCATCAGCTCGATGATGAGAGCAGCGTCTTTATCCAGCAAAACCCAGATGTCATCGACCAAGGCGTGTTCCACAACGATGTGATTGCCGTGGGTAACCAGAATGTGCTCTTCTACCACGAGCAGGCCTTTGTCGATACACAAAAGAAACTGGCCGAAATCCAAGATAAATTCAACGGTAAAGAGCTTCACTTTATTGAAGTCCCTACCGCCAAAGTCGGCATTCAGGATGCAGTAAAGAGCTATCTATTCAACACCCAGATAGTCACCCTACCAAACGGTGAGATGGCAATTATTGCGCCGACAAACTGTCAGGAAAATGAGGCGGTATATGCCTACCTTAACGAACTCGTCACCTTGGGCACACCGATCAAGCAGGTGCACTATTTCGATGTGAAGCAGAGCATGCAAAATGGTGGTGGCCCCGCCTGTCTGCGCCTGCGCGTCGCCATGAACGAGACCGAGCTTGCTGCCGTCAACCCCAACACCTTGATGAATGATGAGCTGTTTAACAGGCTGAACCTCTGGGTAGAGAAACACTATCGTGATGAGCTCGCCATCGACGATCTCGCCGATCCACAGCTCATCGTCGAATCGCGCACCGCGCTGGACGAACTGACACAGATCATGAAGCTCGGCAGCGTGTATCAGTTCCAGAAATAGCGATTAATTACTAAGTTAAAACTGAAAAGCCATCTGAAAAGATGGCTTTTTCACTTAATGCTAATATCAGGTGCTTACAATCCCTTGTCTAAATTTCTCCCATAGTGACGTAATTCTAGCCCAACATCTCACATAAGAGTTTAAATCAATATAATCAATAAGTTAGCCGATTTCGACCCATGATTTTTATAGTTAAAGCACCTTCTATAACTTACCATCAAATTATATTTTTACTTCAGACGATTTCTATTTTTAAATCAACTCTTTGGGATGTAAAAATCCACCTGCATAGCAGGTGGATTTGCTTTTGAGGTACTCAATAAGGGTGCCATAGAGATTTTAGTGTTCTCTATGACCTACTTTCGTCTTCAGCAACATTATTTTAGTTTTCACTCTTCCTCAATCATTCCACCACAGGCAATACCTAAACCAGAATAATCACAAAATTATTCAAACACTTAACAACAAAGATGTTTTGAGTAAATAGGGAAAGATTGAAAATACGAGAGATACTGTCTAGGAGAAAGTACGGGCATAGCCCAGAAGGAACGATCACCACCTCCATAGGAGGTGGTTTCAGATTGCCCAAAAAAAAGCGCACAGTAAACTGCGCGCTTCTATAAATAACCAAATTCAATTTAGTGAATCGTGATTGGAATTTTTGCCAATTCACTAATATCACCCTTAGGCGTTGTTGCTTCAATTATAAGCGTACCCGCATCTGGTTGATCGGCACCTTTAATAGTCACACTATAAGGTTCCGCTCTATTAACATTGGTTGATGTAACCGTATAGCTTCCCTTACTTGCCAAGCTACCTGCTGATGGAGTAAAAGTTATTACTGTTCCCTGTGGCAGTGGTTGGTTGTGAAGATCACCGACAATGATCGACACACCACCCGTTGACTTGCCCAGGATATCGATCGTTTGGTTTCCATTAAGACCTTTACAAGGATCGTCAGTAAGTGACGCATCTTCAGTACAGCTATCCACAATAATAGGAGTGGACGCTACGGCAGTGCTTCCTGACATAACTAAAACCAAAGAGGCTCTTACGTCTAACGATTTCTTCACCGAAGAACACCCCGCGTGCGGCGCACCAGTTTCATCTAAGGCGCACAAACTACCATTATATAGACCATCAGCTACATCAAACTCTTTGTTATTATTAAAATCAACAAAAGTTTCGGCATCACCACCAGCTTCGCCATCGAACTTTGGATTGTATAATCCATCTTCATTATGGTCGACGAAAGCTTCATCTAAATCATAAGGGTTACCCGATACGTCCTGTTTAGTTTTAAAGTCTTCAAATTCAACTAAATCGAAACGACCATTTCCGTTAAGATCGGGGAAAGACTCTTCACCGATTGCTCTCGCCAAAATAGTCACGCGTCCGCCATACGGTTGCCCAATGTCGGCTCCCAGCGTAGGTTCTTGGCCAAGTTCAAAAAGTGTCTTACCAGTAGGTCTTGGGTTTTGGCTCTTCCACTTCACCGAACATACACCATCCTGTGTCGTACACGATGAATCAATTACGCCACCCTCTGTTGTAAAGGAGACCGCAGTGCCATCAGGTACAGGGTTATTAAATGCGTCCGCCAAACGCGCAGTTATGTTAACTTCGACACCATCATAATCCCAACCTTCGGGGTTAAGAATATCAGCAGAAAGCGAAAAACTATCCTGATCCGGTAAACCTGTCGATATAACCAATAAATTAGATTGACTTGAAATCTCAGGTGAACTGCCGTCAACAACCGCAGTTACTCTAACAGATGTAGCAACGGTACCAGAGTTAACCACTGTTTGCGCTATACCTTGGCTGTTAGTCGTTGCAGTTGTCGGATCAAGTACAATATCACCAGTATCCGAGTTAAGCGAAAAATTCACCCTTTGATTGCTGACAGGATTACCATTCTTATCCATCACCTGGAATTTAACTGTTGATGATTCAGCGCCTCCAGTTCCCTTTAATCGAATAAGTTCAGGTATTGCTTCAACAAACTTAATACTTCCTACACTAGCCGACAAAACGTTGAGTGTAGCCTTGGCTGACAACGATTTACTACCAACGACTGCATTCACATTAATAGCATCGTCACCCACACACCCCTTTGCAAGGTAAGTTGTGGTCGCTACACCATTTACGGCTACAACAGGAGAACTGATTTCTGCTTCTGCTGGTGTTTTATTTGCACAAACAGATGAAAACTTAACTTCAACCGGCTCGCTAAAAAGATTACCGGCATCATCTTGAAGCGTAACAGAGATACTCGCCGTACCGCCTGCAGAGACAACAGCAGGCGAAACAGCGGCTACTTCAGATTGGAACGGATCACCACTTCCCATCAACACATTTGTCGCCCCAACTTTAAAGACTAATTCAGCCTTTTCCCCCGTTACAAGTGTTGCAGTGGCAATGCCCGCACCAGGCTGAGAACCAGCTAATATCTGTACATAAGCTTTACCATCTTCTGTGGCAGCGGTCTCAATAGGTAGTTCGCCAATATCACTAGTGAACTTAACAATCGTTGCTTTGGAAATTCCCGTTACTGTAGCGACCAAATAACCTGGCGATAATGAGGATATAGTGCTAATCGGAGTCATAGTGGCTAAATCGTCAACTAATATCAGAGCAACTTGCGCACCACCTGTTGCTGCGCCGCCATCACCTTGAGTATTAAAAGAAACGGAAGCTTCTACTGTCGTACCGCCTATAGTTTCATAGGATGCGGTTATCTTACCTGACCCCAACTTATCTCCAGGAAGTACATCTATCGAGACTTTACCATCAGCATCACTAACACCACTATCAGGAGTAAGCACCCCTTCCCCTTGAAGTGAAAAAACTATTCTGCCTCCAGATAAAGGAGAACTATTTTTAGTTAGGGTTGCATATAACTTCCCAGGTTGAGCATTGGAAATGTCAGTAGTTGGTTCACCACTTCCATTAACTAACGCAAGCGACAAACTATAAGAGTCCTCACCTGGAGTCGGCGTACCGCCACCACCATCTGTGACATTTCCCCCGCCGCTACAGGCGACAATAAAAAGCAAAAATAAATATGAGGTAAAAACTTTAAACGCTGACTTCATTGTCAGACTCCCTGTTACTCAGATTATCATTAAAAGCATCTGCTTATTACTTATAGGCTAACATTACACAATTTTCCCATAACTTTTCCATCACTAATCGCAATTAAGGGCGTAAAAGTGACAAAAACTTTAACTATTTAGCCGTTTCATCACCTAGGGTTTCTTGCTAGGCTTTAGGTGCAAATTGAAAAGCATAAAAATAATACAGGAAGCACTATGGCTGGCACGCAAAACAAAAAATTAGGCCTCACCGGAAAAATACTCATTGGTATGGCCGGAGGCATTTTAACCGGGCTACTGCTACGCAGTTTTTTCCCCGGTAGTGAGTTTATCGAAGAGTATATTACTAACGGCTTATTGAACGTGGTCGGCAGTATTTTTATCTCAAGTTTACAGATGTTGGTCGTCCCTCTGGTCTTCATCTCTCTGGTATGTGGTACCTGCTCGCTAAGTGACCCATCATCCCTTGGCAGGCTAGGCGGAAAAACCATCGCTTTTTATCTGTTTACCACGGCGATTGCTCTTTCTATGGCCATTTTGGTCGCGCTGCTCGTTCATCCAGGTAATGCCTCGCTAGCGGCAGAGAACATGCAGTACAGCGTTAAAGAGGCCCCTAGCCTTTCGGACGTATTGATCAACCTGGTTCCCCGCAACCCGATACAGGCAATGACAGAGGGGAATATGCTGCAGATCATCATCTTTGCAGTGATCTTTGGCTTTGCCATTTCCCATATTGGCGAGCGCGGCAAACGTGTATCGGCACTATTTAATGACTTAAATGAAGTGATCATGCGTGTGGTTACCCTCATCATGCAGCTAGCCCCCTACGGTATATTTGCCCTCATGGGTAAACTCGCCTTAACCTTAGGTCTCGAGACATTTGAAAGCGTCGTTAAATATTTCATGGTAGTACTGGCGGTGTTATTAGTGCACGCCTTCGTGAGCTACCCTGTGCTATTAAAACTCTTCTCCGGACTCAGTCCCTTTACCTTTATTCGTAAGATGCGTGATGTGCAGCTGTTCGCCTTTAGTACGGCCAGTTCAAATGCCACGCTGCCAGTGACACTAGAGACCTCTGAGCACCGTCTAGGGGTGGATAATAAGGTTGCCTCTTTCACTCTGCCGCTGGGCGCCACCATTAACATGGACGGTACGGCGATTATGCAGGGTGTCGCCACAGTCTTTATCGCCCAGGTATTTGGTATCGATCTCACCATCACCGACTACGCCATGGTGGTTGTCACAGCAACCCTCGCCTCTATCGGCACGGCGGGCGTTCCAGGCGTCGGTCTTATTATGCTGGCAATGGTACTTAATCAGGTGGGTCTGCCTGTTGAGGGTATCGCCCTTATCATGGGGGTCGACAGACTGCTGGATATGGTGCGCACCGCGGTCAACGTGACTGGCGACTCGGTGGCGACTGTGATCATCGCCAAATCGGAAAATGCCTTTAACCAGGCAACCTTCGATGATCCTCAAGCAGGTAAGACGGCGGGCAGCTTCGTCGATCAGGTAAACGCCGAGCTCAAAGAATAAAAATGCTAGATATCATCAATCTGTAAAAAGGAAAAAGGCGTCCAATGGACGCCTTTTATATTTGTATACGGTAGAACTAGAATTAGCTTAAACAAGCCTTTCTAAAACTGCATAAGCCTGTTTCAAACTGCCAAAGCCTATCTTTCCCAGTAGGCTTCTTCCAGGCTGTCTTCCCGTTCAGGCAGGCCGCGAGACAGACGTGGACTGTGCTGCGCCAACACCTCGTAGGCTACACGGTTGGCATACTTACAGATCTGCGAGAAAGAGGAGTAACACAGGCCGTCGCGCTTATGCTTGCTCGAACCCGGCACATTGGCCTTATGATAGGTGTTAGAGGCAAGGTCGTGCAGCAGCGCCGCCAGCGCTCCATCACCCGCGCCATTGGTGTTACGTATGATCTCAGGACCGCCCATGTATGGCGAGATATGCGCAAATACCTTAATAGGGGTCTGACAGTCACGCTTTAGCTTAGGTCTTGAGAACTCATAGCGGTTAAACTCTGGAATTGCGCCAGGTAGCAGCGTATGACTGGTTTCGCGCTTCTCTGAGTCCTCGGTATAACCCGCTGTGTAGAGCCCCAGCGGGCCTGCCGTGGTGAGCACCATATCACACCACTCAAGCGCCGCGTTGCTGGCACTCAAGGGGTCTTTAAATCCTGTCAGGGCTTCGCCCTCATCTTCGTTCATTGCCAGTATGGTGACATTTTCCTTAATGAAATCGATCCACCACTGTGGATCTTCCTCAATAAGGAAGCGTGTTCCCAGGGTCAGTACCACAGGCACATCTGCCGCCTTGGCGTACTCTATGGCTTTTAACGCCGCATCTGTGATCTTATCGCCACCGCTTGCGCGCATCAAATAAGCGGTAAGCACTAGCGCCGACGAGGTCTGCACTATCTCTTGGTCGATATATTCCGGCGTAAGCTTATCCATCGAGCCCTTGCTGATGGCAAAGGTACGTTCACCGCACTCTGAGATCAGGGTGAAACAACGACCGATAGGCCCATCGACCGGCTGCAGAAAATTAAGATCTACCTTAGAAGAGGTGTTGCACAGATAACGATAGGCGTAGCTGCCCACCTCGATGTGGTTGCTCATCACCCCAAACAGCACTGAGCGATCGTCGGCGAGAATAGAGTAGTTGTGTACCGTGTTACCTATGGTGCCACCGGCAAATTCATCGCTGATCAGCTCAGAAGACTTCAGTTCGGTGTAAAGCTGGTGCGCCTTCTCGTCATCGATCAGCGTCGAGTTTCCTTTCGGCAGGGCGTAACGGCTAAGCAGATCGTCCCCCACTTTGGCCTCGATGTCGACCAACGTCTGATCAATCCCGCTGATATGGGTGGAAATATGCTGCGGCTGCAGGGTTAACTGCGCCAATAATGGATCGCGATTCTTAACTGGAAAGTAATGTTTCGACTTACGTTGACCGGGAAACTTCATACAGAACTCACTCTAATGCATCCATGCAGAATCAAATAAGAATAAACAGCACACTAGACCCCCTTAGTCTGCTGTCTACCAGGCCGCGTTATGGTTAATGCCACGCGGACGCCATCGCCTCAAAAAAACGGCGGCAGATCGTACCATATAAAATAGCATCGGGCAGTGATTTATGCCGTTTACCTAAGATTCTTTGCTTAAGATTTAAGCCAGCCCGCCGCCTGTTGATCGACCAAGTCCGCGAGCAGCTGCATATGCGCTTCATCCTCGTTCAAACAAGGGATGAAATGATAGTCCTCACCGCCGGCCTCGATAAAGCTCTCCTTGCCGCCAATGGAGATCTCTTCAAGCGTCTCCAAACAATCCACGGCAAAGGCCGGACAGAGAATATCCACGCGCTTAACCCCCTTACCCGGCAAACTCTCGAGCAGCGCATCCGTTGCCGGCGTCAGCCACTCCTCCTTACCAAATTTCGATTGAAAACACAGGCGCCACTGAGACTCTGTAAGCCCCAAGGCCGCGGCCAGCAGCTCGGCAGTACGTTGACACTGACGCTGATAGGGGTCACCCTCGGTCACATAACGCAGGGGCACGCCATGAAAGGACATCAAGAGGCAATCGCCCTGGCCCTTATCTTGCCAATGACGCCGCACAGAACCTGCCAGCGCCGCGATATAGGCCGGGTGCTCGAAATACTCTTTACTGAAGCGGGTCTCAGGATAGTTGCGTCTGCCCTTATAGTCACTGGCGATGGCATCGAATACCGGTGCCACGGTGGAGCAGGAATACTGAGGATATAGCGGCAGCACCACCAGGCGCTCAACACCCTGAGCCACCAGCTTGTCTATCCCCGACGACAGTGAGGGATTGCCATAACTCATCCCCAACTCCACCGGAATATCGCTACCATGACGCGCTTTTAGAATCGCACTCAGCGCTTCACGTTGGCGCTCACTGATCACCATCAGAGGCGAGCCCTCGGGCCACCAGATAGACTCATAGAGCTTGGCTACGGCCTTGGGGCGCGTATTTAATATGATGCCATTGAGTATGGGTTTCCAGATCCAGGGATTTAGATCGACCACGCGCGGGTCGCTGAGAAACTGTTTTAAGAACTGCTTTACATCTTTAGGCGTTGGTGTATCGGGTGTGCCGAGATTAACCAGCAAGACACCAAGCTTAGCGGGAGATAAGTTGTCGACTTTATTCAAGAATTACTCTACTCATATTCTCTGGCAAGGATAGCGCTAGGCTAGCACCCACCCTTGCATAAAAAAAGCCCACCTAGGTGGGCTTTTTCAAATATGAGAAGCAGCTCATATAGCGCTTCACTTTATAGCAGCGGAATTAGCCAATCGCCTTAACGATAGCTTCGCTCACAGCGCCAACACTCTGGGTGCCGTCGAACTTGTTGTAGGTCAGCTTGCCTTGTTCGGCGACTTTACCATAGTACTCAACCAGCGGCTTAGTCTGCTCATGGTAGATGCCTAGACGCTTACGCACTGTGCTCTCTTCGTCATCGGGACGAATAGCCAGATCTTCACCGGTCACGTCGTCTTTACCTTCCACCTTAGGTGGGTTGTAAACGATGTGGTAAACACGGCCAGAACCTGGGTGTACACGACGACCGCTCATGCGCTTAACTATCTCTTCGTCTGGCACGTCAATTTCGATCACGTGATCGATATCGATACCGCTAGCCGCCATGGCATCTGCCTGAGGAATGGTGCGTGGGAAACCGTCGAGCAGGAAGCCCTTGGCGCAATCGTCTTGGGCGATACGCTCTTTAACCAGTCCAATAATCAGCTCATCAGAAACCAACTGTCCTGCATCCATCACTTTCTTGGCTTCTAGACCCAGAGGCGTTCCCGCTTTAACGGCTGCACGGAGCATGTCGCCCGTAGAAATTTGTGGCACACCGTATTTTTCCATGATGAATTGGGCTTGAGTACCTTTACCGGCACCTGGGGCACCTAATAGCATAATGCGCATCTGAGAGTCCTCTTATTTCGCATAAATTTGATTATTAGTTTTATCTGGGCGGCGATCTTCGCACAAATGGGCGCCTATTTGAAGGGCCGCATGGCCAGTTTTAATTCGACTTTAGGCTGATACCACAGATACCACCTTATAAAGCGACCAGGTCAGCATATATCACTGGTATGACGACCCGATGCAGAGACTCATTAGGGGCTGTTGTACTTTCAAGTTTAATTTTCGTTCAATCTAAACGCGTTTTGCACGAGGCGAGAGTCATGAAGCATAGTTACTCTATGTGAATGGCGAACAACCAAGAAATCGTCTGGAACGATTTCTAACAGCATTGCTGACCGCCCACGGTGAAAGGCAGGAAGCCTTTCATAAAGTGCAGTGCGTGTTTAGATGAACCCATTGGGCAGTGTTTGTAGGCCATTTTTACAGCGTTATCGCCCGTTTGTGTAACTCTGGTTTATAAAAACACTACACGCACAGGCTATGCCTTGTATAAATCACCTACAAACTGCTGCAAAAACAAACAGCAAAGATCAACAGGCCCTAGTAGAGCAAGGTGTATAATTTGCGGCGATATTGATTGGCCACGGCATGTCCCTGACCTAATGCGGTGAGGATCTCCATGAAAAGCTGCTTGATCTCACCTTGCTGGGCCTGCAGATCTGTCTTTAATACCAGATAGAGACGCTCGAGCGCTTCTTCATCGCGCTTGGCGCCATGAAGCGCCTTGGCAAGGGACAAGAGCTTGGCATAATCGCTGGGGTCTTGTTCGACATCATCCAGCAGACTTCTAATCTCCGGCGTATCGGCGGCGTCCAGCGCCAGGGAGAGCTTGGCCTTGAGGCTCTGATAGTAGGCGTCTTGATCGGCAAGGCCGACACCATCGAGCAGCACCTTAGCCTGGTTGATATCGGCAACGGCCAGCAGCGCGTCGGCATACACTAAAGATACCTCGGCCGTCTGGCACTCCTGATAGGCTTGCTTGAGCAGCGGCAGCGCCCCTTCGGCATCGCCCTCGGCCAGTTGCGCCTTGGCCTGATTAAGCGCGACTTGCCAGGCCTTAGGCAGATGCTGGTCGAGTAAGGCCTCGATTTGCGCCGCCTCTTGCAGGCCGGCAAAGCCATCGACCGGCTTACCCTCTTTTAGCACCAAAGTAGTTGGCAGACTCTGGATCTGAAAATAGTTGGCTATCTCCATCTCCTGATCGCAGTTGACCTTAGCCAGCAGGAAACGTCCCTGGGCGGCGATCTGGGTCAGCATCTGCATCAGCTGCAGGCTCTCTGGGCTCTGCTGGCTCCAAAACGTCATGACCACTACCTGCTGCATGGAGGCGTCGACCACTTGCTGAATGTTCTCTTTGGTTAAATCCAATACTGAATCCATAATATCTCTTTTATCGAGAGCATCTCTTTGTTTGAGAGAGCTTGTCTCTGTTAATGAGTTAGCGATAAGTAGATAGCATAAGAGGCAGTCAAACTGCCTCTTACTAACTCTAGCTTAGATTTACTTAACGCTGGCTAACAACATCTTGTTCATCAGTTTGATGAAGGCTGATGGGTCGGCCAGGCTACCTTTCTCAGACAGCTGCGCCTGTTGCAGCAAGAGCTCGGCCCACTGACCAAACACCTCTTCATCCTGCTCTGTGTCCAGACGTTTCACCAGCGGGTGCTCGGGGTTAAGCTCAAACACAGGCTTGCTCTCCGTCACGGCCTGGCCGGCGGCCTGCATCAATTTAATCATCTGCGACGACATCTCACCGGCGCCGGCGACGACACAGGCTGGGGTGTCGGTTAGACGACTGGTTACCTTCACCTCGGCCACCTTATCGCCCAGCACCTCTTTGACGCGTTTCACCAGGCCTTCAGACTCGGTTTCCAGCTTCTCCTGAGCCTCTTTCTCGGCGGCGTCTTCCAGCTCGCCCAGTTCGAGATCACCACGGGTCACCGAGTGCAGCTGCTTGCCGTCAAACTCGGAGAGATGGTTGATCAACCACTCGTCGATACGCTCTGACATCAAGAGCACCTCGATACCCTTCTTACGCAGTAGCTCTAGGTGTGGGCTGTTGGCCGCCGCTTCATGACTGTCGGCAACGATATAGTAGATCTTGCTCTGACCTTCCTTCATGCGCTCAACATAGTCACTCAGTGAAACGGTATGAGCCGCCTCGTTGGTGTGCGTCGAGGCAAAGCGCAGCAAGCCGGCGATCTTCTCCTTGTTGGCGAAATCTTCCGCCGGACCTTCTTTCAATACCTGACCAAACTCGGCCCAGAAGGTTTGATACTTCTCAGGATCGTTCTTAGCCAGCTTCTCTAGCATGCCAAGCACGCGTTTGGTCACCGCAGTACGCAGCGCCGTGGTGATCTTGTTGTCCTGCAAGATTTCACGCGAGACGTTCAGCGGCAAATCGTTTGAGTCGATAAGACCCTGCACGAAACGCAGGTAGCTCGGCATAAACTGCTCGGCATCGTCCATCACGAACACGCGCTGCACGAAGAGTTTCAGGCCATGTTTACGGTCGCGATTCCACAGATCCCATGGGGCTTTCGATGGAATGTATAGTAGGCTGGTGTACTCCTGCTTACCCTCGACGCGGTTGTGGCTCCACAGTAACGGGTCGGCAAAATCATGGGAGATATGCTTGTAGAACTCTTGATACTCTTCGTCGGTGACATCGCTCTTGTTACGAGTCCACAGGGCAGTCGCCTTGTTCATCGCCTTCCAGTGACCTTCGGTAGCAGGAATGGCTTCACCGCCCTCCTCGGTCGCTTCCTGGGCTGGCGTGCCTTCTTGCCACATCTCTACCGGTACCGAGATATGATCTGAGTATTTGGTGATGATAGAGCGCAGACGGTAATCGCTCGCAAACTCTTTCTCTTCTTCGCGAAGGTGCAAGATGATCTCTGTACCACGACTCTCTTTGACGATGTTTTCGACAGTGAACTCGCCTTCACCGGCTGATTCCCACTGCACCGCCTCATCTGCCGCGTGACCGGCGGCGCGAGTGCGTACGGTCACCTTGTCGGCAACGATGAAGGCCGAGTAGAAGCCCACACCAAACTGACCGATCAGCTGTGAGTCTTTAGACTCATCGCCCGATAGATTCTTGAAAAACTCTGCGGTGCCCGACTTGGCGATGGTACCCAGATGCTCTATCACGCCATCGCGGGTCATACCGATACCATTATCTTCAATGGTCACTGTACCTTTCTCGCTATCGGCACTGACGCGTACGCGCAGCTCACCGTCGCCTTCGTAAAGCTCATCTTTAGTCAAGGCTTCGTAACGAAGTTTATCGGCCGCATCGGCGGCGTTAGAGACCAATTCACGCAAGAAAATCTCTTTATTGGAGTATAAAGAGTGGATCATCAAATTGAGTAGTTGTTTGACTTCTGTTTGAAAGCCATGGGTTTCTTGATGTGACATGGATGTTTCCTTCTCTATTTCACAAAAACGCTTATGGCTTTAGAGATGGGGCTGGATTTTCGCTTTTCAAGCCAAAAACAGACAAAGGGTTTTAATTGGTCAAAAAAAATCCAGCTCAAGATGAACTGGATTTTATTGTAGGACTTAAAAGAGCCTTATAACGGAATGCGTCCATTAAAGGAGAGCGCCAGCGTGGTGCTGTCGACATACTCCAGCTCGCCGCCCACGGGCACACCATGAGCGATTCGGCTCACATTGACCTCATGCTGCTTGGCCATATCGGCGATAAAGTGCGCTGTCGCGTCCCCTTCTACCGTCGGGTTGGTGGCCAGGATAAGTTCGCTTACCTCACCACTGGCCAGGTGAGTCTCGAGCAGACTCAAGCCCAGCTCGTCCGGCCCCACACCATCGAGCGGTGACAGATGCCCTAAGAGCACAAAATAACGCCCCGAGAAATGACCACCGGCTTCGATCGCCAATACATCGGCGGGCGTCTCGACCACACAGATCAAATCTGAGTTACCACGACGACTACTGGCGCAGATAGGACACAGGCTCTCTTCGGTGAAGGTACGACAGCTGCTGCAGTGCCCCACATCACTCATGGCGCTCGACAGCGCCTGGGCCAGCTTATGACCCGCCTTGCGATCGCGCTCTAGCAGTTGAAACGCCATGCGCTGCGCCGATTTGGGGCCAACCCCGGGCAGGCAGCGTAGCGACTGGATCAACTCGTCGACCAGGGGACTAAATTTCATCTTTAGAAAGGCATCTTCATGCCAGGTGGCAACTGCATGCCGCCTGTGACTTCTGCCATCTTCTCTTTCTGACTCTCTTCGACACGACGCGCCGCATCGTTGCAAGCTGCCGCGATCAGATCTTCAAGCATCTCTTTGTCATCTTCTAGCAGGCTTGGGTCGATCTCGACCTTACGTACACTGTGAGAGCCTGTCATAGTGACTTTAACAAGACCCGCACCGGCTTCACCGGTGACTTCCATACGTGCGATCTCTTCTTGCACCTTAGCCATCTTGTCTTGCATCATCTGGGCCTGTTTCATCAGGTTGCCCATACCGCCTTTTCCAAACATATCGAGTTCTCTTCAATATTAAAAAAACTGGCTAATCTTACTGAATTAGCACCAATAAGCAATCAAAGCTGATCACCAATCTTAAAACTTATGACCTGCGAGCCCTTTCGCACCGCTAAACCAATTCATTCCATCGAGCTCACTGCGTTTGCTGAGGACATTAGCAAGTCGTACTAACAACTGACTCAAGCTATCGCTCATGTAAGCGATAACTCGCGTGAGTTAAGACTCCTCTGTCGCCACAAAGTTCGACTTATCGATAAGTGCTATCGTCTGGCCCCGCTTACCCAGCAGCTCCGGCAGATAACTTAAGCTGTCTGGCTCCATCTCTGCCTGCATCACCTGTGTCAGCCATTGAATGTTTTCATCTTGCAATAACCCCTGATGCGCCTGCTCGAGCAGTTCGCGATGGAATCGCTGACGGATCTCTAGCGGTGTCTCACGCTCAGGCTCGACCCCGACGCTAAACGCCACCTGGCAGCTGCCGCCTAACGCCTTAGACAAGGCATCTTCGAGCTGACTGATGGCGCCTGGCGCCGCCAGGTGCTTCTGATTGGGCTTAAGCACCAAAGGCAGAGGCTCACTAAAGGCCTTACATACGGCGTTGACCGCCAGCTGTCTTACCCGGCCGCCGATCTCCAGCGCCGACATCAAGCGATACCATTTAAGATCCGTATCGTGCCCTGTGATCTCATCGGCCACAAAGGCCACTTGTGTCGTCTGGCTGACGGGCTCAGTGACGGCTGAAGGTGCCGACACTTCCTGCGCTGCAGGACTCTGGACGGGATGATTGCCGAAAGCACCGCTTTCATTTGAGCCTTGGTCATCCGAGTTGAGGTCCTCCGAGCTTTGGTCATCCAAGCTTTGGTCATCCAAGCTTTGGTCATCCAAGCTTTGGTCCTCCAAGCTGAGTTCATCCAAGCCTTGTTCTATCTGAGCAGCTGCATCGGCGCGGGCGTGTGACTCAGATTGAGTATCGACTTGCCCAGCAAGATTAGGCACTTCATCACTTGGTGCGGTAACTGCCTGCAGGCTCGGCTCTGGCGACACCCAAGGCGGCCTGTCTTCATCATTTAGGTACGCATTAGGCTGCTGCGCAGAATAATTGTGCTGCGTCTCAGGCGCTTTCGTCCCATGCTCAGTCTTCCCAGCCTCGTTCGTCACAGCCGTGTTCGAGACAGCTTCGACGATCAAGGCATTATCTTGAGCGTTCTGGGCTGTCTCACCAAAGCTCTGAGAAGTTGCTTCTCCGCTCGGGGCTGTTTCTACGCTCAGGGCTGCTTGCTCTGGCCGTTTGGGCGGCACATAAGGCTCTGCGCCAGACTTATTCTCTTCGCCCGCCTGCTGTTCGCTACTCGCTTGAGCCTGGTTAGCCCCAGGCTTCTTAGCGCCGACTAGGGGCTTTTTTGATGCGCTCTCCTTAGCCGCGTCCTCCTTAGCCGCATCTTCCTCAAGATCGCTAAGCAGGCTCTGACGCGCATTCAATACGGCGTCGAGCAGATCATCTTCTAACAGGTTGGGCGTGGTGTCTTCACTTGCCAATCCAGTATCGGGAGTCAAACCGCCAAGTGGTGCATTTTCATTTACCGGAGCGCTACTAACCTGGGCACTGTTGTCAACAGGCCTTGTCGCCGCAGAGGAAGAGATATCGCCAGATGCCTGACTATCCTGTCCCTGCTGATAGGCTAGGTAGGCTTCATAGTCGCTTGGGTCGCCAGACTCATCGTCATCTGAACTGAAATAGAGGTCATCGTAAAAACTGCCACTCTCGTCTGCTGACGAACTGGCTTGCTCGGCTATTGAAGCTGTTTGCTCGACGCTTTCTGCCGGCATTTTTGGCTCGGTTGACAGAGCCGCTTCACCGCCCTGTGCTGTCGCAGCACTCGTCGACGCATCCACTTTAGACTCGGCAGATGCTTCGCTTACGGGACTTTTATTTGCCGAGCTTGTTTCTTGCGGGCTCGGCTCAGGGCTAGATTCAGGCTCAGGGCTAGGCTCAGGACTATGGTTAGTGCTAAGCTCAGCGCTAAGCTCAGGGCTGTGCCCTTTGCTTTGGGCCTGGCTCAAGATCAGCTGCTGCTCGGCAAACAGATCGAGTGCACCCTCATCCTCTTCAAGCGCATCCTTTTCTGTCGAATCAGCTTCAACTAAATCCACTGCAACTAAATTCGCTTCAAATGGGCCGTCAGTATCGCTTAACTTGTTCGTCTGCTCAGCAGTGGACGCTTGCGCATCGGACAACATTGCCACACTTGCTTCATTGCTGGCCTCGACCTTAGCTTTTTCTTCAACCTCGGCCTTGTCTTCAACCTCGGCTTCCGCCTGACTGTTTAGCACAGACTCAGCAGGTTTCACCGGCTTAACTGTTCCATCTGGCCTAGCAGAGGTTGGCGCAACATCTTCACCCTTGCCCAGTTCTGGTAAGGGAGTGTCAGGCAAGAGGATCTCGCTGCCGGCCTCGCCCATCCAGCGTTGCACAGGCGCCTCGGGCACGAAAGCGATGGCGCGCAGCAGCGCCATCTCCAGGCCTGACTTAGGGTCGGGCGCATGGGGCAGATCCTGCCGACCGTTTAGCAATAGTTGATAATAGAGCTGTACCTGCTCGGGCCTTAGCTGTTTGGCGAAGGCCTTGATCTGCTCGGCATATTGCGACAGCTGAGCGGCGCTGGGTGCAAACTGGGTCAAGGTGATCTGATGCAGCAATTCCAGCAGGCTGCGCAGCACCTCATGGGGATCGGCGCCGAAGGATAAAACATCCCCAGTCACCTTCATGAGCAGATCCACGTCGCCATCGCACAGGGCTTTGAGCAAGACAATCACATGATGCTCATCTATGGTGCCCAGCATGGTCTGCACCTGAGTGAGCCTGACTTGACCTGCGCCGAAGGCTATAGCCTGATCCGTTAGACTCAAGGCGTCACGCATACTGCCGTTGGCCGCCTTGGCGAGTAGTTTTACCGCGCCATCATCATACCCCACCTGCTCCTGAGCCAGGATGTGGCCAAGCTGCACGCAGATCTCGTCAAGTGTCAGACTCTTAAGGTTAAATTGCAGACAGCGGGAGAGTACGGTGACGGGCAGGCGCTGGGGATCTGTGGTCGCCAGCAAGAACTTAACATGCTCTGGGGGCTCTTCCAGCGTCTTCAACAGCGCATTGAAGCTGCTGCGCGAGAGCATGTGCACCTCATCGATAAGATACACCTTGAAGCGGCCGCGCGTGGGGCGATACTGAACGTTGTCCAGCAACTCGCGGGTATCGTCAACCTTGGTGCGCGACGCGGCATCCACCTCGATAAGATCGACAAATCGCCCCTGGGCGATCTCGACACAGCTGGCACACTGGCCACAGGGCGTGGCCGTTACCCCTTGCTCACAGTTCAGTCCCTTGGCAAATAGCCTAGCCAGACTCGTCTTACCTACCCCTCGGGTACCGGTAAACAGATAGGCATGATGTAGACGGTTTTGCGATAAGGCATTGGTTAGGGCATGCAGCACATGTGACTGACCGACAACTTGCTCAAATGTTGCAGGGCGCCATTTTCTGGCTAACACCTGATATGACATGGAACTCCCCAAGGTTGGTAACTAGTACGAAGCACACTTCATTAATCAGCAAACAATAACATGCCAAGGTCCATCTCGCTAGCAAGCTAAGCGCTTAGCGCGCCTTAATTTATCTTTGTTAAGCCAGCTTGCTTCATGTTTAACCTATCACCCGCTTTGCCCGCCCAGATGAGGCCTAATGCTAAGCCATCATGAGCCACTCTTTAGCCAGTCTTTAGCGAGTTGACAAGGCAATGTTAGCCATCGCCCTCACCCATCAGCCGCATGGGACAGACAGCAGGCTCACATATCTCATCGCCTAACATCACAGATGCCCAGATAGCAAAATGCCGCGGCATAGCCACGGCACTTATATAATCGACATGAGCGATCAATTAGACGGAATTACTCGCCTTCAAACTCACACAGGGTCATCAGAGAAAGACCCATCTCGGCTAGACGATGCTCGCCGCCAAGCTCTGGCAGAGAGATCACAAATGCCGCATGCTCAACCTCGCCGCCCAACTGACGGATAAGCTTTACTGTCGCTTCGATAGTGCCGCCTGTAGCCAGCAGATCGTCGACAACTAATACCTTGTCGCCCGGCTTAATGGCATCCGTGTGGATCTCCAGCATGTCATGGCCATATTCCAGCTCATAACTCTCAGAAATGGTTTCGCGGGGCAGTTTACCCGGCTTACGCACAGGCACGAAACCTACGCCCAACTCTAACGCCAGCGGCGCGCCGAAAAGGAAGCCACGCGCCTCTGTGCCCACCACTTTGGTCACGCCAAGATCTTTATAGCGCTCAACAAACAGGGCAATCGTCGCCTGATAGGCCGCTGGGTCTTCCATTAAACTGGTTACATCGCGAAACATGATCCCTGGTTTCGGATAATCTGGAATTGTCTTAATGCTCTGCTTGATCAAGGCTAACTTGTCTGTATTCATTACTACCATCTTTTTCGTTTGAGCCCTTAAAAAGGACAAACTGGCCATAGGGCCAGTTTTGACTAGAATTTTCGGCTAAAGCTTAAGCTCCTTTGATATGGGTTGCAACAGCGAATGTCACAAAGCTTAACCAAACTCACCGCCAAGGTTCACAACCTAAGTTCACAATCAGTCGTCTAATTCGGGAATTTGCCTGAGATAAAGCAGCAAGCCTGTTAACATGGCCAGTAGCATCAACTTCACCCAAAGCAGCGGCACCAAGATGATACTCACGCTAAAACTTAAACAGGTGGCGATATAGGCCTTGCGCTTCAAGCCACGGCGAATGGCGCGCTCGCTATGCCAGTTCTGCAGCGCATCGGCAAACCAAGGGTGGGTCATCAGCCAGTCATGCAGGCGCGAACTCGAGCGGGCAAAACAAAAGGCCGCCAGCAAGATAAAAGGCACGGTCGGCAGTAGCGGAAGGGCAATGCCAAGCAGGCCGAGAAACAGACTGCTAAGGCCTAGGAGTAGATAGAAGCCCCGCTTGATAACCATGAATTCCTCGCATAAAAAAACCACTCAAGAATGAGTGGTTAGTATACCCGACTTAGCCCGCTAAGCTAGTTGCTTAACCGCTTAAGGCTAATGCTTAAGAGATCAGGTTTAGGTGTTTCAACCATGACAGGGTAGCTGGCAGCGTAGGCAACATCATTACCAGCAAGAAACCAAGAAAATAAACAAAATTAAACGGGTCTTTAAACGGCTGACTCATACTTTCCTCACTCATGATTGACAACTTTTATTGATCTAGATCAATTTTTGCCGCCATTATAGTGACAAGCCAGCACGATAGAAAGGCCTAATTGGACAAATTTTATCTCGCGGCGACCACTATGCCCCGCTGAGCCATATCCAGCAGCAACTGCCGACAACCCTCTACTATCTGAGGCCTCGGCATCTGCTGATAAAGGGCTGCAATCCAGTCACATAGCGCAGCAAACTCCACACCATCTTGCTGCTCGATATAGGCCAGCACCTGTGCCGTAAGCGGATTAAGCTGCAAGAAACAGACTTCATCGTCAGCATCCCGGTAGATACAGAAAAAGTTTGGCTGCTCGCTAGGCGCCTCGGGGCGATAGTCGGGGCTAATGCGCTGCACCTCAAAATGGTATTGGGCCACCCTGGCGGCCAAGCTTAACCCCAGGGGCTGGGTTTCCAGGCTTTGCTCGTCAATACTTTGCGATTGTCTGTCATCGGGCGCCGTAGCCACCACCAGCTCCAACCATTCGTAGTGAGCCAGCTCTAGCATGAAGGCGGGATCTTGCTCGCTCAGCTGATACTCGTTTTGCAAGAACAGCAAAAACTCCTGGGCGATTTCGATAAAGATCGGCGTCTGACAATCATGGGTCACAAAAAACTGCTGCACCAGCGCCTGCCAGTCATCTTCTTCATACAAGGAGCAGAGCACGGGAAAACCACTGGCGACAAACCCCTTCACATTATTAAAAAACAATTCGCGATAGATCCCCATACGCCTTTCGTCCGTCCCCTGAGGCAGGGGCGATGAAGGGTCTTTGATGTAATCGATAAACGACTGCTGGACTTGGGTAAAACTCATCTAGGCGCTCCGATGGCTGGGCTGTAATGCCTTGGTCTGATAGCCATGTATCTTGTTGATCTCTTTGAGCAACTCATGGGTGGCAGGAATATTAAAGTCACGCTCGAGCAAGGTTGGAAACACACCATGGGTCTGATAACAGATCGCTAACAAACGCCAGACGGGGTCGATCACCTCGCTGCCATGGGTATCGACCTTAAGATCTTCCGCCTCATCGTAATGACCGGCAATATGCAGGTAGGCGATACGCTCGCTGGGCATGGCCCTTAAGAAGGCTTCGGCGTCATATTGATGATTGATCGAGTTAACATAGATGTTGTTCACATCCAGCAGCAGGCGACAATCTGCCTCTTCAAGCACGGCGCTGACAAACTCACACTCGCTCATCTCGCTCGCGGGCGAGGCGTAAAAGGATACGTTTTCCAGAATAAAGGGACGCTCTAAGATATCCTGTACCTGCTCAATACGCCTTGCCACGTGGCGCACCGCCTCATCAGTAAAGGGGATTGGCATCAAGTCATACAGATGGCCCTTGCCCGAACAGTAACTTAAGTGCTCCGAATAGATCTCTATGTCGTGATGGTCTAGAAAGGTTTTAATCTGCTTAACGAAACGCGTATCTAGGGGCTCTGGGCCACCGATAGAGAGCGACAGTCCGTGGCAGAAAAACTTGTGCTTCTCGGTTAACTGCCTAAATTGACGGCCAAACTTACCACCAAGTGTCATCCAGTTCTCGGGCGCCACCTCGAAAAAATCGATGGCACCGGGGACAGACTGGCAAAACTCATCTAGCATCTCGCGGCGCAGGCCGAGCCCCACCTTAGCTTGTGTCATCATCACTCCACCTCTAGTGAACAAATTGACGCATTTACCTTATGTAAAAAGAATTAGGCCAGTATTCACTGGCCTAATCGACATGGGCAATTGCCTTAAGGCCTATTACTTATGGCCGCCACACTTGCCTTCTTTGCCCTTCTTCATATCTTCGCCGCACTTGCCCTCTTTGGCCTTCATGTTCTCGCCACACTTACCTTCTTTGGCTTTCATGTTTTCGCCGCACTTACCCTCTTTATGGGCCTTCATCTGGGCGCCGCATTTACCTTCGCCACACTTACCTTCTTTGGCGCCTTTCTTCATGCCTTCGCCACATTTACCCTCTTTGGCTTTCATGTTCTCGCCGCACTTACCTTCTTTGGCGCCTTTCTTCATGTTCTCGCCGCACTTGCCTTCGCCACACTTACCTTCGCCATCGGCGATCTGGTAACCAGCTTGCATTTCACTGTAACCAAACGGATTAGCTTGAGCCTGCGCCGCAAACGCGCTACCAACAAACACAGTGCCTAACGCTACAGCAACAGCAGTATTCTTAACTAATTTCATAATCTCTTCCTTTGTTGATCTCTTATATGCAATGGTTTGCCAACATCAGTGCGTTGCTGGCTCGGATAATATGACCCGGCCCCCTAGATTTTTATTTCAAAAAACTTATCAGGCATCACATTTATGACCCAAATTATGTGTTAGTGCAAGCATCTAAACAGCAGTAATCGATTGATCTCAAGTCTTTATTGACTAGAAATCGATAAGCCAGTCATAGACAACAAAAGATACTCGCATCTGACTCATAAGTTTGGCTGGGCAGAGCCGTTATCCCCACACCTTCCCGCACGCACACAGGCTTTGTATCTGCCAGGCGCTTGACGTAGAATAAGCGCCCTTTTACCCTGCCTGGCAATGCAGTACTCAAGCAGTACGTACACCATGGCCGACAGGTTCACCTTTTTAGGCTCTGCGCCTTGAATTAATGAGAAAACGAGAATCATGCGTGTCATCTTAGCCCCGATGGAAGGCGTTGCCGACGCCCCGATGCGAGCCCTGCTAACCAGCGTTGGTGGCTATGACATGGTGATCAGCGAATTTATTCGTGTCGTCGATCAATTACTGCCGGAAAAAGTCTTCTACCGACTCTGCGCCGAGCTTAAGTACCAATGCAGAACCGCCTCGGGCACTCCGGTGCGCCTGCAATTGCTGGGGCAGGAGCCTAACTGGATGGCCGAGAATGCCATTCGCGCCGTCGAGCTCGGTTCTCGCGGCGTCGACCTTAACTATGGCTGCCCTGCCCCTATGGTTAATCGCAGCAAGGGCGGCGCGGCGCTGTTAAAAGAGCCCGAAACCATCTACCGGGTAACCCAGGCCGTGAGGCAGGCGGTGCCCAAGGACAAGCCAGTGTCGGCCAAGATCCGCCTGGGGTGGGATGACAAGAGCCGCTGCACAGAAATCGCCCAGGCTATCGAGGCGGCCGGCGCCACCGAACTGACGGTGCACGCCCGCACCAAAGAGGAAGCCTACCGACCGCCGGCGCACTGGGAATATATCGCGCAGATAAAATCTGTCACTCGCCTGCCCATCATCGCCAACGGCGAGATCTGGGGCAGAGAAGATTACCTCAAATGCCGCGAGGCCAGCGGCTGTGATGATGTCATGCTCGGCCGCGGTGCCCTGACCATCCCCAACCTGGCCCACGTAGTAAAAGGCGAGCAGACGCCCATGCCCTGGCCCGAGGTGCTGGCGCTGCTGCTGCAATATTCAGAATTTGAGATAGTCAGCGAGAAAGAGAAGTACTATCCGGCGCGCATCAAACAGTGGCTGAGGTTTATCGCCCGCCACTATGAGGAGGGCGAAGCCCTGTTCCGCCAGGTACGCGTACTGAAAGATACCCAGAGCATCTTGTCCCTGCTACGCAGTTGCTAGCAAGATACTTGTGCCTGACGGTAGCATCTGTAGGCTCTATGATGCTTCAGGGCATCAGGCACTGCTAACCTTCAAGCCTTCCCTATCTCAAGGCGCGACAAATAGCCAGTCTGGTCGCGCCTTAACTGGTCTGATCTTCACATCCCTCAACGCGATTCACCATAAAAGTCACCGACTTTTGATCTTAGTCATAGCCAATACGCCCAAGCGGTTTAGACTGATTATCTAAGAATATCAACTAGGCAATGATTTGTGAGCAGATCCCATATCAGACATGAACTGTCGGTGCTTGAAGCGAATCTCAGGAAAGAGTTAGGTACCCTGCTGGCATTACATCAAATAACACTCGATACCCAGCAACTCTCGCTGACCTCCCTCATCGACGAGATGACCGCGGCCAAACTGGCCGACGAGCCCTTATTTATCAAACTGACCCAACTCGATGCGGCGCTGTGCCAGCTGGATCTGGGTCTCTACGGCTTGTGCTCAGACTGTGAGGCCGATATCGAAGCCGAGCGGCTCAACGCCAATCCGCTCGAGCAGCGCTGCACCCAATGCGCCGCCGATTACGCCCACGAACACAGGCACGAGCTCAGGCTCACACACTAAGCACACATCCCTAAGCGGGCTGCTTGCTAATCGAGCAGTTCGCTCAATCGCGCCAATTGAATTAGTGAGCTTGTCGCGTCAGCCGAATTAATCACGCCAGTCACGATAGCCGCGCCAGTCGACAACTAATTTAAAAGACAGTCCACTTAATAACCCCCATAAAAAAGCCTCCTGAATCAGGAGGCTTTTATCGTTAAGTCACAGGGAGGGTGAATAACGATTTAGAACTTCTGGTTAATACGCAGATAGAAGGTACGACCCAATACATCGTATAGGTTGGTGTTCACATCGCGATAACCCGCATAGTCATACCAAGTCGGTGCTTTTTCGTCGAACAGGTTGTTCACACCCACTGTGATAGTACCGTTCCAATCATGGGTATAACCCACCTGGAAGTTATGCTTGAAGTAGCTTGGTGTGTCGATGATGTAGTCGTAACCAAGGTCGCGCCACATTGCACCTGACTGACTACCGATATACACGGTTGTCCAAGCCGCGCTGAAATCGTTGTAGTACCAAGCCGCGGCGAAGTTACCACGCCAATCAGGATAGTCTTGCGTACCTGAGTAATCGATCTTCTCAGATTCGGCATCGGCCTGCTCTTTAAAGTCGAGGATGTGAGTAACATCTAGCTTAAGGTTGAAGTCACCGAAGCCTGTCTCGAAGTTGTATGAAGAAGCAAAGTCAAAACCAGACGTTTCCAGCGATGCCTTGTTCACATAACCACTTTCAAGGTACTCAATCTTACCGTCTGGGCCACGAGTCACGAAGTCAGAGCCACCGTTGATCTTCTCATCACGGATCACGTCTGATGCGCTAACGGCTTCAATTTTGTTGTCATAAGTGATTGAGTAATATGATAGTTCAACACTCCACGCATCGGTCACGTTCCAGACGCCACCCAATGTCAGTGAGTTACCCTCTTCCGCTTCTAGATTCGGGTTACCACCAAACCAAGTCTTGTGCTGGTTACCTGTAGCACAGTAGTTGGCGTCAGAATTGTTGTTGGCTTCACACCAAACCGAATCGTAGGCTTTCTCGAAACTCAGAGATTGCGACGAGAACATCTCACCCATATTTGGTGCGCGGAATGAATCACCGTAGCTAGCACGAAGCAGCAACGAATCGACAGGGCGCCAGCTCAAACCAAACTTAGGTACAACGGCATCGAATGTAGAAGAGTTAGTCACCTGACCTTCTGCACCCGTCAAGGTACCTTCCTGCTCATAACGCTCATAACGTAGCGCCGCTGACAGTTCGAAGTTGGCAGGCAGTGCCATCTGGATTTCGGTATAGGCAGACTGACGTGTACGCTCAGCATCAACATCGTCACCACCCGAACCACCAGAGATAATGCCAGAAGCCGACTCTGGATCAGAGGTTTGCTTGAAGTTGATCATCTCATACTCTAAACCACCTACGATGGCCAATGAGAAATCACCTTGTTCATACAGCATGGTGCTGGCAAGGCCGTCGATCTGCGTGCTGTCGAACTTACCTTGGTATACACCAGTGTGGTTTGCGGCAGAATAGAGTGCAGTCATCTGCTGCTCCCACTCTGCATAGCTCATACCCGAGGTATTGAAGACATCATAGTTGCCAGTATCGATCTCGCTCTGAATGATGTTGTCGTTGATCAGGTTGTAGTTAAAGGCGTTAGTGGTCGACGCAGAGTGCTGTGCGTTCAGCTCCCAATCGATACCATTACCCACGTCGGCATAGCCTACGAAGCCACCTAGAATGTCGAAACTGTTTGTTTCTGTTAGGGTGTCACGCTCACCAATCTGAACAGAGCGCATGTACAGCGTCATGTCCTTACCCGTTGGGTTATATTGGTTATCCGCGCTCATCACAGGATAGTTAGTCGATACAGGTGTACCGGCATAACGTGTGTTGGTTTCGCTCAAAGATGCGGTACCACGACCACGGAAGCGAATGTTATCCGTGATGTCATAGTTAAAGTTGGTCATGAAAGAGTTGCGGGTCATGTCGCCAAATAGCTTGGTTACCGCGCCATAGCTGTATAGACAGCGACCATTGTTCTGACCATCTGTGGTATCGGCAACGTTATCGGTATCGGCACACATCTCAGAGTTTGAGTAGAATGCATAGATATCATCGCCATCGGCATCTTTCTCGCCGGTGTTATAATAGCCATTCGGCACAGAGCTAAAAGAGCTGTAGTCACCATAGCTAGGATCATCCATGTTCCAGATGTCACGGTCCATCACAGCCTTAGTGTCATAGTACTCATAGGTAAAAGTCACATTACCTTTCTCAGAGTTGAAGCCAGCCGCAATAGAGAAACGATTGGCATCACCGCCTTCTACGCTAGGCTGCTCTGTGCTGAAGTCGACTTGGAATCCATCAAACTCTTTCTTGGTAATGATGTTAATTACACCTGCTACGGCGTCTGAGCCATAAACTGCAGATGCACCATCACGTAGGATCTCGATACGTTCAACGATTGCTAGTGGAATCTGAGATGTATCTGCCTCGGCACCCGAGCTAGAGCTGGTACCAGGCATACGACGGCCATCAAGCAATACCAAGGTAGCCTGAGAACCTAAACCACGCATGTTGACTGTTGAAGTCGCACTCGCACCCGAACCATAACCCGAAGTACCACGCCAAGAACCAAAGGCGTTGATAGAAGAGTTATTCAATACGTCGGCAACAGTTTTTTCACCGGTCAACGCGATATCTGCCGCACTTAATACAGTCACAGGAGACGAAGTCTCCATATCAACTTGCTTAATACGCGAACCAGTTACTTCGATGCGTTCAACTTTATCGCTTTGCTCTTCAGCAATTGCGATACCAGAAAATGCAATGCTAGATGTCGCGGCGGCAAATAAGCCTACGCGAACCGCTTTTGCTGTTAAGGTCAAAGAGTTCATATGTTTCCCTCACAATACGAAACCAGACAATCTGAGTTTCGATCATTAATTTATTTTTTATTTTTAAAATAAGAAGAATGTCCTTCGGTGAAGATATTGTGAAAAAAGATAAAATAAGTCAACGCAGTTAACATGAAAATAACCACAATGATAAACATTGATACAACTCGATAATAAAAACCGATAACCCTCAACCGCCAAAAACAACACACACACTTGATTTACAACGAGTTTTCATAACAGCCAGGATTATCAGAAAATGTAAAAATGAAAAAACAATCAGACGATACAAATTAATACGTCTGTACCAAATATGTTTAATAGTTTAACGAAAGATCAATTAAATATAAAAAACAACCACAAAAGTAACAATGTAAAATAATGTATCTCGATAGTAAGAAATGGTAAACAACAATTTTAACAACAAAAACATTAAAATTTATCTATTACGCACCTTAACCTTTACCTTAAAAATAAATTAAAAATCCACAGAATTAGAAAGAATTGACATTCAGGATATTTGACTAAACAAAATGCGAAAATACAGAAGTGATAAAGACCAAATGATGTCTCACTCGGTCTTAAATAGGTTAAAGGGCAATTTTAGCGAAATAAATGGCGCAGTCGCCTTCGTGGGAGGAGTAATAACTGACCATCAAGATATTGTCACTGAGCACGACACCGGCATAACTGGTGTCGCCGCCCGAAGGCAGGGTGAGCAACTCCGCTATTTGCGCGCTTTGTCTGTCGATCGCCACCAGAGCGGTACGCACACGACCATCATAGAGGCGCACCACGCCATAAAGCTGACCTTGATAGAGAAAGGTTACGGGTCCCCCTACGCGGCAATTCGCCGTTTGCCAATGCCACTGGGTATATGGAGGCGCTGACTCGCCCAGCAATGCACGCTCATCGGTCAGCCACAGTGGATCCCGGCGCAGCAGACAGATGGCTTTGTCTTCCTCGTCGAACACTAAACCAGACTCATTGACATAACCGGCCTGACTAAGCTTCTCCACCAGGGGATAAAAATCGGTATTAGCGTCACTCTTATACAGCGCCGCATAGCCATCATGTTCATGACAATAATAGGCTATGCCATAGAAGTAGCCCTTGTGGGGCGTGATGCGCCACAGCCACTCTCTCTCTTTCACCAGCGCCCTTGGCGCAGACCAATGTATCCCATCATCAGACTGCCAGCAGTAAGAGCGCATGCCCTCACCCTTGCCCTCATGCATAGCGGCGCCGCCAAACAGAAACAGGCTATCCCCCTCGATCACCAGTTTACCGTCCCTAAGGTCGGCAAAATCGGCCTCGATGAGGGCAACACTATGCCAGTCTTGTCCATCATTATCGGTGCATAGGATCCGCAGCGCGCCATCAGGTGACACATGGGCACTGGCTTCCCTGAATACGCAATAGAGCTTGCCGCGATAGAGAGCAAGATCGGTAAAGGCATTGTGAGCCGACTTATCCCATATTTTGGTGACTGAGCATAATTTCATCTTGCGCTTCCTGAAGCTAATAAGCTTCATCATGGCTGACGACGACAGATGACTCAAGTCTGTGAGGCTTAGGGAAGGTGCGAATAAGTCCCGTGCTTGCTCTGCGTGTGCTTAAAGTGGGTAGATGCAAGGCACAGTTTGCAGCGAATGGTCCTAGTCCTTCGCAAGAACTGTAACGCAGTAAATACCACTGTAAGCCTCGCCCTGCGGGGCTTTGCGACGACTTGTTCGCACCTTCCTTAGGCAACACTAGAAAAAGGCATAAAAAAAGCCGCACGAGGCGGCTTTTACTACACACTTTTTTAGCTGCGTTGACGCGGCGTTTTACCCGCTGTGGTCTTGTGCTTACGCACGGCGCGGCGGATCTTGGCGCTTTTCACCTTGGCGCGGGCCACACTGTGTTTGTCTGTACCCAGCAGGGTGCGCGTCTCCTCATCCATGCCGGCCAGCTTACGCAGATAGTTCACCTGCTCAATTGGCAGCTCGACCCAACCACCTCGAGGCAGGGATTTAGGCAGATCTATCATGCCGTAGCGAATACGGATCAGGCGGCTCACCTGCACTTCCTGTGATTCCCACAGGCGGCGAACCTCACGGTTACGGCCTTCGGCCAGCGACACATGCCACCATTTATTCATGCCCTCGCCACCGGCTGGCTTTATCTTATCGAAATGCGCCGGGCCATCTTCCAAGGTTACGCCGCTGCGCAGACGCTGAATGCAGGCATCGGTCACCTCTCCAAAGGTGCGCACGGCGTATTCACGCTCCACCTCATGAGACGGGTGCATCAGGCGGTTGGCCAGCTCACCGTCAGAGGTAAACAGCAACAAGCCTGAGGTGTTGATATCCAGACGACCTACCGCAACCCAGCGAGAATCTCGGGTCTTAGGCAGACGGTCGAATACCGTCGGGCGCCCTTCGGGATCTTTGCGGCTGCAGATCTCCCCTTCAGGCTTGTGATAGGCGATCACACGGCACACCAAGTCGTCTTCCGACTTAATAGATACCGTACGACCATCGATACGCACCTTGGCATCGGCCTCGATACGATCACCAAGTTTGGCAATTTCACCGTCTATACTAACTCGACCTGCAGCAATCCATGCCTCCATCTCACGACGGGAGCCATGGCCTGCACGGGCCAAGACTTTCTGCAATTTTTCACTCATTAGTAGACTCTTCATCGGTTTGAGGCGCTGTGTTGTCAGGGGTCGAGTCGACCGCCTGGGTTTGTCCAAACAGCGCCGCTAGTGACTCGGCATCGGATAAGGGAGGAAGGTCCGCTATCCTGTCCAAGCCAAAATAGGCTAAAAATTCATTTGTGGTCGCATAGAGCGCGGGCCTGCCCGGTACCTCTTTATGACCGATTATCTTAATCCAATGTCTATCGGATAGACTCTTTATGATGTGGCTTCCCACCGCCACACCACGAACAAACTCAATATCGGCACGAGTAACCGGCTGACGATAGGCGATCACCGCCAGCGTTTCCAGCGTCGCTCGCGAATAGCGCGGCGCCTTCTCCTGCCACAGAGGCTGCAAATAAGGGCTCAAGGTCTCGATGGACTGAAAACGATATCCGCCCGCCACCTTGACTAACTCTATGCCGCGCCCCTGATAATCCTGCTGCAACTCCTCAATGGCCGCCTTCACTTTGGCGCGGGAGACGCTAAAGTTGGCCAGCACACTCTCATTTAGGTGCTTGATAGAGACAGTCCTAGCCATCACAAACAGACTGGCTTCAATCAGCTGTTTGAGCTGATCCGGATTTATTTGCAGTTTCTTACTCGACAATCAATAGGCCCTAACATGTATGGTCGACAGCGGCTGCGCCTGGATCAGATCGACCAAAAGCTCTTTCACCAGCTCCATCAGCGCAAGAAAGCTCACCACCACGCCAGCTCGCCCCTCAGAAACATCAAATAGCTGCTCAAAAGGCACATAGGACTTGCCTTCTAGCATAGCCAATATTTGCGTCATGCGTTCCCGTGTCGACAGATGCTCACGCTGCACATGGTGATGCTCTGTGGCCTCGACCCGCTTTAACACGGCGGCAAAGGCACCGGCCAACTCCACTAGAGAAACAGACGGCGGCACTAACACAGGCTTGATATCAGGCGCCGGCAACACCTTAGCCTGAAACACATCTCGCTCGAGTCGCGGCAAGGCATCTAGCCTTTGCTGCGCGTCTTTAATCACCTCGTAGGCCTTAAGCTGTCTGATCAGCTGGGCACGGGGATCGGCCTCATCTTCCTCTGCAAGTTCGGGTCTTGGCAGCAAGAGGCGCGACTTGATCTCGGCCAGGGTGGCGGCCATCACCAGATAGTCGGCGGCTAGTTCCACCCTGGCCCCCTGCAACAGCTCGATATACTCAAGATATTGATCCGTCACCGGCGCAATGGCCATCTCGACCACATCCAGTTTCTGCTTACGGATCAGATAGAGCAGCAGATCCAGCGGGCCTTCGAAAGACTCGAGAAACACCTCTAGCGCCTCGGGCGGAATAAAGAGATCCGCCGGCAGCTCCTTAACGGGCTCGCCCCTGACCACGGCCAAAGGTAAACTTTGCTGAGTCCCCTGCATCCGCTCTCCAAGTCAGCAGACAGGCATTTGCCTGCCACAGGCTAAAGGTTAGATAATAACGATAAATTACCGCCATTTAGGGCGAATAATCACCGGTTTCTGGCGAGGCTAATCGACACCAAACGCGCGATTATACCTGCAAATTTGACCAATAGACAGGGCTTTAGCCAAACTGGCTAACATCACCTGCACCTTCACGTAAGATCTCGATATCGCCCTCTGAGAGATCGATAACCGTAGTCGGTTTCTCACCCAGATAACCGCCATGAATAATCACGTCTACCTGATGCTCGAGGATGTCACGGATATGCTCGGGATCTGACTCGGTAAACTCTTCACCCGGCAGGATAAGACTGGTAGACATCAGCGGTGCATCGAGCGCCTCAAGCAGCGCCAGGGCAATCACATTGTCTGGCACGCGAATACCAATAGTCTTCTTCTTCGGGTTCTGTAGGCGCTTAGGCACCTCTTTGGTGGCCTTGAAGATGAAGGTAAAAGGACCAGGGGTGTTGTGCTTAAGCACGCGGTAAGCCTGGTTATCCACCCTGGCATAGGTTGCCAGCTCAGACTGATCACGCACCATCAGCGAGAAGTTATGGTCGTTCTCAATCTGACGAATACGCACTATGCGGGTCATCGCATCTTTCTCACCCAGCAGACAACCTAGGGCATAGCCAGAGTCTGTGGGATAGACCACGACTCCGCCCTGCTTGATCACATTGACCGCCTGATTAATCAGACGAACCTGAGGATTTTCCTCATGTACATAAAAAAATTGACTCATGGGTTTCCCATCCAATTATCCATTTGCCACACCCAATCGACACCTTGGGGTTGGAACATATTTCTACCTAACTCGAGCCAGCTACCGGGAAAATGAAAATCGCTTCCCAGCGAGGCATGCAGTTCATTTAGCCGACTCAAGGCTATTAAGTTGTTACGATCGTCCAGGGTCTGCTGCCCCAGCACCACTTCCATGGCATCGCCACCGGCGGCCTTAAATTCACGCACCAAACGCTTTAACCATTTGGCCGACAACTTGTAGCCGCTAGGATGTGCCAGCACGGCGACGCCGCCCGCCTCATGAATGATGGCGATAGCGGTTTCCATGTCAGACCAATTGTTTGGCACATAGCCTGTCTTGCCCCGGGCCAGGTATTTCTTGAACACGGCGGCAGCATTGGTAGCATAGCCGTTGTCCGCCAGCCAGCGTGCATAATGGCCACGACTCAGCGCAGCACCTTCGGCTAACGCCTTAGCCCCTTCATAGGCGCCGCTGATGCCCGCCTTCTCCAGGCGCACGCCTATCTCCATCGCCCGCGCCTCACGCAAGGCCCTCTGCTGGGTCAGGAAGGTATCCAGCCCCTGATGTTCAGGGTCAATATTCAAGGCGACGATATGAATATCGAAGTTATTCCAGCGGGTAGAGATCTCGCAGCCGTTAATCAGAGTTAGAGGCTCTGCTTGACTGTCGTTGAAGCTGTGGGCTTCCTTAAGACCGGCTAAGGTATCGTGATCGGTAATGGCCAGCATCTGCACCCCATTATCCAGGGCACGGGCCACTAATTCTGACGGGGTTAACTGGCCGTCGGATGCCGTGGTGTGGCTGTGAAGATCGATTAAACGCGTTTCATCTGTCATCCCTTTATTCTACTCGACTTTGTTATTAGAAACATCTAATTGGATGAAAATGGACGAAATTGCATGAGATTCGTTAAATCTCCTCGGTAATCACTACAGATTGTGATCTTAAAGTGCTAAATAACAGCCAAATAGAAAAATATTCAATTGACAAGGCTGCGGGGGGGATGTTTTTATATAGCCATCAACAAGATTTTACCTTTACATGAGATAGACACTGAAATGACGACGCAGCTATTCAACAACATCAACTGGTGGTGGCACTTCCCAACATAGCGGGTGGTGTGAATTTCTGTGCTCATGTAAAAGAGACAAGATTTAAACAAAAAGCCCGCACTCGATGCGGGCTTTTTGCATTTAATCGCCTAATTTTATTAATAGATTTATAAACGACTAACCCAAATATATAAACAAGTTAGTCCAATATCGGCAAGTAGGAGCGCAAATATGGGGCAAGAGTTTCTGGCCAGCGTCAACACGATAAAGGAGCGGATCACCTATCATGATGATCCTCTCCAGCTGTATCAGCACCTGACGCAGGATGCGGCACATACCATGTTGCTGGAGTCGGCTGAAATCGACAGTAAGGACCACCTTAAAAGCATCATCATGACCCACGCCGCCCTGGCCATACGTTGTGAAGGTTACCAACTCAGCTTCACCGCGCTGAGCGACAATGGTCAGGCGCTGCTGGTCCCCATCGCCTGCTTCTTCGGCGAAGATGAAAACTTAGTCGATGGCAAGGCGTTGACCTTAGGCCTGCAAAAAGACACCTCCCTCCTGGATGAAGATGCCAGATTAAAATCTACCTCACCGCTCGATGGCCTGCGCAGCCTGATAAAGCATATCGACATGGGCGATGATGCCCAGTTTGAGAGCCTGTTCCTCGGCGGCGTGCTGGCGTTCGATCTTATCGACACGGTAGAGCCGCTCCCCAAGGTGAGTCAGAGCGCCAATACCTGCCCTGATTACCTCTTCTATCTGGCCGAAACCCTGATCCTGGTCGATCACCAAGCGCGCAGCGCCGATATCATCAGCCATAACTTTACCCAACAGGCAGAAGTTAAGGCGGCATTGGCCGAGCGAGTCACCCAGCTGCACCAGGCCTGTAGCAGCCTTCCCGATATCGCCCCGCTCTGCCCTGTGGATGCCGAGACCCAGGTTAATGTGTCAGATGATGAGTTTAAGAACATAGTGACAGATCTTAAGTCTCATATCGTCGCCGGCGATATCTTTCAGGTGGTGCCATCGCGCAGCTTCAGCCTGCCTTGCCCGAATGCCCTGGGCGCCTACCGCGCCCTGAGACTGACCAATCCCAGCCCCTACATGTTCTACTTCAGAGGTGATGACTTTACCCTGTTTGGTGCCTCACCCGAGAGCGCCCTCAAATATGAGGCCAGCACCAACCAGGTGGAGATCTACCCCATCGCCGGTACCCGCAAGCGCGGCAAGACTGCGAGCGGCGAGATCGATTTCGATCTCGACAGCCGCATCGAGCTGGAACTGCGTCTGGACAAGAAAGAGCTGTCCGAACATTTGATGTTGGTGGACTTGGCCCGCAACGATGTGGCCCGCATCAGCCAGAGCGGCACCCGCAAGGTGGCCGAGCTGCTGAAAGTGGATCGCTACTCCCATGTGATGCACCTGGTCAGTAGGGTCACCGGCCAGCTTAGATCCGACCTCGATGCCCTGCACGCCTATCAGGCCTGCATGAATATGGGCACCCTTACCGGTGCGCCCAAGGTGAGCGCGGCCCAGCTTATTCGCGGCGCCGAAAAGACACGCCGCGGCAGCTATGGCGGCGCGGTGGGCTATCTCAACGGCCTTGGTGACATGGACACCTGCATAGTGATCCGCTCCGCCTTCGTTAAAGAGGGTACGGCGCATATTCAAGCTGGCGCGGGCGTGGTGTATGACTCAGATCCCCAGGCCGAAGCCGACGAGACCCGCCAGAAGGCCCAGGCGGTCATATCAGCCATCAAGATGGGAGGCGGACAATGAAGCTCTACCTACTGGATAATTTCGACTCTTTTACCTACAACCTGGTGGATCAGTTCCGCAGCTTGGGCTTCGAGGTGGTGATCTACCGCAACGACTTAGATGCCCAGTTTATCGCCGACAAGCTACTGCAAGAGCAAGGCAAGGCGGCGCTGGTATTATCCCCCGGCCCGGGAGCGCCCCATGAGGCGGGCTGCCTGATGGCGCTCATCGGCCTGTTAGCTGGCAAGGTGCCTATGCTGGGGATCTGTTTGGGCCACCAGGCGATGATCGAACACTTCGGCGGCAAGGTGGAGCGCGCCAAGCAGGTGGTCCATGGCAAGGCCAGCCCGACTATTCACAACTGCCAGGGGATCTTTGCCGGCCTGCCCTCGCCGCTCCCCGTCGCCCGCTACCACAGCCTGGTGGCAACGCAGGTGCCCGACTGCCTCGAGGTGATCGCCACCACGGAGGAGATGCCCATGGCCATCTCCCACAAGAGCGTCAAGGCGGTAGGCTTTCAGTTCCACCCAGAGTCTATCTTGACCACGCTCGGCAGCCAGTTGCTGACCCAGACATTGACCTACCTGACCCAAGATGCCCAATTAAGCAGCGGCCAAGGAGTATAGTAATGAGTGAACTACAGCCGATTTTCGACAGGCTTTATCAGGGGCAAACCATCAGCCGCGAGGAGACCAAGGCGCTGTTTAGCGAGATAGTCGAGGGCAAGATGGATCCCGTCGCCATGGCCGGTATGTTGGTCGCGATGAAGATGCGCGGCGAGACCATAGATGAGATCTCCGGCGCCGCCGACGCCCTGCTGCAAGCCGCCAAGGCGTTTCCCGCCCCCAGTGAGGCGACACGCACCCAGGGCATAGTGGATATTGTTGGCACAGGTGGAGACGGTCACAACACCATCAACATCTCGACCACCTCAGCCTTCGTGGCCGCCGCGGCGGGCGCTAAGGTGGCCAAGCACGGCAATCGCAGCGTATCGAGCAAGTCTGGCTCGTCTGATCTGCTGGCGCAGTTTGGTATCGATCTCACCATGGCGCCCGAGACCGCAAGAGACTGTCTCGACGACTTGGGGCTCTGTTTCCTGTTCGCGCCCCACTATCACGGCGGCGTGCGCCACGCAGTGCCGGTACGTCAGGCGCTGAAGACCCGCACCCTGTTTAACGTCTTAGGTCCATTGATCAATCCGGCCAGACCCGACTACATGCTACTGGGGGTCTATGATCCTATGCTGGTGCGCCCTATCTGTGACGTGCTTAAGGCGCTGGATGTCAAACGCGCCATGGTGGTTCACGGCAGCGGCCTGGATGAGGTAGCGGTACACGGCGAGACCTTAGTCTGTGAGCTGAAACAGGGTGAAATCGTCGAATATTACCTCTCACCCGAGGCCCTGGGGCTCAGCCGCGCCGCGATAAGCGATCTCGCCGGTGCAGGCCCTGCAGAAAACGCCGAAATCACCCGCGCCATATTGCAAGGCCATGGCGAGTTGGCGCACACTGAGGCGGTAGCTGCCAATGCGGGCTGCGCCCTCTATGTATCCGGCTGCTGTGACAGTCCACAGCAAGGCACGGCGCTGGCGCTACAGACCCTCGCCAGCGGCAAGGCATACATCCTACTCCAGCAGCTTGCTAGCGCGAGCCAAAGTGACAACCTAGGAACAAACTGATGCAAGCGAGTGTAAACAGTCAAACAGGCCCGTCGAACACAAGCAGCAATGTGCTGACCCGTATCGTCGACACTAAACCGGCTCACATCGCCGCGCTGAAACAGCGCTTCCCCGAGGCTTCGCTAGCACCCAAGGTGTCGGATCGCAGCCTGTATCAGGCACTCAAGGCGCCCAATGCCGGCTTCATCTTCGAGTGCAAGAAGGCCAGCCCCTCTAAGGGCCTTATCAGGCAAGCGTTCGATGTCGAGGCTATCGCCGATGTCTACAATCATTATGCCGCGGCCATCTCGGTACTGACCGACGAGCAGTTTTTTCAGGGTGACATGGATTACCTGCCCAAGGTACGCGCCCGGGTGAGCCAGCCCATCTTATGCAAAGATTTCTTCGTCGATCCCTATCAGGTGAAACTGGCGGCCCACCAAGGCGCAGATGCCATACTGCTGATGTTGTCGGTACTGGATGATGACCATTATCGCCAGCTGGCAAGCCTGGCAGCCCAGTACCAGCTGGATGTGCTGACCGAGGTCAGCAATGAAGAGGAGCTCAAGCGCGCCATCGCACTTGACGCCGCCATCATAGGGATCAATAACCGCAACCTGAGGGATCTCACCACAGATCTGGCAACCACAGAGGCGCTTGCCCCGCATATCCCGGCAGACCGCGTGGTAGTGAGCGAATCAGGCATCTACACTCAGCAGCAGGTGAGACGCCTGAGCCCCCTGGTAGATGGCTTCCTGGTAGGCAGCTCGCTGATGGCCGAAGCCGATCTGGATCTTGCCTGCCGCGCCCTGACCCTTGGCCATAACAAGGTGTGCGGCCTGACCCGCAGCGAAGATGTGCGCGCCGTCATTGACGCCGGCGCCCTCTACGGCGGACTAATCTTTGCCAAGAAATCGCCTCGCTACGTGAGCCCAGAGCAGGCACTAGACTTAGTCGAGCAGCAGCGAAGCAGTGGTAAGGGGCTGAATTTTGTCGGCGTCTTCGTCAACGAAGAGCTCTCCACCATCGCCGAGCTGGCCAAACGTTTAAACCTGTTTGCGGTGCAACTTCACGGCAGCGAGAGCGAATACGATATCGATCAGCTCAGATTTAAGCTAAATGAACTTGATTGCCAGACCCAGATCTGGAAGGCGGTAGCCGTCAGCGTCGATAGCGACGATTGCCAGGCCCCCTCTACGCCAGCCAATGCCGATCGCCTGCTCTACGACAGCAAGACAAAGGCGACAGACGGCGTGCAGTTTGGTGGCACGGGCCATGCCTTTAACTGGCAGCAGCAACTGCCGAACAAGGCTGATGCCATGTTGGCCGGAGGGCTTAACGCAGGCAACGCCTTCGACGCCGCCCGGCAGGGCTTCTTCGGCCTGGACTTTAACTCGGGCCTCGAGTCGGCTCCCGGCGTCAAGGATGCGGAGCTGATCAAGCAAGCCTTTACCGCCCTTAGAGAATATTAACGTTTTGCGGCGCACCTTAACGGCGCCGCCCCATACAGAGAGAGCTTTATGATGACTAAGCTGGACCCTTATTTCGGCGAATATGGCGGTATGTTTGTACCGCAGATTTTGATGCCCGCCCTCAAGCAGCTCGAAGCCGCCTTCGTCGATGCGCAGAACGATCCGAGCTTTCAAGCCGAATTTACCGATCTGCTGAAAAACTACGCCGGCAGACCGACCGCCTTGACGTTGACCCGTAACCTTAGCCCTAACCCTCTGGTGAAGATCTACCTCAAGCGTGAAGATCTGCTCCATGGTGGCGCCCATAAGACCAACCAGGTATTGGGTCAGGCCCTGCTGGCCAAGCGTATGGGCAAGAAAGAGATCATCGCCGAAACCGGCGCCGGACAGCACGGCGTCGCCACGGCCCTGGCCTGCGCACTATTAGGCCTCAAGTGTAAGGTCTACATGGGCGCCAAAGATGTCGAGCGTCAATCGCCCAACGTGTTCCGTATGCGCCTGATGGGCGCCGAGGTGATCCCGGTCACCTCAGGCTCAGCCACCTTGAAAGATGCCTGTAACGAGGCGATGCGCGACTGGTCTGCCAGTTATGACAAGGCTCACTACCTGCTAGGCACCGCCGCCGGTCCACATCCCTTCCCCACCATAGTGCGCGAATTCCAGCGCATGATTGGCGAAGAGACCAAGGCGCAGATCCTAGAGCGTGAGGGTCGTCTGCCCGACGCGGTGATCGCCTGTGTTGGCGGCGGTTCAAATGCCATCGGTATGTTTGCCGACTTTATCGACGAGCCTTCGGTAAAGCTTATCGGTGTCGAGCCCGCAGGACTCGGCATAGATACCCCTAAACATGGCGCGCCGCTCAAGCACGGCAAGACGGGGATCTTCTTCGGCATGAAGGCGCCGCTAATGCAAGATAAAGAGGGCCAAATTGAGGAGTCTTACTCCATCTCGGCAGGCTTGGACTTCCCGTCAGTGGGGCCACAGCACGCCCATCTGGCGGCGACCGGTCGCGCCACCTATGAGTCGGCCACAGATGACGAGGCCTTAGCGGCCTTCCAGCTGCTGGCCCGCAGCGAGGGGATCATCCCGGCACTGGAGTCGGCCCATGCCCTAGCCTATGCCATCAAGCTGGCCGAGGCCGCTACCGAGGAGACGCTATTGGTGGTCAACCTCTCAGGCCGCGGCGACAAGGATATCTTCACCGTCGCCGACATCTTAGAAAAACAACAAGCAAACAACGAGGAGAGCGGCAATGAGTAACCGTTATCAGGCAGCATTTGCCGCACTTAACGCAAGCGGGCGTGGCGCCTTCGTGCCTTTCGTCACCATAGGCGATCCCAACAGAGAATTGTCGCTGAAGATCATCGAGACCTTAGTAGAAAACGGCGCCGATGCCTTGGAGCTGGGCTTTCCCTTCTCCGATCCCCTCGCCGACGGCCCGGTGATCCAGGGCGCTAACCTGCGCGCCTTAGCCGCGGGCACTACGCCGGGTGGCTGTTTCGAGATCATCACTGCGGTGCGCGCCAAATACCCAGAGCTGCCCATCGGCTTGCTGCTGTACGCCAACCTAGTGTATGCCAACGGCGTCGAAGCCTTCTACGCCAAGGCCAAGGCCGCCGGCGTGGATTCTGTGCTTATCGCCGACGTGCCAGTGGAAGAGGCAGCGCCCTTTATCGCCGCAGCCAAGGCCCACGAGGTAGCGCCTATCTTTATCGCGCCGCCCAATGGCGATGCCGAGACACTGCGCCAGGTCGCCGAGCAGGGCCAGGGCTACACCTACCTACTATCACGCGCCGGCGTCACGGGCACAGAGTCGAAGGCAGGCATGCCGCTGGATGATATCCTGGCCCAGCTCAAGGCCTTCGACGCGCCGCCGCCCCTACTGGGCTTTGGCATCGCAGAGCCAGATCAGGTCAAGGCCGCCATCGACTCGGGCGCAGCGGGCGCCATCTCGGGCTCTGCCGTGGTGAAGATCATCGAGACCCACCAAGACGATGAGCAGGCCCTGCTCAGCGCCCTGGGTCAGTTTACCCGTGAGATGAAGGCGGCAACCTAAGCCTTAACGCCTACCCCCCCTTCTCATCCAATCTAAAATCCCCGCACCAGCGGGGATTTTTTTTATCCACGACTCCCCATTGCTGATCCATTAGTCGCCGGGCGCCGTATCACCTCAATCAAACCAAATGAGAGCTGGCGCTTGAAACGCTCGCTAATGTCAGCCCTGACAGGAGTGACAGGCGGCTACTGGCTATACTTATAGCTATTAAGCCAGCGACTTTTTTAACATCGGCCTTCTTAACAGCAGCCTTCTTAACAACAACCTTCGCCTTCAATCTAGATAAGGACACGCCATGCAGAGCTTTAATAACTTGTTTAAGGGAGTGATCTTCGACCTCGACGGCACCTTAGTGAGCAGCTCCCTCGACTTTAAGGCCCTCAAGCAGGCAGTTGGCTGCCCGTTAGACCAGGATATTCTCGCCTTCGTGCAGCAGCTGCCAACAGAGCGTGCCAAGAAGGCCCATAAGATCATCACCCAGGCCGAGCACTTAGATGCCCTAAGCGCCAGGGCGATGAGTGGCGCCTTAGCCCTGCTGGACTTTCTGCTACTGCAACAGATCCCAACGGCAATCGTCACCCGCAACAGCCGCCAGGCGGCCGAATTAAAGATAGAGCGCTGCGCTCTGCCGATCGATCTCATTCTCAGCCGCGACGATGGCCCGGCCAAGCCAGATCCCAGCTGTCTGCTAGCCCTAGCAAAGTTGTGGCAGCTGCCGCCATCGCAGATAGCCTATGTGGGCGACCATCACTATGATATCCAGGCCGCCAAACGGGCAGGCATGCCATCTGTGCTGCTCAGCGAGCAGAGAGCTCATGGCGAGCAGAAAACCTATGGCGAGCAGCATGGCGCCAGCTACATCTTCAGGGATCTCATGGCGCTGCACAGGGCCTTGCCCTCCATCTCTCTGTGCGCCTGAGCTTGCAAACAATAAGCAGCGCACATGAAGATGCTACTTGGCTTGACCTTGCTAGGCCCTTACCTTCTCACTGTCCAAGGAGTCGATACTAAGATGGAAACATTAGCCTTACTGACTCACCCAGGTCACTGGCAAATCGTCAACGATGGGGTAATGGGAGGCCGCTCCCAGAGCGAGCTGAGTGAGTTCCTCAACGCCAATCAGCAATATCGCCTGCGCTTTAGCGGCAATGTCTCCCTCGAGAACAACGGCGGCTTCGCCTCTGTGTCGCGCACCCTGAGCCAGGAGGAGCAGCAGATTTTACAACAGGCTCATCCTGGCGGCATTCGCCTCACCACCTTAGGCGATGGCAAGCACTACCAACTCAGGCTCAAAGTGCTTAAACAGGGCGAACTGGTCAGCTACAAGGCAAACTTCGATACCCAGGCGGGCAGGCTCGAGCAGTGGACATTTGCCCCAGGGGAGTTTATCGAGACCTTTCGCGGCGCGGATTATCCAACGCGACCCTACCCAGACCTGACGCAACTGGTCGCCGTTGGTCTCTTGATTGGTAATGGCCAAGCGGGAGATTTTGAGCTGCAACTCGCCGAGCTGGCCATTCAATACACACCGGCCTCTCAGTAAGCAGGGCAATCTGAGTAATCCGAGCAATCTAAATCATCCCGGCAATCTCAATGATCCCGGAAAGCCCAATTAACTCAGGTCGTTAAAGGGCTAGGGGTTAAATGAGCTAAGGGCTAAAAAAGCTAAGGCGTTAATAAGCTAGCGCTCGTCCAATAAACGCTAGCCCTCGTGGGAGAGAAACTCGATGATCTCATCCATGTCGAGGTCGAAATCATCGGCGCGCACATTCTTGACTATGATGTCGTCACGCATCGCCGCCAGATCGATATTGGCGGAGATCTCGAAATGATTGGGATTCAGGCTGTAGAAGGGCTTCACCTTGGGGCGGATAGGGTCTTGATGGTTATGACTCTCGACGATCGCCAGACGGTTAGATTCCAGCTGCACCAGAGAGCCCACGGGATAGACCCCCATGCACTTGATGAAATGATCCACTAACTCGGCGTCCAGCTCGTTATTCTCCCCTAGGGCGCGCAGTATGCTAAAGGCCTTCACCTGAGGATAACCCGCCTTATAACAACGATTGGCGGTTAAGGCGTCGAAGATGTCGCAGATGGCGATCATTCGGCCAAAACGGGAGATCGCTTCGGCACTGACGCCAAAAGGATAACCCTTGCCGTTGAGCTTCTCATGATGCAGCCTGGCGACCTCAAGGCTCAGCGGGCTGATGTTGGGCGTATTCTCTATGATGCGGATGGAGTGATTGGCATGGGTCTTCATCACCTCGAACTCCTCGGTCGTCAACCGACCCGGCTTGTCGAGAATGCTTGGGGGGATCATGATCTTACCCACATCGTGCAGGAAGGCGCCTATCGCCAGCTCACTCACTATCTCTTTATCTATCTTGAGATAGCAGGCAAAAATCGTCATCAGCACAGAGACGGCCACCGAGTGTTCCAGCAGATATTGATCTTTATGGCGTATGTTGATCACACAGGCCAGCGCATCGGGATTATCGAATATCGCCTCGATAGACTGATCCGTGACCCGTCTCACCGGCTCCAGCGTCAGGGGCACACCAGCTTGGGCATCGTCAAACAAGCGTCTCTGTATCGCCTTAGACTCGTTGAACAGCTGCTTGGCCTGGCTCAGTCGCTGTTTAAATAGTCCAGGCGTTTTTGTTAGCTGGGCAGCTTGTTTATCCATGGTAGCTTGATTGACCTTGGCAGGCTCACTAGGCTGTGGGCGTCGCTTGCTGCTGTCGACTAACAGCTTCTCAATGCCTTTACGCTTAAAGCCATCGATCACCTGCTGTTTAGTGATCCATCCCTGCTCCGCCAGTTGAAACTTGTTCTTGGGCTGAGTGATCTCAACCACATACATGCCAACGGCCAGTTCAGAAACATCCAGTTCCACTTTCATATGCTGTACGCCTGCCCCCAGGAGGAAATTCGCTGCTTGCTCTGAGACACCAAGGTTTTCAAAAACCTACTTGGCATCACCTGCAAAAATGTAACACAAGCTTAAACAAAAAACTGCGCCTCAATAGCATCAAGATTTGAGACAAATCAAAAATCTCACCAATAATCATTAACATACAAACAACAAATATCCACTAAGGCTAGCCTGACTGCGCAAAAGAGCAACAGCCTGGTCACTTAATTATCAAACACCAGATGTGCGCTAGCCCAGATTAAAGGAATTTCATCCCAATTGCGCCGCTTTCACCGCGCCCCAACGTTTGCCCCACTCAAGAGGCATGTTACACTGCCAGCCATCTATATCCCTTGTTTGGTGAACTAGCCTACATGAAACAACTGCTCGACTTTTTACCTCTGGTGATCTTTTTCGCCGTCTATAAATTTTTCGACATCTATATCGCCAGCGGCGCCCTGATCGTGGCCACCGCACTGCAGTTGGTAGTCACCTATCTGCTCTATAAGAAGATAGAGAAGATGCACCTGATCACCTTCGCCATGGTGAGCTTCTTCGGCACCCTCACCTTGGTCTTTCACGACGATGCCTTTATCAAATGGAAGGTCACTGTAGTCTATGCCCTGTTCGCCCTGGCGCTGGCCCTGAGCCAATATCTGAAGAAGCCGATCCTCAAGGGGATGCTAGGTAAGGAGCTTATCGTCGCCGACAAGATATGGTCGCGGGTCACCTGGTATTGGGTCACCTTCTTCCTCGCCTGTGGCCTGGTTAACATCTATGTCGCCTTTAACCTGTCTCAGGAAACCTGGGTCAATTTCAAGGTGTTTGGCCTCACGGCCCTGACACTGATCAACACAGTGATCACTGTGGTATACCTCTACAAACACATGCCTGAAGAACATAAAAAGGAACTCAAATAATGTGGTACATGATCTCATCTCAAGATGTTGAAAACAGCTTAGAAAAACGCCTTCAAGCCCGTCCTGACCACCTAGCACGCCTGCAGGAGCTCTCTGACGAGGGTCGCCTGATGATCGCAGGTCCACACCCAGCTATCGACAGCGACAACCCAGGTGAAGCCGGCTTCACAGGTTCACTGGTAGTAGCCGAGTTCGACTCACTGGAAGCGGCGCAGGCCTGGGCAGACCAAGACCCATACGTGGCCGCCGGCGTTTACCAGAGCGTCATCGTAAAACCCTTTAAGCGCGTACTCCCTTAACCCAAATCGCAGGAAGCAAGCACTTGAAAATAGTTTCATTTAACATCAATGGTCTCAGAGCCAGACTGCACCAGCTACAGGCGCTGATCGACAGCCATAGCCCGGATATCATCGGCCTGCAGGAGACCAAGGTTCACGACGAGGCCTTCCCCCTTGCCGAGGTCGAGGCCATGGGCTATCAGGTGCACTACCATGGTGGCAAGGCTCACTATGGCGTCGCCATGCTCTCCAAACTGCCACCGGTCAAGGTACAGAAGGGGTTCCCCACAGATGATGACGAGGCCCAGCGCCGAATGATCATGGGCACCTTTACCCAAGCCAACGGCCGTCAACTGACGGTGCTCAACGGTTACTTCCCCCAGGGCGAGAACATCAGTCATGAAACCAAGTACCCGGCCAAGCGCAAGTTCTACCAAGATCTGATGCACTATCTGCAGCAGCACCATAGCCCAGATGAAGATATCGCCATCATAGGCGACATCAACATCTCGCCAATCGATTTGGATATCGGCATAGGTGAAGTCAACGCCAAGCGTTGGTTGAAGACGGGTAAATGCAGCTTCCAGCCCGAAGAACGTGAGTGGCTACAGACGCTGCTGGATTGGGGATTAGTCGACACCTTCCGTCAGCTGCATCCAACACGCAGTGAGCGCTACTCCTGGTTCGACTATCGCAGCAAGGGTTTCGATGATAACCGCGGCCTGCGCATCGACGTGATCCTGGCAACGCCGTCACTGGCTGAACGTCTGACCGAATCTGACGTAGATTATGATCTGCGCGGTATCGACAAGCCTTCCGATCATGCACCCATCTGGAGCTGCTTCAAAGATTAGAGCGTGATGGATCGAAAAAGGCGCCGAGGGCGCCTTTTTTATTGAGTCACTTTTATAGACTATTAATTCACCTAGCTACTGCAAGCGGTATTGCGACAGAATGCCATCCAGCTCAGTGGAAGATTGCTGCAGCTCGCTCGCCAAGACCACAGAACGCTCGGCGGTCTCCTTGATGGTCTGCGACTGGTCACGGATCTCATTGAGCTGCGAGGCGATATCCCGCGCCGACACGCTCTGCTCCTCCGCCGAAGCGGCGATCTGCGAGCTCATGTCGAACACCTGATCGATAGAATCGGCCATGGTATCCACATCGCTGCCCACTGACTCTATGGCCGCACGGCCAAGCTCGGCCTGCTCGACAATCTCATGGGTAATATCCGCCAGCTGACCCGAGCCCGACTGCAGCCCCTCGATCATCGACTGTATCTCCACCGTCGCCTGCTGGGTGCGTCCCGCCAGGGTTCGAACCTCGTCGGCCACCACGGCAAAGCCACGGCCCTGCTCACCGGCACGCGCCGCCTCGATGGCCGCATTCAGCGCCAGCAGATTGGTCTGCTCGGAAATACCGTTGATGGTGGTCACCACGGCACCAATCTCTGTGGCGTTGCCCGACAGCTGATCCACCGCGCTGGATGCCGCATCTATCTGGCCAGTCAACTGGCCGATACGGCGCACCGCCTCGGCGATACGCTGCTTGCTGTCGGCCGCGGCCGTCGCATTATGCTTGGTATGATCTGAGGTGTTGGCCGCGTTATGGGACACCTCTTCGATGGCGGCGGTCATCTGATCCATCGCCACGGCGACGGTATCGAGAAACTGATGCTGGAACTGCGCCAGCTCATCGTTCTGTTTCGCCTGCAGATTAAACTCATCGGAGGCATTAGCGAGCGTCCTGGCATTGTTGCCTATGGCTTTGACCATCTCGCTCATGTTGTCCGCGTTTCGGTCGATCTCCCGGGCGATAAGACTGAAGTCATCCTTACCGAAGAAATTGAGTCTGAAGGAGAGATCGCCATCGGCCAGCCGCTTGATAGCGATATACATGTCCCACAGACCGCCGCCCAGGGAGGTGGAGATCCAGTAACTCAGCTGATACAGCGGATAGAGGGCGATAAGGGCGACCCACAGCATCCACCAGGCATCGCTCTTGCCTTCGGCTTCCCAGGCGGCAACGTCCTGGCTCAGCTGCAGATATTGACCGGCGACCGGCGCGCTAGCGGTCACGCTATCACCGCGGCGCGACTGCTCATCACGAGATGCCAGCCTCAGGCTGTTGTCCTGGGCAAAACGCGCCAGCGCCTCACCACTTAAGCCCATCTGGCTCGCCACCTTGGCATAGGCATCGACGCTCGCCTGTACCCGGGCCGCCGAGCCGGCGTGCAATTGATTGTTGGCGGCATTTAAGTTCAACAAGGCGATGGTCAGGGTAATGGCCGTCACCATAGAGCAGACCACCCAAAATTTACCGTTAAGACTGAGTTTGATCAGCAAGGCATCTATCTTTCTAAACTGGATAGCTTTCATGGAAACCCACTTGTTTATCAGGCTAAATTGACAATTTCTTTCGACCTACAGCATCAAGTTAAGCACAATTTTTATTGTTGAGCCTTGATTAGACGTAACTTTATGGCAGGTATAGTCTTGGCGGTAAAAGCCACCATCTGTCCCGTTAGGAGTGTCATGGCATAACCCAACAGCGCACCTATCACGAGTGGCGGCAGTATGCTTGCCATATCGCCACCGAGGGCGAAGGTGATGCAGCAGCCGATGAAAGCGCCGGGAATAAAGGTGAGTCTTTGATAGCTGGCTTGCAGGCACATCAGGCTGGTAACGATACCCGTCAGCAGATAACCCACAAGCGGCGTATCGAAATAGCTACCACCGGAGATCACCACCCAGGCCCAGAACACGCCAGAGAGATTAGTGAACCAAGTCATTAACACCCCTTGAAAACCCTCCTTTGGCTGAGCGAAGAAAGTGCTACACGCGAGAAAGCCAACCCAAGTGACTAAGTGAAATGCATCGGCGACCCCTGCCCAAACGGCAGCAAGCAGCCCTGCAGATAATGCGACCTGCATACGATTTTCCATGTATGACCCCTCATTACATTGGAATATTATTTTTGGTTAAATTACTCCAAATTGAATGACAAAAACAGGATCTAGGCCAAATAAACCGGATTAAATGTTATTGAATTGAAAAACCGGCACCATTTGTAGTAAAAGAACCAAAAATCGTGTCACAAATGCATAAGAACGGCGAGAAAAAAGCCAGTCGATATAACGACTGGCTTTAATGGTCTACAGCCTATCTATGGATAGCGGCTAGATCTTGAAATGATCGCTCAGGGGCAGATCGCGAATGCGCGTGCCACTGGCCGCATAGATGGCGTTAACGATACTGGGCGCGATGGGCGGTACGCCCGGCTCGCCCACCCCGGCGGGCGGCGCCATAGATGGCACTAGGATGGTCTCTATCTCGGGGCATTGACTCATGCGCAGCAGCGGATAGTCATGAAAGTTAGACTGCTCTACACGTCCATCCTTAAAGCTAATGCGCCCCATCAGGGCGATGCTCAGACCAAACATCACGGCGCCTTCGAGCTGAGAGGCCACCCGGTCGGGGTTGACCAGGGTGCCGGCGTCTATGGCGATAACCGTCTTAAGCACCTTAAGCTGCTTATCCTGAGTCACCTCAACTAGGCTCGCGGCCGCCACATAGGCGGTAAAGCTGCGGTGCACCGCAAAGCCCCACCCCTGGCCTGCTTCAGGCTTAGCCATCTGCTTCACCTCCTGCTCCACCGCTGAGATCACCCCTTTATAACGGGCGGTGTCCACAGGGTGACGCTCTAGTGTCTCGCCATAGTTGCCATAGTTGAACTGCTGATCGCTAAAGGTCTCCTGCCTGTCCTTACCCAGCAACTCGCGCCACATGGTATAGGTATCCAGGCCGCGTTTGTTCGCCAGCTCATCGACAAACACCCCTATGCCGAAGCCATGCTGAATGTTGCACACAGAGCGCATCCAGCCGATACGGGTATGGGCGCTGGCTTTTACCGACTCACAGCGCAGGCTATCGATGGCCAGAGGCACATCCACGAAGCCCAGATCCAGCTCGGAGGCGCTGGGTTCATCCACACCCTCGGCGAAGGTAGAACTGATACTGGGGAAGCCAGTGCGCTGCAATATGGCCTCGACCGCCTTGTCGCCGACTCTGGCCTTGAAATACTGGGCGCTGATGGCATGCAGGTAACCATTTTGCAGCTCATCTTCCCGGCTCCAGCACACCTTGACCGGCCGCCCTGTTTTTTGGGACAACAGCGCCGCCTCGACGCAGAAATCTGGCTTAGACTTGCGACCAAAGCCGCCCCCCAGCAGGGTCACATGCACTGTCACCTGCTCGGCCTGCAGCCCCAAGGCTGCGGCAACTGTGCCCTGGGCACTCTGAGGCGTCTGGGTCGATGCCCAGATCTCGGCAGTCTTATCGGTCACGCTGGCGGCCGCCGCCGGTGGCTCCATCATGGCATGGGCCAGATAGGGCACGCTATAGACCGCCTCTATGGTCTTGTCCGCCGGCCAGCTCTGGCTCTGCTCGCCGAGCTGCCTGACGGGCTTGCCGCTCTTCTGCACCGCGCGCTTCAGCTGCGCCAGATAGGCGCTAGAATCGTGCCCATCGTTTGGCGAGTCACTCCAGCTAACCTTAAGCGCCTTGCGCCCCTGGGCCGCACTCCAGGAGTTAGTGGCCAGCACGGCCACGCCGCCCAGCGGCTGAAAGCTTGGCGCGCCCTGATGTCCCGGCAGGGGAATAACATCCACCACTCCGGCGACGGCGCGGGCCGCCTTATCATCGAGCTTGTCCACCTTACTGCCCAGCACCGGCGGGCGTACTATGCTGGCATAGAGCATGTTTTCCAGATGGATGTCGTAACCATACTCGGCGCTGCCGTCTAAAATCGCCTCCATATCCACTATGGTGTGGCCCTTGCCGATATGGGTAAAGGCCTTCGCTGACTTGAGCTTAAGGCCGGTCACCTCAGGCAGCGGCAGCTTGGCGGCTGCCATGGCCAGCTCACCGAAGCTGAGGCTGCGGCCGGAGGCCGAGTGAGTGACCTTGTTATCGGCTGTGCTCAGCTCGGCAACCGGCACCTTCAGACGTTCGGCCGCGGCCTGCTCCAGCATGGTACGCGCCATGGCGCCCATCTCGCGCATCTTGTCGAACCCCTTGCGTATGCTGCGAGAACCATCAGTATTCTGACTGCCGTAGCGTTTGTCGGCCAGCCCCTGCACCACCACGACCTTGTCCCAGTCCGCGCCCAGCTCGTCCGCCAGCACCTGAGGGATGCCGGTGCGGATCCCCTGCCCCATCTCAGAGCGGTGACAGGTAAGGTAGACCCTGTCATCCTCGCCGATGGCGATGAACAGGTTGAGGCGCGCCTCGCCGTTTTGGGCCAGCGCCATCGGGCTCCAGGCAAGGCCACTGGCTCCCAGGGCCAGACCGCCACCGGCCGCGCCGAACAGCTTTAACACATCCCGGCGACTGAAATTTTGTACCGCGCTGAACTGACTCATGCCTCAATCTCCCTTAAGCTCTGCTCCCTTTCATTCAGATCAAGCTGAGCCGATGTGCCGCTCGCCTGTTTGATCGCCGCCTTGATGCGGGTATAGGTGCCGCAGCGACACAGGTTGCCCACCATGGCCTCCTCTATCTGAGCATCGTTTGGCTGAGGATATTGACTCAGCAGCGCCGCCGCCGACATCAACTGCCCCGCCTGACAGTAGCCGCACTGGGGCACATTATTGTCGCGCCAGGCCTGCTTGAGGCCATCGGCCGCCAGCCCCTCTATGGTGGTCACCTGCTTGCCCTGCACCTGCTTTAGGCTGGTCAGACAGGCCCTGGCGGGCTCGCCATCGACATGTATGGTGCAGGCGCCACAGAGACCGGCGCCGCAGCCATACTTGGTGCCCGTCAGCCCCAGGAGATCTCTGATAGCCCAGAGCACGGGCATATTGGGATCGGCATCTAAGGTGTAATCTTTTCCGTTTATCTTGAGTCCGAGTTTCGATTGGGACATCAGTTTCTCCTTGTTGACCAATAGGCTATGGTTAACGGCCTTGCTTTAATTTGAATAGCTTTAATTCGAGTCGGTTGTGTCATTGGGCGCCCGCCTTGCTCCTCGCTAGGTACGCCATTAGCTGAGATCGGGTATCGATATCGACGCTAGCATCCTCCATCGCCATGGCGATGAGGCTGCCCTCCTGGTAGCGCCGGGACAAGAGGGCCTTGGCGCCGCGATCGCCGCTCAGATTAGACAGCGCCTCAAAATCGTCGAAATGAAACAGCGCTGGCGCCCCCAGAGTTAACTCATAATAGGCACAAACCCGGGTGTTTGCCCGGGCGCGGGCGCGAAACAGCCCGAGGTAATCATCGGTCTCCAGCAGCAGCTGATCCCCAAGGGCGATCAATAGCGTCTCGGCCAGCAGCGCCCTGGCCTCCTTGGCCGCCACCGCGATGGAGTGACCAAGCCCCCCTTGCCAATCTGGGTTATGCACTAGCTTAGCCGATGGCGGCAGACAACTGGCCACCGCCTCATGGTGGGCACCGGTGATCACACAAAGACTCGCGCCCAATCTGGCTGCCACCTCGCTGAGCGCGCTATATTGATGACCTATCAGGGTCGTCGGGGATGGACCGGCAACGAAATGAGCCACTATGTTTTTAGATTCAGTGGGCTTAGGTTCTGACGAAGCGCTTGCTAGGTCATTAGCGATTAAATCATCACTCGCCAAGTCATCATTTGTTAGGAACTGCGCCAGCTTCACGCCGCCGAAACGTCGGCTCTCCCCCGCCGCCAGCAGGGCGATCATCACCTTACCTTGGATACAGGTATCAGGCTTCACGCCATCACCTCTTTAAGGGCGACCCGCTTGGCGCCGTGCAGCACGCCGTGACATTCGGACAATATGGAGAGGGCTATCGAGGATGGCAGCTCGCCCCCTAACGCCAGGCCGGCCGGCGCCGAGAAATAGGCACCAAAGCTTGCGACCTCGAGCCCGGCAAGGGCCAGCACCCTGTCACGCCTATGGCCAGGGCCCAACAGCGCCAGGTAGCTAAGCTGCTTTGCGTGTTGATGAATTGCCGCCAGGGCCTTGGCATCCAACTCCAGGTTGTGTTGCATGACGATGGCGCCATCGAGACGGGTCCAGAAATTCTTGGGCAGCTCACTAACCGGCAGCTTGATGATGTTGGCGCCGACAAAATCATACTCCCTTGCATAGCTGGTGCGACGGTCGACCACATCCACTCGCCAACCCAGCTGCTGGGCAATCTGACACACGGGCTGGGCATCCAGGCCGCCGCCGAAGATAGCGATGCGATGATGCTCACGCAGGGGAACGACTAAACTCGCAGACTCACCTTGCACCGACTCATCTTGCAAAGATTGGCCTCGCACCGTTTCGCCCTGCATTGACTGGCCCTGTAAGATGCCCGGGCGGGGAAAATCGCTCAGTTGCCAGCCCGCCTTGGCATCATCCAGGGCCTGCTGGCTGGTCCACACCTTAGCGCCAAGGGAACCGGGCGATAATGATTCATCGGTGAGCATTAACTGATAATGGCATCGCCCCTGGCTGGCGAGCGCAGCCTTGAGCGCCTGAAAGTGCAGATAGTGATTGGCGGCGCACAGGGGCAGCAGCATGAGATGAACGAGTCCGCCACAGCCCAGCTGATAGCTGGCATCGGCCTCGTCGGTGGCATCGTAACAGACGCTGGCGGCCTGCCCGGTCTGGATCACCTTCTGGGCCCGGCGGCGCAGGTCGGCCTCCAAGCAGCCGCCGCTCACCAGGCCGACACTCTTACCCATACCGTGGATCAGCATCATGGCGCCCACCTTGCGATAGGCCGAGCCCTCCACATGGGTCACCACGGCCAGCACCCAATCATCTTGGGGCGCCGCCGACCAGGCGTTGAGCAGATCTTCGATGTGATGTGACATATCCCTGTGTCTCTTAGGCAAAATTAAGGACTAATGCCTTAACCTAGCAGACACAGAAATAAAAAACAGACTCAAAGCGTTGCAAAAGATTTCACAACGAAAAAACGGCGATTCGAATGAACCGCCGTCTTAAAACAAGCATTTAGAATCCTGATTATCAAGATTAGTTAGTGAGATCAGTTCAGCAGTTGATCCGCTACGAAGGGGTTTTGCTGCCGCTCGGCGCCGAAGGTCGAGATGGGGCCATGGCCGGGAATAAAGCTAACCTCACGGCCCAAAGGCCAGAGCACCTGAGTGATGGAATTTATCAGATCCGTATGACTCGACTGGGGGAAATCAGTACGGCCGATAGAGCCCTTAAACAGCACATCACCCACCCAGGCCAGCTTGTCGGCCTCACTGTAGAACACGATATGGCCCGGCGTATGCCCAGGGCAATGCAGGACTTCCAAGGTCTGCTCGCCCACTGTGACACGATCGCCCGAAATAAGATACTGGGCCGGCTCGAAGGCGGCAACGGGCAGAAACCCAAAGTGCTTGCTCTGTTGCGGCAGGGTCTCCAGCCAGAAGGCATCGTCCTTATGGGGGCCTATGATGGGCACACCCGCCGCGTCGGCCAGCGCCTTAGCGCCACCCACATGGTCGATATGCCCATGGGTGAGCAAGATCTTCTCCAGGGTCAGGCCATGATGGGCCAGCTGCTGCTGGATCCGCTCTATGTCGCCACCCGGGTCGACCACGGCCGCCTGTTTGGTTTTTTCACACCAGATGATGCTGCAATTTTGCTGAAATGGCGTCACAGGCACAATTTGATACTTCATCTTATTCTTTCCACTTTCATCCACCCCGGCATAGGTTAAATCATCGGGTTGGGATTCTCTAACGGCACTGACAAAAAGATTGATCTAGGATAACCTATCCGCGTCATTTAGTACCCTATTGCCTGACATTAGCGCACATTTATTCATCAAAAAGCATTACCAACAAGAATCAATTAAAGGCTCATCATGTCCGATCTACAACGCCTCGCCGGCATCCATTGCCGCAAACACTTTTTTTCGCTGCCATTGGATCACCAAGCCCCAGATGGCGAGTGCATCACTGTCTTCGCCCGGGAGTTAGTGGCGCCTGAACACACAGATAGCAATCTGCCTTATCTGGTCTACTTCCAGGGTGGTCCGGGCTTTGGCGCCATCAGACCCGCGGCCAACGGCGGCTGGATAAAGCGCGCCCTGCAGGAATATCGCGTCTTGCTGCTGGATCAGCGCGGCACAGGCCTCTCTAGCCCGATCAACTATGCCTCACTGGCCCATCTGGACTCACAAGCCCAGGCCGACTACCTCAGCCATTTTCGCGCCGACAGCATCATCCAGGATGCCGAGCTTATCAGGGCACAGCTGATTGGCGATGAGAAGTGGAGCATACTCGGTCAAAGCTTCGGCGGCTTCTGCGTGCTGAAATACCTAAACGATGCGCCCCATGGCCTGCATGAAGCCTATATCACGGGCGGCATCCCTTCGCTGACCCGCAGCGCCGATGAGGTCTATCAGGCCACCTACAAGCGAGCGCTGGCCAAGAACCAGGACTTCTTCGCCCGTTTCCCCGACGCGCAAGCTCTGGTTAAACGCCTGGCCGCCTACCTGCAACAGAACGAGGTGCGCATCGCCACCGGCGAGCGCCTCACTGTGGAGATGCTGCAGCTTCTGGGGATCAATATCGGCATGGAGCAAGGCGGCGAGCCCGTCTATTACCTGCTGGAACAGGCGTTGATAGAGACGGCCAAGGGCACTCAAGTCAACCCACTGTTTTTGGCTCACTTCTGCCAGCTATTGGACTTTAACACCAACCCCATCTTCGCTCTGCTACACGAGAGCATCTACTGTCAGCAAGAGGCGTCGAGCTGGGCGGCCCATAGGGTAAGACAGACCTATGAAAAGTTTAACTACCAGGCGGACAAGCCCTTCCTGTTTACCGGCGAGATGGTCTACCCCTGGTTCTTCGATCAGTTCACCAACCTCAAGCCGCTGAAACACGCGGCGCACCTGCTGGCAGACAAGGCCGACTGGCCCATGCTGTACGATCCCGCCAAACTGGCCGACAATCAGGTGCCGGTAGCGGCGGCCATCTACAGCGAAGATATGTTCGTGGAGATGAATTACAGCCTGGAGACGGCGGCTCAGGTGGGTAACCTGAAGTACTGGCTCACCTCTGAATATGAGCATAATGGCATCCGTATGGATGGGGAGCATATTTTGGATAGGTTGATTGGGATTAATCGAGGGGAGAGACTCAGGTAAATCTTCTCGGGGCGTATCGCTCGCCCCTTTTCCCCTGCTCTATCTCTTGATCATTTGCTGTTTCATTCGGCGGCTCGAACATCGAGGCTATTTCGCATGTCTAGCATAATTATTTTAGCCGTTGGTGGTGTTGGCTTTTGTTAGGGTGTTTTGAAGGTCGTACCTTCATTGCTGTTAATTGCCTGCGGCAGGCTTATGTGCAGATACGCCTGTGAGACGCCGTGAATAAATCCCTTTAGGCTCTACCGAAACATCCCTGTTTCGGAAGCTCACCGGCGTATCTACACTCGGTATCCAACATCTCTTCGATTTGGCTTCATTTGTTACGAGAAGTAATTGTAACTGTTCATCTGTTAAGTGAGTTGGGAGTTGTACCTTCATGGCAATCTAACGCCTGCTCCGGCGGGTGCTGTACATGGAAGTACAAATGTCGTGATCACATGGATGTGAAGGAGCGACGGATGTGCAGATACGCCTGTGACACGCTGTGCGCCTTCTGACCTACATGGATGTAGGGAATGCCAAAAAATGTAGGGAACATTTTTGGCCTTGGCCGCTCTACGGTTTCATCCCTGAAACCGAAGGTCACTTGCGTATCTGCACTCAGTATCTAACGTCTCTTCGATTTAGCTTCATCTGTTACTCGTAGATCCAAGCTATTATTTTTAAAGAAAAAGTGCATTAAAGTATGACGAGGCATGTTGAATACCAACTACAAGGTAGACTAAAATATCACCAGTCAAGGACAGAGCTAGGCCAACTCGATTCAAACATCGACTACGCCATACAGGGAATGAAAAAACCAACAAGCACCAATCAAATCCCTCAATAAGTTAACTCTGACCCTATTTAATTGGGAAAACAGCCGGAATCACGCGATCGTACTTTATGGAAATCTTGGCACCAGGTCTGGACAGATGGACAAGTCATAGACTAGGCGATTGTTGGAATGCTGAAATGGAGTGTTGGCAATGAAACTCATTAATTTGATTCTCACCTTGATACTGTTTATTTTGACAGGTGCATCTATGGCGGCGGATGTCGCCACACCATTCCAACAACTGCGAATAAATAAATTCGCTGCCATTCAAAATGGACAGTTCGTCGCATCGTTTAAAGTTCCGAGAAGTGCCGGCTTTACCCTGATCATTCCGAATGCGGACGATTTCTTAACCAACAATATTTCGATCATGACTCCCGATAATAAGGTGTTAGATGCAAGCAACTTTGCTGCATTCGGGGTTGAGTTCAGTCAATTTTCACCTGATAATGAGCTCACCGCCTTCTTGGCGACAGGCAACAGCTGGATCATTAAATTCTCGGACGTCATTCCTGGCTCTTATACCGTCAGAGGGGTGACCTCATCCGCAAAGTCGCATCTTCCCATCAGGGTCTTAGTTAAAAATTCGGATATTGCTCTCCATCTGGTAATAGGCTCTCCCTCCAATATACCTATGGTAAATCATCATCTTCCCATTTCAGTGTTAATGGTTGACGGTGACCTTCCATACATTAATGGGAATGTATCCTTCGAAATTTTTAAGGATGGGGAAGCGCTGCAGCACGCCAACATACGCGATGACGGTGTATATCCGGATTATCAGGCAAATGACGGCACTTATTCGACGCTTTTTATGCCGTTATCCGCTGGAGTTTATGATGTGCTTATCAATATTTCCGGCAGGAATAAGAATGGTGACAAATTTGAGGCGCAGATATTCAGATCTTTCAAGGTACTTCAGGATAACGTTTATCTTACCGGCAAGCATAGCGAAGTGCTTATCGATGAGGATGGCGACGGCTACAATGATGCATTAATGCTTGAGTTTGAAACCGGCGGAGTGTTTCAAGAAGAGGGAGTGTATTATATCACGGTGAACTTGGAGACGAATGATGGAAGAACTTTGGTGGCTCATCAACGCATAGAATCACCAGAGAAGAAATTTTACGTTAAGTTTGATGGGAAGTATCTCGGAACTCTGGATTATTCAGGGGCATTCAAGTTTTTTAGCATCGTAATTGAATACAATGACAGCATTATTCATCTGAATCAGTCTTTTGGCAGTACCTCATACTATGACCATGACTCTTGGGAACGTGACGACTTACTTTACTTAGGTAATGTGACATTCGAGCCCATTTACAGCGCGGATGGGCGTTTCATCGAAATGATAGACGTCTCTTTTGAGGTGGATACGCTTCCAACGGCAGCAAGGTTTGGCTATTCGGCCACAATAACCACTGTCGGTAATGAGCATGTCGGAGTCTATGGCAATCCTGACATCGAACTGAAGAAAGGGATTAACAGAATTACATTCTCCATTCCTGCAGCTGATTTTGCAAAACTACAATCAAACACGGCATTGAAAATAAGCCAATTAACCATGTATCCCTTGATAAAGGGTGGCAATGTTATATCTAAAAGGAATGTGGCAACCAGTGAATTATATTCCTGCTGGGACTTTCGAGGCTGTTCAACGGCCGAGAATGCCATTCCCGTTGCGGTAGACGATGAGGTCACTTCTACTGGAAAAGCCATGTATATACATGTAGCCCAAAATGACTATGACGGTGATTTGCTCAAGGTTAGCGATCAAAAGAAAGATAATTTTGGCACATTAACACAGTGGAGCATTCAGTTTGATTAAGTTAAGAATATTTAGAGGCGTTGTGTTCGCTATTATTCGGCGCTGCACTGTTTTACAGTGCAGCGCCCGGGGATACTGGTGTCTCTTTTTTCCCTATGTTGCTGGATTTAGAGCCGCTCTACATATGCTTTGCTATCTGGCTGATATTGTCCGGTCTTATCGCTTGGTATTTCGGGCCTGTTAAATGGCCGAATATGTTGGTTTTTGGAACCATAGGCATGTTGGTTGTTGTCTTGTTATATCCTGTTGAAAAAAGAGTCTCTCAGCCCCCAAGCAAGATAGTTTCCGCGGCGAAACAGTATTTGGATGACGACAATGTCTTATATAGCGATTTTAGTGTAGTTGCACGGACTAGAAGCTTGTTTGATCCATTTAGACCTCATTATTGGACTATTAGTGTTTACGCCAATAATAAATTTCCCAGTGAAGTAGAAACTGATGTTTCTTGGGATCTAGAAAAGCATGGGCGGTTTGCGGTGTATGTTAGAGAATCATTTTGGGGAACTCTGGATATTAAAAATGGAACATGGTCATCCGATCCCTCATTTTTTTGGCATAAGAAATAAGTCGCATAAAATATGGATACCATCCAACAACACTTCAACATCATTCAAGCCCGTCACTAGAGCGCAAAAGAAATTAATCGGGCTAGCCATATGATATGTGGAGTCAGTGATATGTGGGGTCAGAGTATACTTTATTTGATTACCATATTTTTCCTCACCCCCAGCTTTAGAGTTCATGCTCTATCGCATTTCTAGCATGATTACTTTCGCCGTTAATGGGATTGGCGTTTGTTAAGGTGATTTGAAGGTCGTACCTTCATTGCTATCTAACGCCTGCCCGGCGAGGGATGTGCAAGCACTCTTTTGGCACGGTGAGTGAAACAAAGCTTCGAGCTTACGAACGAGAGGCATGGATGCCGAACTGGCAGTTAAACACGGAAGTTGTTGGAGCACATATATGGACACCTCGGATAGATCAAACATTTTGTGAGTAACAGAAAGTAATACTGCGTACGTATATCCGACCTGTTTGTGAGCATCATTGTGCTCTGGCCTTAATGAGAACCGCGCCTTCGCTGCTTATCGTCCGTTCGGTGTTACAACACCTTGTGCTCTCTCAGCATTTACGAAGGCCGGTATTACCTGTTACTTCATTAATTGTGTTCGGTTTTTAGGGTATGTAATTGTTCTTGTTGTTTAGCTAGGTCTGTACTCCGTTTTGTAGTAAAGCATCGCCCAAATTATCCTGGCGAGTTTGTTGGCCACAGCTACCGCCGCTTTCTGTTTGCCTCTTCGTTCAATGACCTTTCTTGCCCAGACAGATAACCTGTCGTCATTATTCTTTGCATAGCGTATGACAGACCAAGCACCTTGAATCAGCTGTCGTCTTAGATAGCTGTTTCCCCGCTTGGTGATAGCTCCTAATTTCTGTTTTCCACCACTTGAGAATTCTTTCGGTACCAGCCCCAAATTTGCCGAGAAATGTCGCCCATTTTGATACCCAGAACCATCACCAGCGAACGATACCGACGCCGTAGCAATAATTTCAGCGACACCTCGTATGGCGGTTAACCGCTTGGTATCTTCATGATTTCTTGCCTGTAGTCGAATCTCTTTTTCCAGTGCTTTAATCGAAGCATTGATGGCATATAGCTCATCAAGTAACTCTCTGATATACCTGCGGGCGGTGGTGGTTAGTGAGTTATCGGCATCTTCGAGTAACTCAGGTAGAGCAAGGTTGAGCGGGTCGCGGCCTTTGGGAATAACAATGCCGTATTCACTCAACAATCCACGTATTTGATTGGTCAACGCGGTTCTGACACGAATACGACGCTCGCGAATTCGATGGGAAATAATGATATCGACCTGCGCTAAGGTTCTTGGCTTAACGAAGATAATGTTGGGGCGCATCGCAGCCTCACAGATTGCAAAGGCATCATTGCGGTCATTTTTATTGCCTTTCACGAAGGGCTTCACATGCTGTGGTGGGATAAGTTTTACCTCAAATCCACGCGACAACAGCTCTCGGCCCCAATAATTTGAGCCACTACAGGCTTCCATGGCAATCACTGCATCTGGATACTGAACGAGCGTTTTCAACAGTTGAGTGCGTTTAACGGTGCGATTAAAGAGCGTTTTACCGACTTGATTGACACCGCAAACCTGAAGAACATTTTTTGCCAAATCGATACCAATTAGAGTAACTTTCATAGTGGACACCTTTTGTTGACATTGAACCTTGTAAATTCAATATGGCGCTTTTGACGCCGACTTCACAAGAGGTGTCCATCTCATCATCCGTGTGGGCTTCACGGCGGCGTCCATGCCGCCGAGAGCCAAAAGCGTGCTTACACCTGTATCTAAACGTTTCTTCGATTTAGCTTCATTTGTTTCTCGTTGATACAAGCTATTATTTTTAAGACAGAAAGCGCATTAAAATGTGACGTGGCATGTTGAATACCAGCTACAAGATAGATTAAAGTATCACCAATCAAGGACAGAGCCAGGCCAACTCGATTCAAACATCGACTTCGCCATTCAGGGAATGAATAAACCAACATGCACCAATTAAATCCCTCAAAAGTTAACTCTGACCCTATTTATTAATAAGCATTTAAGATACAACAATTTAACGAATTGATAGGGAAAATCTTGGACAAATTAACAATTAATGAAATTGAGCTGCATCGCTTCAAACGTTATAGACAAAAAACTATAAAGACACCTGATGGTTTTTGCCTACTTGCTGGTTCAAATAACTCCGGAAAATCTACATTCATGCAAGCTTTTGCTCTATGGGAGTTTTGTAAGTCAGTTATCCAATTGGAACAAGGTGACGACGCACTAATCGATGAAAATATAGGAAAAAAACAAGGTGTAGGAGTAAATGGAGAAGATTTTCTTCCAATAAGCATCCCCTCTTTAAAACACCTTTGGACAAACCTCAGGGTTACAAGAGAAAAAGACAATAAGGGAAGCAAAGAACCAGATGGATATACACTTTGGATAGAGGTTAAATGGAAAAATGAGACAATCAATCAAGATCGTCATTTACGATTCTCCTTATCACTAGCAAATGAGCGTCTCTTTATTAAAACCACAAAATCCAATGTAACAGCCTCTGAATCAATACCTAAAATTGCTTATATTCCGCCTTTTGCCGGGATACTAAACCGCGAGCCATACCATACAAAAGCGGTAAGAGCCAAATTAATTGGACAAGGATTGAGCGGTTCTGTCATGAGAAATACGCTCCTAGAACTCTATCAAGTAAATCAAAAGGAAAGAGAAAGATTAAAGGGTGATTTAGAAAGAATATCTAAGCTAGATCTATCAAATCTCCGTAAAAATGATCGGTGGGAGCATTTACTTGATGTCATGAGAGAACTTTTCCAAGTTGAGCTTATAGTTCACGACTTTAACGAAGATTACCACAGCTCAATTAAAGCAGAATATTGGAAAGGTCGATACAATGAAAAACGAACGAAATTCATAAAACACCCAGGATTCAATCGGCGAGATATTATGGTGGAAGGTAGCGGATTACTCCAACTTCTCAATGTTTTATCTCTATCACTTGATCCTTCATACCAAATTGTTTTTCTTGATGAGCCTGATGCTCACCTACATCCAACTTTACAATTCGCACTTTTAAAAGAGTTGAATGTCTTAGCAGAAAAATATGAAAAACAAATTTTGTTTGCGACTCATTCTACGGAGCTTATTGCTTCTCAATCTCCTGATAAAATTCTAAAGTTTGAAGCTAGCAAAGTAACGCTGCTATCTGAAGAACATCAAAAAATTGGGCTCATCACTGGTCTTGGTTCTGAATTTTCTCCTCAGCTTCACCAACTACAACGAAATAAAAAAGTAGTCTTTGTTGAAAATGAGTCTGACTCGAACACATTAAAGATGATTGCGAGAACATTAGGAACACCTATTTCAAATAATATTGTAATTTGGCCATGGCCTGGCAAACATGTTGAACGACTGCAATTATTTAATCAGCTAAAGCGTGAAATTAGCGGTTTAAAAGGTTTAAGTATTCGAGACAGAGATAATCAAGACTACAATACTATTACGAATACACTAATAGACAAAAACAATACAGGTTGTGATAAAGATGGTCTTCAGGCGAGAACATGGAGATACCGTTATATAGAAACCTACTTGTTATGCCCCATTTCAATTGCAAGTGCAGCAAATATACCCACAGGAGAGGTAATTAGAGATGCTCGAGGTTTTGGTATAGACCTAACACCATTTTGCACACAAAATATCATACCTGGATTAAAAGATTTTACGTCAAAAGAGCTTCTTACTGAAGGAGAAAATTGTCTTACCAAACGGTACGGGATTAATAAATATGACGTAATTAATAGAATGAAAAAAGAAAATATTCATATCGATTTAGTAGAGTTAATCCAACAAATTAATAGTTTATAAACTCCCCCCTCCGGGGAAGGGGGCACTCCAATAGTCACTCGAGCCAGGCGTAGGTGTAGAGGGCGAGGATTTGTAGTTCGATGCTTTGGTGTAGTCGTAGTGGGGGCTTGGTGGCCTCATTAACCCCTTCGCCCTGTCCTGCGCCTAGGGCGACGTAGAAGGGCATCAGGTGTTCTATGCTGGGGTGGTTGAATCTGGCGTGTGGGGCCTGGCGCTCGACATCCAGCAGTGCGGGCAGATCCCCTTGGGTCAGCTTATCGGCGATCCAATTGACGAAGCTCTGCATCTTCTCTACCTTTTGCGGGTCGCCGGGGCGGCGAAACAGCTCGCCCAGGTTGTGGCTGATGCCACCCGAGCCCAGTACCAATACGCCGTCAGTGCGCAGGGATTTTATCGCCTGGCCCAGACGGTAGTGATAGCTGGCGCCCTGGCGGCTATCGATAGAGACCAGCACCAGAGGGATATCCGCCGCGGGATAGAGACGGCACAGCGGCGTCCAGAGGCCGTGATCCCAGCCAAGCTGCTCATCTAACTCGGCGTCAAACCCGGCGGTTTGCAGAAGATCCGCGACCTCGGTGGCCAGCTTAGGCGCGCCAGGGGCCGGATAGTTAACTTGGTAGAGGGCGTCGGGAAAGCCGTAGAAGTCGTGCACTGTGCGCGGGGCCTCGCTAGATGCGATACGCACCTTGCCGCCCATATCTGTGTGGGCCGAGAACACCAATATCGCCTTGGGTCTTGGCAGCACCTGACCCAGCTCGGCGAGAAACGCGGCGTTGTCGCTGTCATCCAGGGCCAACATGGGCGAGCCGTGGGAGACGAACAGGCTGGGCATTACACCTGCACTGGTTGCAGTCTTTAGCTGCTCACTCACCTCAGGGGAGATCTGTCTTAAGCTCTTACTTCCGCTCATATTTGTACTCATGCTTTGACTCGCTTTTAAACTCTTTACTGAACTCATAAGCTAACCTGTGGGCCGACAGGCACTATGCCTGTTGGGTTAAGGGCCTTGATCGAATAGTAACCCTGCTTGATATGCTCGATATTGACCGTGGCTCCGATGCCATCGAGGGCATAGATGCGCTGCAGATAGGCCTGTAGCTGCGGCTTCTGGGCGATCAGCTCACGGTTGCACTTGAACAGGCCATAGTAGGCGACATCGAAGCGCACCAGGGTCACGAAGGCGCGAATATCCGACTCGGTCAGTTGCTCGCCGAGCAGGTAGGATCGACCATCGCTCAGGGTCAACTCTAATTCATCGAGCAGGCTAAAGACGCCCTGATAGGCCTCTTCGTAGGCAAACTGACTGGTGGCAAAGCCCGCCTTGTAGACGCCATTATTTAACTCATGATAGAGACGCTCATTCAGGCTATCGATAGCTTGATGCAGCCCCTGTGGATAGAGGTCCAATGCCGGATTTAATGCCGAGTCGGTAAGGTGATCGAAGGCGGTGTTTAACATGCGTATGATGTCTGCCGATTCGTTATTCACTATCACCTGGCGCTGCTTATCCCAGAGCACGGGCACGGTCGCCCTGCCGGTAAAGTGTGGATCCACCTGGGTATAGAGCTGATGTAGATACTTGTGGCCATTGAGGATGTCGCTGTCTCCAACTACCTTGCTATCAGGCGCGCCGCCAAACTGCCAACCCTGCTCCGAAAGCACGGGGTTGACCACGCTGACGCTGATATGCTCATTAAGGCCCTTGAGCGCCCGCACCATCAGGGTACGTGAGGCCCAGGGGCAGATATAGGCGACATAGAGATGATAGCGACCAGACTCCGCCTTAAAACCGCCCTCACCCGTAGAGCCAGCCTCGCCTGTCGGCGTTATCCAGTTGCGAAAGCTAGAGATCTGACGCACGAAGCGCCCCTCATCGTCCTTCGCCTGCACCGGCTGCCAATCTCCATTCCAACGACCCTCGACTAACATCTGCTTCTCCTTCTAAACCCGTAACAGGATGCGGGGCATAGTCTCCTACACCCGCCCCTACCGTAAAATTGGCTAACCTTAGAGACGACCGGTTAGTAGCTTGTCGACCGAGTAGCGTCCACCGCCCTGCACCGCCAGAGATAGCGAGGCCGCCAGCAATATCAAGGCAAACTCGTAGCCGTTGTTAGAGACAAACAGGCCGTTGCCTACATGCAGCGTCATAGCCACCGCCATGGTGAAGGCGGTCAGCGCCGCGGCGGGGCGAGTCAGCAGACCCAGCACCAGTGCCAGACCACCGAAGAACTCGGCGCTACCGGCCAGCAGGGCCATCAGGTAACCGGGTTCGAAGCCGACGCTGGCCATCCACTGCCCTGTGCCTTCCAGGCCATAGCCGCCAAACCAGCCGAACAGCTTCTGGGCGCCGTGGGCGGCGAAGATGAGTCCTAGGGGTAGACGCAGTACCAAGGGGGCCAGTCCTGCATCGCTGTTAAGTAGTTTGATTAATGTTTGCTTGTTCATAGTGCTTTCCTCAAAGATGTTGGGGTTGCAGCCTTTGGCCTTTGACTTTGATTAGGTATAAGTCATTAGCCATTCGCTGCCGATGAGGTAAATGTAGCTCTCAACGTTAAATTGATAAACATCACTATCATTTAATGATTAGCAACAAAATGACGACAATCAACCTAGATGGCAGATGAGCTTGGGCGCGGAAAGCTTGAGGACGAGAAAGCTGGTTAATGCGAGAAAGCTAGCTAGAGCGAGAAAGCTGATTAGCGCCAGCTAGTCGTCTAGCGCATCCCAGTAAGGGGTCTTGCCATAGTATTGGCTCAAAGCATCGACGAAACAGCGCACCTTGCTGGCGAGAAACTTACGGTGCACATAGACGGCGTACAGGCCGAAAGGCTCTGGGGTATAGTCGGTGAGGATCGCTTTGAGCTTGCCACTACGAAGGGCCTTGCTCACCAAGAAGGTAGGCTGCACCACTATGCCACGACCGGCGATGGCGGCCTCCACCAGCATGTCGCCGTTGTTACAGGCCAGATCGCTTGGGATCTTCAGCGCTGAGAAGTGCTCGCCGAAACGACCGAAGGCCGCGCCCAGATCCGAATAACTAAAATGCAGATAGTTGTGATGGATAAGATCCGCCGGGGTCTTGGGCTCACCGCGCTCGGCCAGATACTCGGGGGAGGCGCAGACAACCAGCTTGATCGGGGTTAGCTTCTTGGCGATAAGCGAAGAGCTTGTAAGCTGACCGATGCGCAGCGCCACATCGACGCCATCCTCCAGCAGATCCACCTTCTTGTCGGTCAGGGTGATATCCAGCCTGACATCCGGGTGTTGCTGCTGAAACTGCACCAGGGCACTGGGCAGATGGTGAATGCCGAAAGACATGGGGGCGCTGACCTTAAGCAGACCCGAGGCGGTCTCGCTGAGGTTGGTCAGGGCGTTGTCCATCTCCTCGATATCGATAAGCACCTGCTGACAGCGCTCGAAATAGGCCCTGCCCGCCTCGGTCACGTTGACCCGCCGCGTGGTGCGATTGAGCAGGCGCACCTTGAGATGCTCCTCGAGCTGAGACACATACTTGCTCACCAGCTGTGAGGAGAGCCCAAGCCTGTCTGCCGCCTTGGTGAAGGAACCCTCCTGCACCACGGCGGTAAAGGCCTTCATGGTATCGATTCTATCCAAGGCCATCTCCCCTATTCGCTCTTAATTAGTCGCCAAATTAGTCATCAGATGTTGATAATCAAAGACAAATTAGCTTATTTAATCGAATAACTGAAGGTAATAGCTGGGAAATTGCGGGAAAGAGGTAAAGAAAAAGCAAAGAAAAAGGCCACAGCAGCGGGAGCGTGCGCTGTGGCCCTTGTCCCCAGACTCGGCACTGGGCGCCCTAGCCTAACTTGGCTAACGTTTCATCTTAGGGTACTTAAACTCATGACACTGGTTACAGTACACCTTGCTCTCCTTGTGCTCCTGATGACAGTAGGTACAAGGAAGATCGCTGCCATAGTGCAGGCTGTCGTGGGGATTCGGCTCTACGCTGTGGCCTGCCCCCTCGGGGCGCTTGGTAAGCTCGGCCATCTCGGCCGCCGTGCCGTGGCAAGACTCGCAGGCACTCATCTTAGGTATGCTCTTGCGTTTCGCCTCGCCATGACAGGCGCTGCACTCCACCTTGCCCTGCTCGTTGGTCATGATCTCTTTATGATAATCTTTCAGCTTCATGGCCTGTGCACCCGGCGCGCTCAGTAGCGCCGCCAAACAGAGGGCCGATAATACTCTTAACATCTTGAATCCTTAATGTGGGGCGACCAGCGCCCCAGCTAATAACTTGCTTAGGCTAATGCCCAAGCCATCAGTACTTGACGATGAAGTCGTGTGACGCCTGAATGTCTGGCGTAAACGGACGGTCAAGCTCGACGAAAGGCACCTGTTGACGATACGCCTGGTACATGGCCTGGGTCGCCTTACCTAGCTTAAGGTCGGCGTTGGCGGCCTTGCGCAGGTCGATCGCCTGGGTAGAGTGCAACAACTCCAGGCCATACATGGTGTTGATGTTGTCGACTATTTGGATCAGGTTGTCGCTCGCCAGCTTAAGGTTGGTGAAGGTGTCTTCGATGTTACCGGCGATCTGAATGCCGTCGAATGACACTGGCGTCGCCAACATCTTGTTACGCACCTGCATGTCCACGAAGGTCTTCTGGATGGCGCCGAATGCGTGACCATTGTTACCCGGCGCGCTCAAAAAGCGTGGCAGATGGGTAAAGTGATCATCCGACAGGTGAATGGTACGCATGGCGCTGTTGTGAGACACATGAGTCAGGGCCACGCTCAGTTGCTGCACCGCCAGAGCCACGGGGAGCGGCTCGAAGTTGGTGGTTGGGAACACACCGCCCTTGCCTTCTACCAGATACTTGGCCACCTGAGAGTTTTCGGCGTACTGCTTGCTCGCGCCCAGGATCACCCCAGGGTTATCGTCTGAGTGGTTGATCTGAATGTCGATCACCTGGCCCAGATCCGACAGCGCCTTCTGGGCACTCGCCAGGGTATAGGCGGTGGTGCGGTAGCTCAGCGGGTCTTGCAGCGGACGCTCGCTGTTGAGATCCCACAGGTAGCTGCCAGAGAGTGAGCCCAAGATATCCTCTGTGGTCGCCTTCAGATAAGGGAAAGGACGAATGTCATTGGTCTGTGGCAGGAATGGCGCCACGTTACCGTTTAGCCCTTCCAGGCTCAGGCCAAACACGGTTGGCGAGACCTCTAGCAGATGCTCGGCGTCCTGATAACCTTGCATGGCGTAGGCCACGGCGACCGAGTTGTTCGACAGGATAGAGAGCGCATCTTTACCGATAGGCTTAAGCGGCTTCACGCCTGCCTTGCTCATCGCCTCGACACTGCTCATGCGCTTGCCTTGATAGAACACATCCCACTCGCCGATCATCGCCAGTCCCACGTGGGATGCCAGCAGAATGTCCGCCTCGCCTACTGTACCCAGCGATGGAATCACAGGGGTGATCCCTTGGTTCAGGTAGGCCTGATAGATCTCGGCCACATAGGGCTGCACGCCGGTGTGACCAGACAAGATGGTGTTCAGGCGAACCGCCAGGGCGACACGGGTGAGTCTTACCGGCATCGGCTCGCCAACGCCCGCGCTGTGTGCTCTTAGGGTGCTGTAGTTAAAGGATTTAGAGGCCGCCATCACTTCGGCGCTTAGCTCGCCATTGGCATCGAACAGCTTGTGGTCCTTGTTCAGGCCAACGCCTACTGTGAGACCATACACAGGCTTACCCAGACGCGCCGCTTCCATCAGCAGATCGTGAGCCTTCACCAAAGCGGAGGCCGCCTGAGGCGCGATATCTACCTTAGCGCCATCGGCGATTGCCCAGGCCTGAGCCTGAGTCAGATGCTGACCGTCGAGTACCACGGTATCGCTTGCCATAGCGGCGCCAGAGGTCATCGCCAAGGCGCTAGTTGCCAGGGCTGTAGTTGCCAACAGAGTATTTACTTTTTTCATCATCAATTCCTTAATATTTTTCTCGGCTGCACACCTGTGCTAAGCCTGTTTTAATTCGATTGCCGCGCTCGCCGCGCAGATACGACCGGCGTTTCTGCCCGTCACCACACCTTCTGCCACGGCGCAGGCGCCGAGACGGCTCGCCCCATGGATGCCACCCGTCGCCTCACCGGCGGCATACAGGCCGTCGATCGGCTCGTTGCTCACCAGGTGCAGCACCTGAGACTGAGTATTCACCTTCACGCCGCCCATGCAGTAGTGCACCTTGGGCCACATACGCACGCCATACCAAGGGCCCTCTTCCAGCGCCATGGCCTTCTGCATGGGGCGACCAAACTCCTTGTCTTCGCCGGCTTTTACCGCGTCGTTCCAGCGCGCCACCTGGGCTTTCAATGCCTTGGCGGGGATCTGATACAGGGCCGCGAGTTCTTCTAATGTGTCCGCCTTCTGGATCACCTTGTACTTAAGACCCCACTCCAATGTCTGGGCCTGGGCCGCGCCCTTGGCATTGGTAAAGCCCACGGGATAGACGGGATTACCCTGGTCATCACGGCGGGTCATGATGGCGTCGGCGCGGGCCTTACGGTCAGCCAGCTCGTTGAAGAAACGCTCGCCGGTACGCACATCCACCACTATGCCGCTGGGATAAGTAGCGATGGTGTTGAACTGAGAGGCGGTGCCGAAGCCCTTCTCGTCCGGTGATGCCCAGGGACCGAGCTGGATCTGATCCAGATGGATCGGGTTGGCGCCGATCAACATCATCTGCTTGAGGGCCTCAGAGGTCGCGCCGGGATGGTTGGTCGAGTCGAGATCGCCATTTAATTCAGGCTGCTGCATCTGACGATACTCGAGATCGCGAGAGAAGCCGCCGGTGGCCATGATCACCCCTTTGCGCGCGCCGATAAGCCGCATTTTACCCGTGCGCTCCTGCGGGAAATAATAGCCATCGCGAACTTGGACACCGATCACGCGACCGGCCGGATCTTTCACGAAAGATTCGAGCTTGGTCTGATTTCGCATCTCGATACCATGTTGCTTAGCCGCCTTGATCAGGGGACGAATGATGCCGGCGCCAGAGCTCTGCACCGTCTGCAGCACACGTGGCAGCGAGTGACCACCGAAGTGCTGCACAAAAGGCTTCCACTCGACGCCATAGGCCTCCAGCCACTGACAGGACTCGGCGGTGCCGTTACACACCAGCTTGAGCATCTCGACATCGTTCATGCCGCGACCCGCCTTGAGCATGTCGGCCACCATGGTATCGACCGAATCCTTGATCCCCTCCTTGGCCTGCAACTTAGAACCGGCCACCGCCATGGCGCCGCCATTGATGGTGGAGTTGCCGCCAAACACGGGCATCTTGTCGATCACCATGACGCTGGCACCGGCCTCTTTGGCCTGCAGCGCCGCCGACATACCGGCGAAACCGCTGCCGATCACCAAGACATCGACTATCTCGTCAAAATGGGGCGGTTTATCGCCACTACACTCGGCCGCCTGGGCGCTCATGGCGCCCAGTCCCGCCACACTGACGGCCATCGCGGCGCCGCCTTTTAACAGCTGGCGACGACCCGGGCTTATCAGATCTTTCTGTTTCATTTTTAATTTTCCTTTCGACCATTTGAGCAAAGTAGAATCGGGGGAATTCGCCTCGATTTCATGCAGATAAGATTGCACCCGGCATGCCAACTACCTAAAAAGAGGGGGGATAAGGAACAATTTATGAAGGGGGGCACAGAATCACGAAATATGATGATCTACAATCACGAAACTTCGTGATCACCGTGACATTTCAATGCAAAAACAATTCTATTTCGAAGCCACCCAGCGACTGTGCAGCAGCCTGGAGCTGGAGCAGTCCCTGCGGGCCTACTTCGAATATGTCAGGCAGCACCTGCCTATCGACGGCATCTACCTCAACATCTACCGCCCCGAATATGGTGACATCCAGTTTCTGGCCCATGTGGATGAGGCGCAGACCACGGCGCTGAATAAACAGGTGAAGATCTCCGCCGAGATGGAGGCCCTGCTGAGCCAGCCCGACCGTCCGGTGATCCGCATCATCAACGATCTCGAGCACGATCAGGTGACAGGCTTCGTGGCGCCTCAGGTGATCCCCAATATCCAGTCGGTGATTCTGCTGCGCATGCTGAGCGGTAACACCCATCTGGGGGTGGTGGGTTTCTATGCCAAGCAGAAGGCGCAGTTTTGTCATCGCCACGCCGAGCTTATCGAGCCCCACAAGGATACCCTGTCGCTAATCACCGCGTTTAATCTCAAGGGGCGTAACCTGCTCAGGGCCAATCAGGCGCTCACCCAACAAAACCGCCTACTCAAACAGGCCTTCAACCCCTGCGGGGTGATAGGTGCTGACTCTGGCCTTAAGCGGGTGATGACCCAGGTGGAGGCGATCGCCAAGCTGCATACCAGCGTGTTGATCCTGGGGGAAACCGGCTGTGGTAAGGAGGTGATTGCCAACGCCGTTCACTGCAAGTCACAGCGGGCCGACAAGCCCTTCATCAAGGTCAACTGCGGCGCCATCCCAGAAAGCCTCATCGACTCTGAGCTGTTTGGCTATGAGAAAGGCGCCTTCACCGGCGCCGAGCATCGCAAGGCAGGTTTCTTCGAACAGGCCAACGGCGGCACCATCTTCTTAGACGAGATCGGCGAACTGCCCCTGTCGGTACAGGTGCGGCTGCTGCGGGTGCTGCAGAACGGCACCATCACCCGGGTGGGCGGTTTCGATGCCATCAACTTGGATATTCGGGTGATCGCGGCCACCCACAGAAACCTGCAGGCCATGGTGAAGAAGCAGACCTTTCGTGAAGATCTCTGGTACCGCCTGGCAGTCTTTCCTATCGAGATCCCTTCGCTGCGTCAACGCCGCTCGGATATTCCCCTGCTGGTGCAGCACTTTATCGAGGTGCTGGCGGCCAAGTTTAATCTGGACAAGCTCCCCAGGGTCAGCAGTGAACAACTTGACAGTCTGAATCACTACCATTGGCCGGGCAACGTGCGTGAGCTGATCAACGTGCTGGAGCGGGCGATGATCGAGGCCCCAGAGGGGCCGCTAAACTTCAACCTTACTCAGGTGGACAAGGTGGAGCCCGCGGCCAGCGGCAAACATGAGACCATCATTATCGATCCCAGCCACGCCAGCGATAAACTGGTGCCCCTGGATGTGATGGTGAGTAAGTATATCGCCCATGCGATGCGGATCACCGGCGGTAAACTCTATGGGCCGGGCGGCGCCGCCGAGATGCTGGACATCAACCCCAACACACTGCGCAGCAAGATGAAGAAGCTGGGGCTGTGCTAACTGCCAGTGTTAAAAGCTTGGTGCTTAATACTTGGTGTTAAGTGCTTAGCGTTAGAAACTGGCGCTAAGCCTTTAAATATCAGAGACCAAAAAAAGCACTCCGAGGAGTGCTTTGAACCTTGCAGGGAACAATCAAACTAGAAGAAGTAGCGGATACCGACGGCGTAGCTGTTGTCTTGTGCCGCCTCGAAACCTTTGTCATCCATGTCGCTGAAGTCGAACTTGGCTTCGGCAAACATCACGGTATCTCGGCTGTAGCGATAGTGCAGGCCTAGCACGGCAAACTGACGTGTCCAGTTACCCTTGATGGCCGTAGTCTCGTCGGTATCCAGATCCTGATAAGAGATCAGGAAGCTAGGCACGAAACCATTGTCATAGTGGTAGGCCACCAGGAACTCGGCGCCGGTAGAGTCATAAAGCTGACCGGCCACCAATTCGTTTTGCTTGCTCTGATGGGCGTTGAAACCGACATAGAGGCCCTTGGCGTAGCGGCCAGGCGCATACTGGTAGAAGGAGCCATACTGGGCGCCGATACCTATGATCTCGTTGGTATCATCGACGCTAACTCCGGCCAGCTCACCCTCGAAATCGCCGCGGTTAAAGCCGGCAAGTACCTTAAACTTATCGGTCACATGATAGGTCAGGTTGGCACCATAGCTGGTGTCGAAGCTCAGGTGAGAGCCATCGTCCACCGCCTGACCATTCTTATCAAACAGGGCGACGTCACCATTTTGCTTGGCGGCGTATTGCAGCGCGATATCCAGATCGCCGAAGCTGTTACGATAGATGAAGGCTGAGTCGGCACGGCCCGCGCCCGTTAGGCCACCGTCACCGAAGGTATAGGCGCCGACCGAGTAGCCGGTATAGACGTTGAGCACGTCTGTGGTGTACGCCACGTCATAGTAGGCGCCCCATTGCTTACCAAAACTCAGGCTACCCCACTTGGCGTGTGACAGGCCGACATAACCTAAACGGTTAAACAGGAAGTCTGATGTCTTCTGCGCGCCCAGCTGGCCGCCCACATATTTGAGCGAGTCATCGCTGGTGACCATGTTGATGCCCCACTCGGTGTGAGCGAAGCTGCGCCAGCCGTTCTTCTCCTGGCGGTCGAATCGGAAGCCGACACGCGAAAAATTATCAACCACGGCGGTGTCATCACCATCGTTAACCGCGGCGAAACCAAGCCAGCCCATCATATTCAGAGCATTGGTTTGATCCTTGTATAACTCGATAGCCTGCGCCGAGCTGGCCATCAATACAGATGGGATCAACAGAGCCAATAACTTCTTATTCATCACATTTTCCCTTTATCAGTGTTTACGCTGTTTTTTTGTTAGCTTGGGTATTCCCAATGACCTCTCTCTACCAGCAGCTAACGTGCCAGCACTGGATAAAAGGGCTGTATCGACAGGAAGTTAGAATAAGATCAAACGTTCACGAAATATCGTGATACGTCATCACTAAATATCGTGTTAACAGTTAAATATCGTTGTAAATAGCTATGGAAAGAGGTGTCATCAAAGGGCTGAGCCGAGTAACAGCGCCGTTGTCAGCCCATAAAAACTGGGCTAAACCTATAACAGATGCATACTCAGATGCAGGAGGACGAGATGGATTACCACTTAACCCAGCTAAGCGGCGATATTCTGGTGGGCATAGTCAACGAGCAGCTCAGGCTGAACTGTCATGATAGGCAAGACCTCTTCTACCAGCTGGACATTCCCAGTGCCCAGCTGGAGCAAAAGCTGGCCGCCTCAGGGTTCGAATATGACCCCATCAGCAACCAATACAAGGCCTGCAAATAGCGATTATCCTGCCAGCGAGTTAAGAAGCTGTTTAGCTATATCCCCGGGGATTGCGACACTGCCAGCGCCAGCTGTCTTGCATCATCTGCGAAAGATCTCTCGCCACCCGCCAGTCGAGCTCCCGGGCCGCCTTATCTGGGCAGGCATAGCTGGCGGCGATATCCCCTGGGCGGCGCGGCGCCATATGCAGCGCAATGTCTTTACCGCTCGCCTGCTCGAAGGCCCTAACCATCTCAAGCACAGAATAACCCTGCCCCGAACCCAGATTAAAGGTATGACAGCCCGCCACCCCATGTAGGCGCGTCAGGGCCGCCAGGTGCCCCTGCACCAGATCCATCACATGGATATAGTCGCGCACGCCTGTGCCATCGGTTGTGGCATAGTCGCTACCAAATACAGACAGATAGGGCCGATGCCCCATGGCGACCTGGGTGATATAGGGCAATAGATTATTGGGCTCCCCCTTGGGATCTTCGCCAATCAGTCCGGATTCGTGGGCGCCGACTGGATTAAAGTAGCGCAGCAGGATCACGCTGACATCTTGCTTTGCGTTAGCCCACTCGGCGCACATCTGCTCCACCACCAGCTTGGTCTGGCCATAGGGGTTAGTGCTGGAACGGGGTGCCGCTTCCATTATGGGCAGCGGCGGATTGGCCCCATAGACGGTGGCCGAGGAGGAGAAGACCAGGGTCTTCACCCCGTGGCGAGTCATGGCGCTAAGCAGGCGCATGGAGCCGACCACATTGTTGTCGTAGTATTCCAGTGGCAGCCGGGTCGACTCCCCCACCGCCTTGAGCCCGGCAAAGTGCATCACGGCATCGATATGGTAATGGGAAAACAGGGCATCCAGCGTCCGCTCATCGCGAATATCCCCCTCGACGAAGGTAAGTTTGGCCGCGGTGATCTGCTCGACCCGCGCCAGGGACTCGAATTTGGCCCGCGACAGGTTATCCAGCACCACCAACTGATGCCCGGCGCTCAGCAGCTCGACGCAGGCATGGGAGCCGATATAGCCCGCGCCACCCGTGACTAAGATGCTCATCTTCTCCCCTTTCATCTCTGGCACCTCCTTACCACCAGGTGACATAGAGAAAGTTGAGGATCACCACCACCCCGAGGGCGCTGACGTTGAAAGCTCTGCCCGTCTTGAAGCTGACGCCGCCTAGCGCCACACTCGCCCCCTCTTCGAGCGAGCGCCCCATGAGGGAAACCAGCACGCTAAGAGCCAGACAGAGCAGGAACACCAGGCCGATGCGATCCATGAAGGGCAGCTCGGGCCAGTAGAACCTCAGGCCGAAGGAGAAGATGGCCGAGCCCAGCGCCGCCGCCAGCGCGCCTTGAGAGGTCGCCCTGCGCCAGAACATGCCCGTTAGGAAGATCACCACGATCCCTGGGGTGAAGACCCCGGTAAACTCCTGAATATATTGAAAGGCCTGCTCGAACTCACCCAGCAGCGGCTGGGCCATCACCAGGGCGATCAACAGGCTTATCAGGCTAGAAAGCCTGCCCACCAACACATAGTGCCCCTCGGATTTGGCCGGGCGCAGCATGGCATAGATATCCATGGTGAATATGGTCGAGATGCTGTTGGTCATGGAGGCCAGGGAGGAAACGATGGCCGCCACTAGCGCGGCAAACACCAGCCCCTTCACCCCGGCGGGCATCAGGGCCATCATGGAAGGATAGGCCTGATCCGGCGACTCCAGCCCGGGATAGAGGAGCACGGCGGCGATCCCCGGCAGCACCACGATGAGCGGCATCAAGAGCTTAAGATAGGCGGCGAAGGCGATCCCTTTCTGCGCCTCGGCCACGCTCTTGGCCGCCAGGGCGCGCTGTATGATGTATTGATTAAAGCCCCAGTAGCTGATGTTCATGATCCACAAGCCGCCCACCAGCACAGAGATCCCCGGCAGGCTCATGTAGTGGGGGTTACTCTGACTCAGGATCATCTCGAAATGTTCCGGCAAGGCGCTGGAAAGCCTGTCGAATCCGGCCAAGACGCCCTGCCCGTCGGCGACCCTATCCAGCGCCAGATAGCTGAGCAGCAAGCCACCGAAGATCAGCAGCACTACCTGAATGATATCCGTGTAGGCCACCGCCTTGAGGCCACCATAGAGGGAGTAGGCCAGGGAAAACAGCGCCAGGAACACCATGCCATAGAGCCAGTCGATCCCCGCCACCGTCTCGATCGCCAGGCCGCCGAGCCAGAGCACGGCGGTGAGGTTGACCAAGATGTAGACAGATAACCAGAACAGCGCCAGTGTGGTCTTCACCCGCTTGTCGAAGCGCTGCTCCAGGTACTGGGGCATGGTGTAGATCTCGTTCTTGATGAAGATGGGCAGCATATACTTGCCCACCAAGATCAAGGTGATCGCCGCCATCCACTCGTAGGAGGCGATGGCCAGACCGATGGCATAACCAGAGCCCGACATGCCGATGATCTGCTCGGCGGAGATGTTAGAGGCGATGAGTGAGGCGCCGATCGCCCACCAGGGCAAGGCCTTGCCTGCCAGAAAGTAGTCCTTTGTGTCTCGCTCATGACGTTTGTCCTGGCGGGAGATCCACAGCGCCAGCCCCAGCAGCCCAAGGGCGTAGACCAGCAAAATGCCAATATCCAGTGTCTCTAACATAGTCGTCTTCTCTTATTCTTATCGTTTTCTATGGCGAGCCTCTGGCCCGCCCCCAAACAGGCTTAAGCACTTAGACGCTTAAGCGCTTAGGCGAAGGCCCCCGCCCCGCTTTGGCACAGATAGATATCCGCCGTCAACCCTGTCCTTGCCTGATACTCGACGGCGATTGTCTCGCGCACCTCGGCTATCTTGTGCTCCGGCAACAGAGCGACCACGCAGCCACCGAAGCCGCCGCCAGTCATGCGCGCGCCGCCATCCATGCCCAGCACCTCGCTAACCAGCTCCACCAGACAATCCACCTCTGGGGTGCTCACGGCAAAATCATCTCGCAGCGAGCGATGAGAGGCGGCCATCAGACGGCCGATGTAAGCGTTGTCGCCTGCGCTTAGCGCCTCAGCCATCTCAAGCACCCGGGCGTTTTCACTCACCACATGGCGGGCACGCCGAAACAGGGTCGGCTCGAGCGAGGCTTCTGCCCGACACAGCTGCTCATAGCTCACCTGCCGCAGGGAGCTGACGCCGAAATGCTGCGCCACCTGCTGGCACTGCTCGCGCCTCAGGTTATATTCGCTGCCTACCAGCGTCCGCTTCACGTTAGAGTTGATGATCATCAGCCTTAGCCCCGCTGGCAGCGGCACCTGTTTGATAGCGAGATCGCTGCAATCGATCAGCATGGCGCGCTCCGCCTCTCCCATCGCCGAGATCAGCTGATCCATGATGCCGCAGTTACAGCCAACGAATTCATTCTCCGCCTGCTGGCCCAGCTGCGCGGCTTTTATGCCGTCGACCTTGAGATCGAACAGCCCGGCGAAGGCCTTGATAAGCGCCATCTCAAGAGAGGCCGATGAGCTAAGCCCCGCTCCTTTAGGTAGATTGCCGCTAATCATCAGGCTGGCGCCCCTGAGAGGTGGCTGACCCGTCTCGGCCAGATAGGCGCTTAGCATCTTCACCGTACCGCGCACATAGTTGCTCCAGGGCGAGACGCTATCCAGTGGCATCTGCGCCATTGCCTGGTCATCGAGCGAAAAGCTAACCTTCTCGTTGTCCATGTCTCTCGCCACCACCTGGATCTGGCTATCATCGCGCTGTGATGCAGCCACCGAGGTGCCCCTGTCGAGCGCCACTGGTAATACCCAGCCCAGGTTGTAATCGGTATGATCGCCTATCAAATTGACCCGCCCCGGGGCATAGGCCACCAACGCTGCTTCTTGGCCGAAGGCCTGGTTGAAGGCATAGGGAAGGGCTTGAGTTAGCTCGCCATTTTTCATCTTTCTGTCCTTTTATTTAAAGCCTGGCTTTATCTGTGTTTTTATTGGCTCTGCTTGTTGTGGCTGTTCTTGTAATGGCTACTCTTGTAGTGGATTGGGGATTGTTCCCTCAGACGTGCGGCGGCCTGCTCTGGGGTGATGTCCCGCTGGATCTCGGCCAGCAGCTCGTACCCCACCATGAATTTTTTCACGCTGGCGCTACGCAGCAGCGGCGGATAAAAATGAGCGTGCAGGCACCACTCGGGGTGATCCTGGCCATCAAACGGCGCGCCGTGCCAACCCATGGAATAGGGAAAGGCGCACTGGAACAGGTTGTCGTAACGCACGGTGAGCGCCCCTATGATCTCCCCCAGGCTTTCACGGGTTTCGGCGGTCAGCTCGGTCATGCGCCTAATATCAAATCTTGGCAGCACGAGGGTCTCGAAGGGCCAGCTGGCCCAGTAAGGCACAAGCGCCACCCAATCATGGTTGCTTACCACAATGCGCACTTCTTGCTGTAGCTCGCGCTCGACATAGTCGCCCAGGAGGTTGCTGTGATGCTGCTGGTAGTAATCCGCAAGGCGCTGCTGTTTCGTCGCCACCAAGGTGGGAAGGTGGTTATGGGCCCAGATCTGCCCATGGGGATGGGGGTTAGAGCAGCCCATGGCGGCGCCCTTGTTTTCAAATACCTGCACCCAGAGATACTTCTTCCCCAATAGCTCGCTCTGGCTCTGCCAGGCGGCGATCACCGCCTGCATCGCCTCGGGGTCGAGCTGCGCTAGCGTCAGGCTGTGATCCGGTGAGAAGCAGAGCACGCGACTCTCCCCCTCTACCGTCTCGAAGCGAAACAGCGGGTCCTCCCCCTGAGCTTTGGGACCGTCACTATTGAGGGCCGCGAAGTCGTTTTGAAACACGAAGGTGGTGTCGTACTTGGGGTTTTGCTCGCCATTGATGCGTTTATTGCCAGGGCAGAGGAAGCACTCGCTGTCGTAGCTGGGCGCCGTGGTCAGATCCAGCGCCTCGGTCTGTCCCTGCCAGGGCCGCTTACTTCTATGTGGTGACAGCAACACCCACTCGCCGGTGAGGGGATTGAAACGGCGATGGGGGTGTTCATCGGTTGAAAACTGCGACTTAGCCTGGGTCTTTTGAAACATAATAGCGATCTACATCCTTGGTTCTTAAGTGATCGCTATGCTCGGCCAGTTGCCCCTGCTTCGTCATTCCTGAAAAGGGGCTTTTGTTTCCCATTTTCTTGCCTGATCTGCATGAGCCCCTCTCTACCGCGCAATCTTAATTCGATTCCGTGCAAACAAAATGACTATCTTAGCCCGACAATCGCCGCCAAAACTTTACGACCAAAACGTTGCGGTTAAAGCTTTGCGGCCGGAGCATAGCGGGCCAACTATTGGCGGCAAAATCAGGCTGGCAGCAAAAGGTGTTAAAAAGCCCAAAACTGATTTTTCAATAATGATTGAGGTATTTTCGAGGTGATCCATTACAACTTGGGATGCTTGGATAGTCTGGCTTATCAAAAAGAAAGCCACCGATAATTATTGCATAGCCAAACTGTTGATTCGGCTGAAGTTGCTGAGGTTAATCATCATGTATAAATGACTCATCAGGAGTTTAACAATGAAAATAACCCCAAGACCCTGTGTAACTCTCACCCTGGCTATCGGCCTCGCGCTGGGCACCCTACCCAAGGCCGGTCTGGCCGATGGCCTGATCCGCGACCCCAGGATCAGGCCAGACACCCAGATCACAGTTAGCTCCAGCGATCCTCAGCTGGATCTCGCCATCGCCCGTTCGGTCGATTACATCTACGACTATCTGGTGGTCGGCCCTCAGCAATACCCCACCACGGAAGAAGCCGCGCGGATCACTAAGTTTCGCGACGCTGGGGTACCCGCCGTCCCCTCCCTGTGGGGCAGCTACCACGGCACACCGACGGCCAATGCCACAGGCTACAGAGAAAACTTCTGCCTGCGGGATGTCGCCCATCAGACAGAGGGGGCGGCCCTGCTGAGCCTCAACGAAGAAAATATCGACATGCTGACCCGCTTCGCCTTCGACGCCCTGCAGGATAAGCGAGTTGAAGTCAGCGACCCCAATCTCGACCCCTTAGACCCCTGGGCCTCGGCGCGCCCTAAGAGTTTCTGGCAGGAATACTGGACCCTATGGTCCTACAACTTCTACGGCGCACCTTACTATATGGATGCAGGTTTTCAGGAACTGCCCGCGCCGCTTGAGCTGTTAGAAAAAGTCTATCGCATGTATCGATTTACCGGCGATGAGCGCTGGTTATCCCAGACCTTCATGGACTATGGTGAGCAGCTGCTCAATGAGTTCGCCAGTCGTTACGACTTTAACGGCAACGGCATAGTCGACAACCGCGGTAACGAAGGGATACTGCCCACCCTGTGGGAGTTTGAGGGCGCCAGCCATATCGGTGACAACGAACTCAGCTTTAGCCTGTCGGCGGATCAGCAAGGCGGCAGTCTCATCATAGACAAGGGCTACTTCGCCCGACTCCATGTGCAGGACATGAGCCTTAAGGTGAGATTTAGAAACGGCCGCGACGACTACCTCAGGGTCAGAATAAACAACCTGACTTCCGCCACGGGCGAGGCGCCTATCCTCTCTAACGACTACCTGTTTATCGAAAATACCCAGCCGACCCAAGATCTGCTGCTCAGCTTTAACCGAGCGCCCGGCGTTACACTGACCAAACTCACCGACGGCAAGACCCCCTTGGTGCCGGGCAGTGACTACAGCATCAGCGGCAATCAGGTCGTCATCAGCAAGAGCTACCTGGATAGGATCATAGGTAACAGCTCCTATCGCTATAAGTTCTCCTTCGGCTTCCAATTTAGCGACGCCAGCCAGGCCCGCCTGGTGGTAGAATCTGGCTCCCATAGCTACGCCGATGCCATCTTGAGTCAACGCAGCGTCACCCTGGACTGGAACAATCTGCAGGATGTAAATCTAACACTGGATTTCAGCCAGACTCCCACGGAAAACCGTGACCTCTACCGCATCGAGAACAACATGAACCGTGTGGTCGAAGCCGGCGATACCCTGGGGGTTCAGTACCAGGCCATACTGGCCTATGAGCAGATGCTGCGCGCCAAGGCGCAACTGGTGAACGACAGCCAGGAAGCCGCGACGCTTATCGCCAAGGCCGACCAGTATCGGGCCAGTGCCCAGTCACTGCTGAGCGATTTCCAGACCCGCTGGTACGACGATAAACAGATGACCTATGCCAGGGCATTTGACGGCTATGGCAACGCCATCTTCGGCTGGGGCCATGAAAACAGCTTCTTCATGCCGATGAAAGATCTGCTGGAGCCTGGGGCTAAGGCCGACGCCTATCTAAGCTTTATCCACGATAACTCGGAAAGCCTCAACGAAGAGGCCAAAACCTACCTGCCTGAGGCCTTCTTCAACTACGGCCAGAACGACCGCGGCTGGTATTGGATGCAGGCAGGGCTCAAACGCTTCTTCGCCGATCGCGGTGACGATCAGGTGATCAAGACCTATCCGGAGATCGCCTTTACCAACGTCTCCAACCTGGTGACCCATATGATGGGCTTCGAGCCCAATGTGCCCCAGCATAGCATCAGCACCCTATCGCGCCTGCCGGCGAGCCTTGGGCATGTCGAGGTAGCCAACCTGCCCCTTGGCCAGAGCCTGATGCAGACCGGCGACTATCACAGGGAGATAGACAGCCTGCTCACTCTGCGTCACGACAGTCAGCACAGCACGACACTGAGCCGTAGCGCAGGTAGCGGCGAGCCCCTGACCTGGCGTGCCCAGTTTATCGGCAGCTACCCAAGTCTCTATGTAGATGGTCAGGCCCTGACTGCCAGCCAGGCCAGCATCAACGGCGTCACCATCTCCTATGTGGATCTCGACCTCAACGGCGGCCAGAGCATTGTTGTCTCGACCTCAGAAGATGGCACCGAGCCGCCGGTCGAACCACCGGTAGAGCCGCCTGTTGCCTGGACACCACTGATAGATCTTACGCCCGTCAGCCAGCAGAGCGACTGGGGCAGCATCAATCTTAATAAGAGCGTGGACGGTAACCCCCTGAGAGTCGGCGGTCAGCAATACGATAACGGCATAGGCACACATGCAAGTGGCGAGATCATCTACGACCTGCAGGGACAGTACCAAGGCTTTACCGCTCTGGTGGGGGTTGACGATGAGGTGGGCAGCAACGGCTCGGTGCGCTTCAAGGTCTATCTTGACAATCAGCTGGCGTTCGACTCAGGCGTGAAGACAGGCATTGACGCCGCCAGTGCGCTCGATCTGGATGTCGTGGGAGTCTCGCAGCTTAGGCTGGTTATTGAGGATGGCGGCGATGGCATCAACAGCGATCACGCCGACTGGCTACAGCCCCGCCTGACCCGGAAGGTAACAGTGCCGCTGACCAGCCTCACGCCCCTAAGTGCCAGCACAGGTTGGGGCAACATGCAGTATGACAGGAGCATAGAGGGCAATCCGCTCACCCTGGGCGGCCAGACCTTTGCGACTGGCATAGGTACCCACTCCACCAGCGAACTTGTTTACGACCTAAAGGGCCTCTATAGCGACTTCGAGGCCAAGGTCGGCGTTGACGATGAGACCGGTAGCAATGGCAGTGTGGCCTTTGAGATCTACCTCGACGGCCAGCTCGCCTACGACTCTGGCGCACTGCTTGGCAGCGATTCACCCCATGCCATCGCCGTCGATGTCAGCGGCGCCCAGCAGATGCGTCTGGTCACCACAGACGGCGGCGATAACATCAACTTCGATCATGCCGACTGGGCCGTGCCTGTGCTGATTCAAAACGGCCATTAATCTTCAGACGGTATTGGCCATTTGGCGAGTGCGGCGATTGTCTCACTCGCCTTTTTACTGACTAACAAGCACAGGCATGAACATAAGACGATAACCATTCAGTGTTTAGTCTCTCGCTGCTCCAGCTCAAACTCCTGCCGCTCGACACTTTTCGCCTCCATGCGGCGAAAAGCCAGCACACCGGCGAAGATGATGATCACCCCAAGCAGCTGCAGCGGATTGACCGCCTTGACCACAAGGTCGAACAGCACGCCGCTCAGCAGCTGACCCGAGATCACCAGCAGGCTGCAGAGGGTCGCGCCCAGCCTTAGGATAACCAGGGTGTTGAGCACCACAAACACCGCACCCACGACGCCGCCTAGCCAGGCATAGAGGGGGGCATCGAGCAGGACCGCGATGGGCGGAGTCGGCATAGACACCAGCAGTAGACTCAAGAAGATAAAGCCCACGCCATGGTTCCAGAGCGAAGCATAGTAGGCATCGCTCGCCTGACCCAGACGACCATTGAGGATACGGCAAAGACCGATACAGACGCCGTTAAGCAGCGCAAGCAGAAGAAGCGTTAGCATCACGCGCCCTCCTGAGCCAGCAAGACAATCAGGGCGCCAAGGGTCATCACGGTCAGAGCAGCACCCTGCCCCCTACTCAGGCGGCGCCTCGCCATGCCAAACAAGCCCAGGCTATCGCACACCAGGCCGAAGAGGATCTGCCCCGCCATGATGAAGGCGATGCTGGCGCTCAGCCCCAATGCGCTGTTGACCGTCATGGCTCCCAGCACCACGGTGAAGGCGCCGGGCAAGCCTCCTAGATAGGCCCACCAGGGCGCCGCCTCGTTGCGCCTTGTAAGCGCACCTTGTCTCAGGCGCACCGCGCCCAGCAGTAGGAGGGCTACTAGAGTGCCGACCCCATGGGCGACCCAAGAGGCCAGCAGCGGCGAGCCATACTTGGCCAGCTCGCTGTTTAGGGCGATCATTACTGCCAGGGCCACTCCGCCCAGCAGCCCAAGCATCAGATTTAGTGGCGTGCTTACCTGTGGCTTAAGGTCAATGTGAGCCTGGCCTGTCGGTTCTTGTGGCATAAGTTGTGGTATTAGCTCTTTCGTCATCGTCTCGTTCCACGCTAAATAGCGTCTTATTAGTCATCTTAATCTCGATGGCGCCACTTTAATCTGTTTCTATGAAATAGATAATCCGTTATATTCGAAACTCTTTGTTGCCATAATGGAAACTATATTTGGACATCTACGCCAACATTCCCCTGTTTGTCTCAGTCGTCGAACTGGGCAGTTTCTCCGAGGCCGCAAGGCGTTTAGGCATCAACAAGTCGGCGGTAAGTAAGCGCATCAGCGCCTTAGAGCAAGCCTTAGGGGTCAAGCTTATCCAGCGCACCACCCGCAGACTGCACCTCACAGATGCCGGCAGGCAGTATTATGAATATGTGCACCAGGCGGCCGCCCTGATGCAGCAGGCCCAGGATGCCCTGGCCAGCCAACAGGGGGCAGTTCAGGGCAGCTTAAAGGTGAGCCTGCCCAACGTCTTCGGTCAGCGTCATATCGCGCCGCTGCTGAGCGAATTTAGCCGCCAATACCCCACCATCAACTTAGAGGTGAGCCTGGACGATCGCGTGGTGGATCTGCTTAAAGAGGGCCTGGATATGGTGGTGCGAATAGGCGATCTGCCAGATTCCAGCCTGGTTGCGGTAAAGCTCGCCCCCTGTCACAGCCTGCTGTGCGCCTCCCCCGACTATCTTGCGCACCAGAGCCATCCCAGAAGCCTTGCGGATCTCAGGGGACACAACTGCCTCTTCTATTCGTACTTTCGCGGTGGACTGGAGTGGAGTTTTGAGCGGCGCGGCGAGGTGAGCCGAATCAAGCCCCGGGGCAACATCAAAGTGAATAACAGCGAGGTGATCCGCCGCCTGCTGCTCGATGGCATGGGGATCGCCCTGATGCCCAGGTATCTGGTGGAAGAGGAGTTGGCTGCGGGCACTCTGGTGCCAGTGCTCAGCGATTACCAGGCGCCGACACATGGCATCTACGCCCTCACCCCGGAGCGGCAACATATGCCCGCCCGGCTCAGGGTGTTTATCGATTTTCTCAAGCAGGCGTTGGCGGAGCGCGGGGCGAACTGGTAACACCTTTCCAGCCTGACCTCGCTTAAGCCTGATATTCGGCCAAAGATAAAGCCTGAGAGTAACCCTGAAAATAGCTCTGAGATTAGCCCTGAATTAACGCCCGGATGAAGGCCCTGTGATCCGGCAGTTTCTGCGCCAGAAAAGCCTTGGCGTGGGCGATCTTATCCAGCTGCGCCCAGGCCTGCTGGCGCGCCGCGTCATCGAGCGCCTTGGGCTGCGTACTGAAGCCCATGCCGTAGAGCAGATAGAGGTAGTTATCCACGCCAAACACCTCGAACTGAGAGAAGAAGTCGTCGGGATGGGGCGTGAAGTGTTGCCACAGGGCGAGTCGCCGCGCCAGCTCCTCGGACGCCGGCTGTGCACTCAGATGAGTACGATAGTCGCGCCAGAAGGCTGAGTCACTGCGATCCGACAGCTGATAATGCAGCGCCACGAAGTCAATCACTGCCTGCCAGGCGTGACCAACGATTCGATTAAACCTGGCCTCAAGCACTGGCAGTGTCTCACTGTCTGTGGGAAATTTGCGCGCAAGTAATGACGCGGCGAAGTCAGTCAGCAGGATAGAGGTCGCCTCCAGGGGCTCGAGAAAGCCCTGGGCCAGCCCAAGTGCGACGCAGTTGCCCTGCCAGAACTTTTGCAGGTGGCCTACCCGCATGGTGAGGCTGCGAAACTCGCCGGCACTTGGCAGCTCGTCACCCAGATACCGCTTGAGCTTTCGGCGAGCCTCATCGTCGCTCAGGTAGCGATCACAATAGACCAGACCCACGCCTCGCCGCTTGGGCAGGGCGATATCCCAGATCCAACCGGCCTGATGGGCGCTCGCCTGGGTATAGGGCGGCAGCGGCGCATTGGGCGCGCTGGCCACCTGAGTTACTAACGCCTTATTCATCCAAAGCTTATCCGCAAGGGAGATGAATTCGACGCCGAGGGCTTTCTCCATCAAGAGGCCGCTAAAGCCTGAGCAGTCAAGATAAAAGTCGAAACAGCGGCGACCGCCCTCTCTCAGGTGCAGCGCCACTATCTTCTTATCATTTTTACTTTCATTGCCCTCTGTGAGCATGTCCGTTTCTACACTGTCTGTCCCACGCCTGCCCGTCTCAAGCCTGCCTGTTTCGACTTCGAGCAGGTGATCTTGGATATGCTCGACGCCGAAACACTCTATGGCGTTCTCCCTGAGCAGCTCGGCAAACTTGGCGGCGTCGAAGTGATAGGCATAGGCGTGGGCCCCCTGATAGGGTGCGGAGGCGAGCGTCTTAGGCGCCTTTTGCGCCTCGCAGCTATATCGCTGGGGCGACAGGGCCTCATCGAACCCCATGGGGTTCTCACCCTTTGCGAGCCCATCGAGCCAGAAGTCGCTGAGATCCACACCAAAGGGACTGGGCGGGTCGAACAGGTGATGAAAGGCGCTCATCTCGCTGCCAGGCGCGCGGTGGCGCCAGTTGATGAACTTGATCGATTGCTTGAAGCTGGCATCACAGCGCCTGAACAGCGCCGTCTCCTCAATGCCGAACGCCTGCAGGGACTTACGGATCATGGGCACTGTGCCTTCCCCCACCCCTATGGTGGGGACATCGGGCGATTCGATAAGGGTAATGCTCACCTTAGGGCTACTTCCCTTGAGCGCCAGGCCCAGATGGTTGGCGGCCAGCCAACCACTGGCGCCGCCACCGACGATGGCAATGGATAAGATGCTCACAGCTAGGGCCTCCGATTTCGGCTAAGGCGATTCGAACCTGACTTGCAACAAGTTGAAGACGCGCCCTTCCGCCCCCTTAAAGGCCAGAAAGGCGCTTGTTAGCGATAACAGCTTAGAGCGAGAGCAACACAGGTCCCTTGCCGTCCCAGCTAAACTTCTGCTCCTTGCCGCCTGGCTGCTGGACGCTGATCTGATAGGCATCATCGCCTTTAGCCTGAGTGCGATTAACGCAGAGATCTACCTTGCTGTTGAAGGCGCGGATCCCCCTTAAACACATGTTATCCCAACCGGTCGGTAGATAAGGGGCGACCTTGAGGCGATTAAAGCCTGTGGGTTCCATGCCGAAGATCCCCTCGGTCACGACCCGGGCGTAAAGGGCGCTCTCGGCCGAGAGGTGGCGCTGGTTACCCTCGGGCCAAGCCTCGACCGCATAGGGCACATGCTCACCCAGCAGGCGTTTGCGCGAATAATACTTAAAGTAGCGCATGGCGGTGTCTGTCTCCTGGGCGCTGAAGATCCCCCTGAAGGCATACAGGGTCGCCCTGTCCCAGAAGGTCTTGTTTCCCGCCTCGCTGTAGATCCCTTCTGGGCTCCACAGGTAGTCCGACAGCAGGGCATCCAGGGTCGCCTGCTTACGGTCGAAGATGCCGAAGGTGAGCGGTAAGGCGATCCAGGCCCTCAGCTTGTCGTTGCCTTGATAATACTGATAGGTATCGAACCCCTGCACGTTCGCGCCAAAATAACCCTCGATGGCGGCCTTTAGCGCCTCGGCTCGCTGGCGATAGTCGCTGGCCAGTTCCGTGTGGCCCAGCTCCTGATTCAGGTAGGCCGAGGAGATCAGCGCACCATAGGTCAACATGTTGGTGCTGAGGTTCACCTCTCCTGCGGGGAAACGTCCCTCCAGCTCATCGCTGTCGGAGGCGATTACCCCATCTTGGGTCTGCTTCTTGTAGCTAAAGTCGATACACCAGTCGATGAGAGGCAGGAGCGCGCGGGCCTGCTGCTTGTTGCCATAGGCCAGGGCGAATCGGCTGGCACCATAGGCGATCATGGCACAATCGCCCCTGTCACCGGCGCCGTTCCAGTAATCGTCACCCTCGGCGATGATAGAGGATGGGATCGCCCGTCCCTCATCGTTCATGTAACGGGCAAAGTGGGCGAAGCTGTTGATGGCCGACTCGTTGCCGCGTTTATCCCCCAGGAAGGGGAAGAAGGGGTTGATATACTCCGCCTGATCGTTGGCCCAGATCGCCGCGTAGTAGCGACCGCCGCCGGGGCCATGCATCAGGCCGCCCTTGGTCCTGAAGATAGACTCGGCGCTGCGCAGCTTGGCAAACTCGAACATCTTGTTGAGCACAGGATCTGGCGTCTCCAGACGAAGGTTTTGATTCAGCTGGGCCACATAATCCTTACGCGCGGCTATCTCTTGTGCTGGAGAGAGCTCCTGAGCTGGCGTTAGCTCTTGTGCCGGCGTTAGCACGTTCGCTTGAGTTAGCGCCTGACCAGGCCCCGCCTCACCTACTTGCTTGTCGGCTCTGTGGGCCTCAAAGGTCACGAAGAGCTCCAGGTCGCTGCCGGGCGCCAGGCTGAACTGCCCAGCCTTGTCGCTGCTGGCCTGGATAAGATAGCGGCCATAGACCCCCTTATCCGCATCCGTCTCGACCCTGTAATCTAAAGGCTTAAACTCCAGCGTGACGGCCTGCTCGCCCTGGTTAGTAAACCGCAAGCGCTCGATCATCTTAGGCCCTGTGGTGCTGGGCGACAGGGTGCGACTGAGGCGTACCTTGCTGCCCTGGGCATCGGATAGCTGGCTGGTTAGATTAAGGGTGCCATCTATGGTCACACGCGCAAGTGACTCTTTCGCAAGCGGCATACCACCAAGCATGATCTCGGGCGAGACGCTCAAGGGAAAATCATGGATCAGGCTGGCATGGGTGTCGTTAGGAATGGTGCGTAGCATGGGCCAGACCAGCTTACGCTTCAGGGTCAGCTGTCCCTGCTCGTCGCTGCCGTAGTAGATGATGGCCGAGATCTGCTCGCCGCTCATCTCGATATGATCCTCATGCTTGTCCTGTACCTGCCAGGTGATCCCCTCATCGCCTAACTGCCAGCGGTCATTCAGAGTATTGGCCAAGTCGTTTAACTGCACCTGATCGTTTAACTGCATTTGGGCCTGAGGGGCTTCTGGGGCGACTTGCTGCTCGCCTGAACGGGGCGCTTGGTGAGAACAGGCCGATAGGATGGAGATTGCGCATGCCGATAATAAAATGCTTTTTTTCATACTCTTCTCGGTATTAATAACGTTTTTATCTTGTGTCATTCGAATATTTGGCTATTTATAATAGTCAAAATATAAAATAAGCCGATAAGGCTTAACCTAATAATCGAAGACACTCGGTTATTACTATTCAGTATTATTTTTTATAAGTGGCTCGTGCCGATAAATATCCAAGGAAATAGAGACTCTTGTTAAATAGCCTTCTCTATTTACCCGCCAAGCCTTTATTCGCTGCGCCTTTGTTGATTAGCCAGTCTGGACGGGCTAAGCGCGAGCGCTTTACAGATTGAAGCACGCGAGCGCGGCAACAGGCTTACTAAAAAACAATGACACTTTCTCGAAAAATAACCCTCATCCCACCCGGCGACGAAACTCCAGCGGCGACATGTTGAACTCACGCTGAAAGATGTCATAGAAGCGGCTCACCGAGCCAAATCCCGCCTCCAGTGCTATGTTCAGCACAGGATTCTCGGTATCGATCAGCAAGGCCTGGGCATGTTGCAACCGTAGCTGGTTAATATATTGTTTTATTGAGACTTTCATTACGCGATTGAAGAGCTTCATCGCATAGTTCTTGTGCAGCCCGGTGGACATGGCCACGTTTTCTATGGTGATCTTCTGATCATAATGGTCGGCGATATAACGCAGCATGGTCTGGATATGGTTAAGCCCACCAAACACCGGCTTGTCGACCCCATGGCCGCTACGATGGGCCAGATTAAAGGTGCTGTAATGCTCTATCGCCATGCGGCGGATACGGTTGCGGATCTCGTTGATCACCTGGCTGGCGAGCAGAGGCTCCTGGCTGGCGATATCCGCCTCCCAGATCTGCGTCAGCTGGCGATCGCACACATAGAGGCTGTCCGACACCATCACCTCGCCGTGGAGCAGTTGGCTGACAAACTCCCCCGGCAGCATCCAGGTGAGGAAGGCCTGCAGCGGAATGTAGATATTGACTATCTCACCGTCACCATGACAGGCGGTCATCTGATGGGGGATCGAAGCCCAGAAGATGATCATCCGTCCCTCGGGCACAGAGATCTCCTGACCGTTAATCAAATAATCCGCTGAACAATCAAAGAGGTAGTTAATCTCTATGTGTCCATGCCAATGGCTGTGGGCCATCACCTCTGGCCGCTTGCGATGAAAGCCAAACTTATTGTCCTGCGCCTGCGCCGTTAACGGACTGGCTTCACTAAACGAAATTTTCTCGACCCATTCGAACATAAGGATAACCCCGGTTAACCCACCTTTAGCGAAGCTAACCCAAATACATTTGATTAACAAACATAAGTTATTTTTCGGGAAGTTATACCTGATTTTCAGGAATGTTCAGAGTGAAACTTACTCAAGTAGTGAGCATGAAAATACCTGATGTTAAATATTCGTTAGGATATTTTCTGGAAATCATAGGCACTATTTCGGGAAGTTTCCCTTCCAGTCTCGGGGATATAAATATCAGGGTGAACTGATTTCAAAAATTAGTTTATTGAGCCTGATAAGAATTAATTCAGCCCAAACAATAAAGCTCAAAAAGCCTGAAAACACGAAGGGAACACTATGAAAAGAAATTATCTTGCCTTTGCGATTAGCCTTGCATTGGCCTCTTCACTTCCCGCCTACGGGGCCGACGACGAAGAGAAGCAACAAAATGATGAGACCGAGATGGAAGTCATCGAGGTGCGGGGGATCTTAAGCAGTCTGAAAGAGGCGCAGTCGATCAAGAAGGAAGCCGACAATGTGGTCGACGCCCTGGTCGCCGAAGATATAGGTAAATTCCCCGACAGCAACGTCGCCGAGGCGATGCAGCGTATCCCAGGGGTAAGCGTTAACCGCCTGCGCGGCGAGGGTCAGAGCGTTACTGTGCGTGGTCTGAGTGGCGACTACAACGTCACCACGCTCAACGGCAGAAAGATCGCCTCGGAAACCGTGGGGCGCGACTTTAACTATGATCTGATCGCCGCCGAGCTGATTGGTGGCATTCAGGTCAACAAGACCCAGCAGGCCTCTCTGCCCGAAGGCGGCATAGGCGCCATCATCAACATCGATACCCTCAAGCCCCTCAACGTGGGCAGTAAGGTAGCCGGCTCTATCGAGGGCTACTATAACGAGCGCGCCGGTGAGACAGATCCCCAAGCCTCGCTGCTGATCAGCGAGACCTTTAACGACGACGAGCTGGGGATCTTGATCTCCGCCAACCACACCTCCTCCTTCACCCGCTTCGACAGCCACAGCGCACAGTGGGGCTGGAACGAGTGGAGCGAGGCCGAGCTGATGCCAAACGGCGATCCTAACGTGTCGGGCCGCTTCCCCAGCTGGCCTAACATCATGGTGAGCACGGATCAGCGCGAGCGCAGCGGCGGTACGCTGGCGCTGCAGTGGCGCCCGACCCCGAACCTGGACATCAACTTTGATGCCCTTTATACCAAGTATGAGATTGAATCCACGGGGAACATGATCTCCCTGGCCCTGTTTGAGGGCACCAACCTAGACAACATCCAGGATGTGCAGTTTGGTGCCGACGGTCACACCAACAGTATCACAATCGGTGAGCCGGGCAACATGGACTCGCCGGCCATCGCCGAGCTGCTGGAATCGCAAAATCCCCGCGACAGTGATGCCATGCAGGTGGGGCTGAACCTCAACTACATCTGGGACAACTTTAACTTTAACTTCGACCTGGCCTACTCTGAGGCGGAAGATGCCTCGGCGGCAGTCAGCTGGGTGGTGGTGCGTACCGCCATCGACACCCTCACGGTCAACTGGGATAACGGCGAGCAGGTGCCCGACATCTCCTTTGGCGATACCGTGCTGGATGAGAACATCGACTATGGCGCCTGGTATGCCCGCATCGACGGCGACAAGGTGAAGGACAAGACGGGTAACTTCAACTTCAACGGCACCTATGAGCCGGACGATGGCATCATCAGCAAGGTGCTGTTCGGCACCGGCTATAACATGCAGGACAAGGGCAAGACCTACTGGAGCCAGGAAAACCCCAGCGCCTATACCTTCCGCAACGGCGTCACAGAGAGCGAGTGGATCAACGCCCCCGATAGCGAAAAGGTGGATATCGCCGGCAACACCCTCTGGGGACCGTTACCGGCAACAGCCCTCAATCCGGGCAACTTCGACGACTTCATGGGTAGCTCAAACGCCATGCTGCCCAACACCTGGGCGGGGATCAACATTCCCGGGCTGTTCGACTATTATCGATCCTTGGACAGCGAGGCATTCGATCAATACTTGGTGCCCAGACCTAACCTCACCGGCGGCAACACCTATGGGGTGAAAGAGGAGACCATCCACGCCTACGCCGAGCTGATCCTCGAAGATGAGATTGCCAGCATGCCCTATATGCTCGACTTCGGTCTGCGCTATATAGACACAACCGTCACCTCCTGGGGCTACTCACAGGATCCCGCCAACATCGCCTTCGATGAAAACGGCCTGTTTACCGACGCAGTGGATACCGTCGGCCTGGTGGAGTTTGAAGGCAACTACAACAAGCTGCTGCCGAGCTTCAACGGTAAGCTGGGGCTGACCGATGATTTGGTCTGGCGTCTGTCGCTGTCACAGGCGATCTCTCGTCCGCCGCTGACCAACCTGTCGCCTGTCACCTCTATCTGGCAAAACGAGGAGAAGACGCCGCCGGAGAACTTCATCTATGAGAATGACCCAGGCCTGGAGCCCTACTACGCCGATCAGCTCGATACCACGCTGGAGTGGTACTACAGCGACAGTGGCACCCTTAACCTGGCCTTCTACTACAAGGAGCTGCACGGCTTCGTGATCTACGAGCCGACGCGGGAAACCATCAATGGCGCCAGCTTCGAGGTCACCCGCCCCTACAATGACGATGAAAACCAGTCGCGTATCCGGGGTTATGAGCTGAACTGGCTACAGACCTTCGACGACTTCCTGCCTGATGCCCTGGCGGGCTTCGGTGTGCAGGCCAACTATACCTATAACAACAGCGAGTCGGGTGAATACACGGACGATGGCGAGCAGTTGCCGTTCAAGGGATTGTCTGATCATCAGTACAATGTGGTCGCCTTCTACGAGAACCATGGGCTTAAGGTCAATGTGGCCTATAACTATCGCTCCGAGTACAGCCTGGGCAAGCAGTGGTATTGGTCAAATGCCCTCAACGACTGGACCTCAGAGACCCTACAGGTCGACGAATGGGGCCAACTGGATATGCAGGTGGGCTATGACGTCACAGACAATATCACCCTCACCTTCGAGGCCAACAACCTTCTTGACCCCGATTATGTGCAGTACCTGAACGGGGACAAGAACCACGTAGACTATATCTCCAGCTGGGGTCGTAGCTATCGTGCGGGGGTTCGCTTCAAGTTTTAATCTCCCTTGTTAAATGATTCGCTCAAAGACAATTTAGGCAATCGTTTTGTTCGCCCATTACCACTAGGTGATGGGCTTTTTTTATCCCCATTCCCCGCCGCAAAACTTAACTTATCCAGCTGATATTCCTGAATAATTAATAGTGTTTCTCGAAAACTACTCAAGGGCTGATTAGCCCTTGAATGGGTCAGCCTGGATGGCTTAATTTTTAGTCGCTCATGGATATCAATCCATCACCAACACAATCACCTACTTCTTCATCGACAGGGAGATTCTTCACATGGAAAGACATTTAAGCAATAAGCCAAACAGGCAATTAAGCAATAAACCAAACAGGCAGTTAAGCAAGCACGGAGCATCCACCCTACTGAGCCTACTCTTCTTAGGTGTCATAGGGCTCAGCCTGCCGGGCTGCGGCTCAGGTGGCGATGACGGCAAAACTAGCGAGCCAGCGGTTACACCACCGGTAGCCACACCGACACCAGAGGGGAGTCTCACAGTATCTGCTAGCGAGAGCGGCGCTGCCATCTACCTAGATGGGCGCTTCACTGGCAAGCTGACCCCGGCCGAACTCACCCTCGAGCCCGGCGAATACACCATAGGCGTGGGGCTCAACCAGAGTGAGCAGTATCTTAGACGCACGGTTCAGGTAGAGGCCGACCAGACCATTAGCCTGGCGCTGGATGAGAGCGATCGCCAGACGCCCAAGGCCTGGAAGGCGCTGTTTATCGGTGTGGCCAAGGTGCAGGCTCAGGGTGATAGTTGTGTCAGCCAATACCAGACCGAGCAGCTCGACGCTGGCTTTGACTTCTTTCGCTGGAGCTTTAAGGAGCGCGTCGAGCCCTACAGCTATCACACCATGGATTGGCAGTTTGAGCGTCTGGATATCACGGATGAGGTGGTGACCCTCAGCAATGACAAGCTCATCGGCCCGGCGGAGATCGAGCCCTATCTGACGAACGTCGACAAGGGCGACTATGACCTCATCGTCAGTTTCTTTCGCGGCGGCGCCGGCAGCGATGACTGCTACATAGACGACTTCAAGGGCATCGCCTGGTATGACTATCGCGTGCTCAACTCAGACGCCTCCTACTACACGATACGCTTCTATGATGATGTTAGCGGGCGTATCGAGGCGGCCAAGGCAAATGACAGAGATCCGGGCATGTACATCCACGAGTGGCTGCACACCACGGCGGAGTGGTTCTTTCCCGATCAGGGCTATGCCCAGCCCAGCAGCGACGGCCAGGTGGTCCACGCCGCCGAGGTATACGGCTACAGCTGGCCCTGGATGAGTTGGTATCGAGACCTCATCCGCGGCCAGGTGAAACAGCAAGCCAGCTATGTGGGCATAGGCCCGGACGCCCTGCTCGGCTGTAGCGTCAGCGAAGACGCCTTAGGCCTGTGTTCGAGCGCCGCAGGTCAAGCAGCATCAGACGCCTCTAGTCAGGTGGCGCCAGAGGCCTTTATTCAAACACCCTTGATCTATGACAAGAGCGCCGGACAACAGGTGCCCTGGCAGACGGTGAGCCGACCCTATCGAGATGGCCGGGTCTCATTTGGTCAGATCCCGTCCGGTGAGCAGCTCTGCCTCAATCGCCACACCGTCAGCTACCTGCTCGGCGATGGCACCCTAGCACTCACCTTAGATGAAAGCCTCTGCGGCGAGCCGTCCAGCGCCCGTCTCAGCTTTACGCCTTGGCTAGCAGAGGAGCAGTCGTCGCGTGTAATCACGCTGCCCATTGACCAAGCCAGCAGGCTTTTAGCCAGCAAAAAACCCTTTATTGAAGGTGAGCACCTCAGCTTAGATGAGATCTTAATTGAGCTAAGAGCACTGATGGCGCACTCGCTCTAGGAGTATCTATCTAACACGCAGCAGGCGGGGCGAAACAGAGGTTATTTTTCGGGAAACATTAGCCCCGTTTTCATGCGCCCGGGCGTCAATCGACATGCTTCAATGACTTACCTTCGGGAATTTCCCCGTATGAATCAGGAGTAATGAAACATGTTGCAGCGTTTTTTGACGGCGCCCCAGGCGTATAAGCAGCTGATGTTGGCCGGAGTGCTAACGCTTCCCTGCGCACTGGCCATGGGCGAGACCTATCAACTCAGCTCCCCGGACGGCAGCATCTTGGTCGATGTCATCGCCGAGGAGCAGCTCAGCTATCGCGTCAGCGTCGACGGCCAAACCATCCTGGCCCCATCACACATCGCCATGACCTTTGCCGATGGCACGGCGCTCGGAAAGTCGCCTCAAGTGGTTGAGGTCAAGCGCAGTGCCATCTCAGAGCAGCTCACCCCGGTTATCAAGGTGCGTACCGCCAAAATAGACAACCAATACAACCAGTTGAGCCTGAGCTTCAAAGATAACTACCAAGTGGATTTTCGCGCCTTCGATGAAGGAGTCGCCTATCGTTTCAGCGCCCAGCAGTCTGGCAAGAGTGCCCTCACCTCTGAACAGGCCGAGTTTAACTTCGCCAAAGGCGCCTTCGCCTACTTCCCCTTCGAGAAGAAGTTTGCCAGCGCCACCCAACCCAGATTTACCCCCATCGCCGCCAAGGGGATAGACAAGGACGAGCTGGGTAGCCTGCCGGCCCTGTTTGTGGTCAATGGCGTCAATGTGTTGCTGACCGAGACAGACCTGCAGAGCTATCCCGGCCTCTGGCTAAGGGGCAAGGGCGATGGCAATGTCTATGGCGTGCACCCATTCGAGCTAGATAAAGATGAGCAGTACACAAAGGATCTTGGCATAGTCAGCAAGTCTCGCAGCTATCCCTGGCGCATCCTGGCCATCGCCCGCAGCGACGGTGAGCTGCTCGACAATCAGATGAGCTACACCCTGGCCGAGCCGTCACGCATCGAAGACACCTCCTGGATCAAGCCAGGCAAGATCGCCTGGGACTGGTATAACGAAAACAACCTCAAGGGGGTCGACTTCAAGGCGGGGATCAATACCGAGACCTACCAGTATTACGCCGATTTTGCCGCCGACTTTGGCATCGAAAATATCTTGATCGACGATGGCTGGTCGTCACAGGAGGATGTACTTAACGTATTGCCGGGGATCGACATGCAGGCGATCATCGCCCATGCCAAGGCCAGAGGCGTCGGGGTACAGCTATGGGTGCCCTATTCGGCGCTGGACAAGAACCTGGAAGAGGCGTTTAAGCTCTACGCCAAATGGGGGATCAACGGCGTCAAGATAGACTTCATGGACAGCGACAGCATCAAGCGGGTGGATTTCTACTGGCGCGCCGCCGCCATGGCCGCCAAGTACAAGCTGATGGTCAACTTCCACGGCGCCTACAAGCCCGCGGGGATCCACAGAACCTACCCCAACGTGATGACCCGCGAGGGGGTCAGAGGATTGGAGAACAACAAATGGTCAGAGGTGACCTCTACCCACAACCTGCATCTGCCCTTCATCCGCATGATAGCGGGTCCGCTGGATTACACCCCGGGCGCCATGGCCAATGCCCAACAGAAGAACTTCAACAAGGTCTGGTCTCGCCCCATGAGCCTCACCACCCGGGCGCAACAGATTGCCATGTATGTGATCTACGAGAGCCCGCTGCAGATGCTCGCCGACACCCCCACCAGCTACCGCGCCGAACCTGAGATCCCGCGCTTTATCGCCGCCATTCCTACGGTATGGGATGACTTTAAGGTGCTGCATGCCAGCATAGGCGAGTATTTCACCATAGCGCGCCGCGCAGGTGATAACTGGTACATAGGCGCCATGACCAATACCCAGGCGAGAAGCCAGCAGATCAACCTGGACTTTCTTGGAGATGGTGAGTATGAGATGCAGCTGCTGCAAGATGGCATCAACGCGGGTAACTTCGCCGAAGACTATAAGCTCATCAAGAAAACCGTTACCAAGGGCGACAGCCTAGATCTCAACATGGCGGCCAACGGCGGCTATGCCATACAGCTGATCAAACGTTAAACGTCCCACTCCAAGGGTCTGAGTCGCATCACACTCCATGCGTTCAGGCCCTTGCCTTTTCTCTTGCTTCCGCCCTTGTCTATGCTCTGACTTATGTTCTTGCTTAGATTCTTGCTTAGCCTCTTAATTAGGCGCTTGTTTTAGCCCTTGTTTTAGACGCGGCTCTAGCCGCAGTCTTTTTCGCCCCGCTAGCCTTGCCTTTGGCACCTGTCGCCGTGCCGCGTCGATTGCCATAGCCACGTTTCTTAAACGAACGCTTAGGCGCCTCGACACCTTGCAAGGCCTTGGGCAGCTGGGCACCGGCCTGCATGATAAGCCCATTGAGCGACTCGACTAGCGGCGCCATGAAGCTCAGGTACTTGGCCTCTTTACGGCTGATGGCGTCAAGGTGACTCTCCCACAACGCCGTCATATCAGGCGTGGTAGCGGACTCCGGTAGGCTATTGATGAGGCCGCGACCGACCGGGGTCGAGACGATAGACTTCCCCTGGCGGGCCAGAAAACCACGCTTGAACAGCAACTCTATGATCCCGGCGCGGGTCGCCTCTGTGCCCAAGCCGTCGGTTTCCTTGAGGATCTTACGGATCTCTGGGTTGGTCACGTAGCGGCTGATCCCCGTCATGGCGCTCAGCAGGGTGGCATCGGTAAAGGCCTTGGGCGGCTGGGTCTGCTTCTCGATAAGCTCTCCCTGGCCAGAGTGCAGCATCTGTCCCTTATGTAGCGGCGGCAGCTGGGCCAGGGCCTCGTCGCCCTCGCCGTCTGTTTTGTCATCGCTGCGCTTAGGGAACAGTTGCTTCCAGCCTAGGGCGATCTCCTGTTTGGCCTTGGTGTGAAAATGGCCGCCGGCGATCTCCACCTCAACCTGAGTCTCATGGTAACGATAGACGGGGTAAAACTGCGCCAGATATTGACGGGCCAGTTGCAGGTAGATCTGTTTCTCGGCCTGAGTCAGGGCACTCAGGTTGGCCACCTTCTCGGTGGGCACTATGGCGTGGTGGGCATCCACCTTGGCATCGTTCCAGGCCTTGGAGACTATCTTAAGATCCGGCGCGGCGCACTGGGCGGTGAGTTCGCCAGCCCCCTTGAGCACGGCGCCGATCACGCTGGGCGCCAGGGCCAGCTGCTCCTTGGGCAGATAACGGCTATCGGAGCGCGGATAGGTGATCAGCTTATGTTTCTCATACAGTGACTGACAGGTATCGAGCACCGTCTTGGCACTCATGCCGAATCGCTTCGCCGCATCTATCTGCAGCGACGACAAGTTATAGGGTAAGGGTTGCCCCTGCTGCTTATCTTTGGCCTGCAGATCTGTCACCTTGGCGGGCTGCTCTGTGATCCGCCCCACCACGTTTTCCGCCAGGCGGCGCGACAGCACCCGCCCCTCCTCATCCATGTAGGGCTGACAGGCCTCGCTGGGTTGCCACTTGGCCTTAAAATGCGCCTGTTCCTGGGTGTAGAGATTGGCCAGCACCTCATAGAAAGGCTTGCTGACAAAATGTTCAATAGCCTCATCGCGGCGCACCACCAGGCCCAGCAGGGGGGTCTGCACCCGACCGACAGAGAGCACTCCCTGATAGCCCACCTTGCGCCCCTGCAGCGTATAGGCGCGGGTCATGTTCATGCCATAGAGCCAGTCGGCGCGGGAGCGCGCCAGCGCCGAGGTCGACAGGGGGATAAACTCGCGGTTGCTACGCAGCTGCCCCAGGGCACGCTTAACGGCCTGAGGGTTGAGGTCGCTCACCAGCAGACGCTGGGTCTGCTCTAGCTTATCGCCCTTGACCCCCAGATAGGCGATCACCTCATCCACCAGCAGCTGACCTTCACGGTCAGGATCCCCGGCGTTCACCAACTGACTGGCCTGCTTGACCAATTTTCTCAGCACGCTGAGCTGACCGCGAGTCTTGCTCTTAGGGGTCATCTTCCACTGCTGCGGCACTATGGGCAGATGGTCGAACGACCAGGACTTAAAGGCGGGATCATAGCTGTCGGGCTCGGCCTGCTCCAGCAGGTGGCCTATGCACCAGGAGACGGTATCGCCATTGGCCGCCGTGATATAGCCCTCGCCCTTCTTGTGGGGTTTAGGTAACACATCGGCGATTGCCCGCCCGAGACTGGGCTTCTCTGCTATGTATAAGATCATACTGACATCAATTACTGTATAAATTAACAGTAACTTTAAACCACTCGCGGCCCTGGCGCAAATAGGAAAGGCGATCTCATGCTTACGTGTAAATTTTGTTGAGAATCATTCTCACTAAAGGCTAGTCTAAGGGCCATTCACGGAGGCCGACATGCACACACGACTCAAGACATCTTACCGACCCGAACGCCTACTGATTTACGCCACGCTGATGACGACGGCGCTGCTGTTACTCTCGCTGTCATCCTCCCTCTTTCCCTGGCGCCTGGATCCCTTGGTGCAATTTAGCCTGCTGCTGTTGCTAAGCTGCGCCAGCACCCTGTTTGCCCTCGCACGCCATGGCGCACACCATAGACCGGCCCTTGGGCTACTCTTCGGCCTCTGGCTAATGGTATGGGTAAGCCAGGGATTGCTCATGCCGGTGTGATCGCTAACGTGCGCTTGCCCCTCTAAGCTAAAACTTAGCTCTGCCGCGGCCCCTGCCACAGCCACGGCCGTGCATTCGATGCCGTTGCCATCTGACCACAAAAAAGGCGCCTCCCAAGAGACGCCTATATTACAGATATGAAAACCTCTGCTTTAGGTCTTTAACTTACCCAACTGCTGGTGTTGCTGCTCCACCAGGCCCGCCAGGCTGGCACTGCTCTGCTGGGCCTCGTCGGCGAGTCTCGCCAGCTCGGAGGCGGAATCTGAGATGCCTGTGATATTACGGCTGACCTCTTCGGTCACGGCACTCTGCTCCTCGGCGGCGGTCGCGATATGGGTCACCTGGCTGGAGACCTCCTGAATTTGATTCACTATGGTGTTGAGTGAACTCAGGGCCGACTCTGTCTGAGCCACGGCGCGCTGGGCACCATCCACCCCTTGGTCGATGATCTGCGAGGCGCTGTTGACCTCACGCTGCAGCGCCTCGATCAACTTGCCTATCTCATCGGTCGAACTCTGGGTCTTGGAGGCCAACGCGCGTACCTCATCCGCGACCACGGCGAAGCCCCGGCCTTGTTCACCGGCGCGGGCGGCCTCGATGGCGGCGTTAAGCGCCAGCAGATTGGTCTGCTCGGCGATGGCGCTGATCACCTCGAGGATCTTGCTGATGTTGGTGCTGCTTTCCGCCACCTTACCCACGGCCTCCTTGGCCAGCAGGGATTCCTGAGACATATGGGTCACATAGCCCATCGCCTGGCTCAGGCTGTCCTCACCTGCCTTGACGTTGAGGGTCATGGCTTCGGTTTCCGAGGCCGTCTGCTCAGATGCCTTGGCCACCTCGAGCGCCGTGGCGCTCATCTCATTAACCGCGGTCACCACACTCTCGATATCGCTGTACTGACGATTGACGCTGTTGTGAGTCTGCTGGGCTATCTCCGCCGCCACCTGACTCTCGGCCTGCGAGCGTGATGCCAGCTCCTTAAGCTCGCCAATTAGCAGCCTCAACTTATTGATAAAGCCGTTGATGCCACCGCCCAGGGCGATGAGTTCGGCGTGGGACTCCACTGTGACCTGCTGAGTCAGGTCTCCTTCGGCACTGGCTAAGTTTTCCACCCGGCTCTGAATCACCTTCAGCGGCGCGACAATAGAGCGGATCACCAGGCTGATGGTAACCACGGCGATCAGCGAAACGATGACGCCTACGATCAGCAGCAGGCTGCCCAGAGAGCTGGCCATCGCCGACATAGCCTTATCCATGGCATTTGCCGCCTGATAGGCATCGGCCTTGGCCACCTCAATCACCAGCGACCACTGCGCCTTGGCGAGCGGGATCTCGATAGGATAGGCAACTATGATGTTATCGCCCTGCTCCAGATAACCGCCCTGGCGATGCAGCCCGGTCAACTGACTGGCGAGCGACGGGGCGATAGACTCGCCCAGTGGCCGCGCCTTCTTATCATAGTGACTGGCCGCCACCACCAAGCCCTTCTGGCTCAGCAGGGTCACCTTGGCCTTGCCCTGATACAGGCTAGCGGAGAGCTCGTCGATCAGCTTCTGAAACACCGGCAAATTAACATCCACGCCGATTACACCGCGAAAGCTGCCGCCAACCACCACAGGCACGGTCAAGGAGGTCATCAGCGCCGTGTTGCCCGGGCTTATCTCATACAGGTAGGGCTCCATCAGACAGGGCTGCTTAGTATCCTTGGCGCACAGGTACCATTCGGCCTCGCGCACGCCAAACTCCTTGAGAGTGGCATCATACTTCTCGCTGGCGTCATCCACCTGCTGATGCTCGACGCTGCCATCGTCGCTGCGGGTGTAATAGATCTCCAGGGTACCCACCTCGGGTACGCTGTGACTGATCTTCTGGGTATAGTCGCCGTCGCGGCCATCGTAGCCGTTGGGCTCAAACTGGGCATACATAGAAGAGAGCTGACTGTTTTTTCGCAGCACGCCGGCCACCGACTCCTCTACCCCTTCTCGGGATAGCGGCTGGCTAGCGGCGCTCTGCTCTATCATGCCGGCAAACGAAAAGGGGATCCGATAGGCCTCATTGATAAAACCCGCCACCCGCTCGCCATACTCACCGGCCCGGGCACTGAGGCGCTGGCGAGTTTCATCATGCAGCGCACCTTGCACCTGGCCCGCCAGTTGCGCGTTTTTATCGCTGAGCGACCACCAGAGGCTGAAGGAGAGGATGGCGACTATGATCAAAAACAGCGCTGAGGTGATCCAAAGCAACTTAGTACTGATGGACAAGTGTTTCATTTATCACTCCTAGGGATGACGGCAGGTTTGAGGCTTAATACTTTCACTCATTAAACATAGCACTAAAGCATTAAAACACCATGCTATCAGGTATTTAATTAGCCTTGCAGGGTAAGAGATGTAGCAAAATGCCCCATAAAAAAACCGACCACTAGGGGTCGGTTTTTAGCTGACGCATGTGCTATCCCTTAGGGATGACAGACGTTATGTAGCTCTAAGTTAGTGCCGATATCCTTGATGCGATTGGCCTTGGCATCGTCGTTACGCAGCTGGGTCAGGTGATCCAGATAGGCCTGATCCACGTCGTTGGTAATATAGTTACCGTCGAATACCGAGGTCTCGAAACGTTTGATATCTGGGTTTTGCTGACGTACGGCTTCAATAAGATCTTGCAGGTCCTGGAAGATGATGCCATCGGCACCAATCAGCTTGTTGATCTCTTCCGCGTCGCGACCGTGGGCGATCAACTCGCTCGAGGTTGGCATGTCGATACCATAGACGTTAGGGAAACGGATCTCAGGGGCCGCCGAGGCGAAGTAAACCTTCTTGGCACCGGCTTCACGGGCCATCTCGATGATCTGCTCTGAGGTAGTACCGCGCACGATAGAGTCATCCACCAGCAGCACGTTCTTGCCCTTAAACTCGGCGTTGATGGCATTTAGCTTGCGGCGAACCGACTTCTTACGCTCCTGCTGACCCGGCATGATGAAGGTACGGCCGATGTAACGGTTCTTCACGAAGCCCTGACGGTATGGCAGGTCCAGGTTACGGGCGATCTCTAGGGCGATATCGCATGAGGTTTCAGGGATTGGGATCACAACGTCGATATCGTGATCTTCCCACTCTTTCTTAATCTTCTCACCCAACATGGTACCCATGTTGACGCGGCTGCCGTAGACAGACACCTTGTCGATGGTCGAGTCTGGGCGGGCGAAGTAAACGTATTCGAAGATACAAGGTGAATAGCTTGGCGACTGGGCACACTGACGGGTATAGAGCTGACCATCTAACGAGATATAGATGGCTTCGCCTGGAGCGACATCACGTACCGTCTCGAAGCCTACGGCATCAAGGGCCACGCTCTCAGAGGCCACCATATATTCGGTGCCCTGCTCTGTCTCGTTCTTACCCAGTACCAGTGGACGAATACCGTAAGGGTCACGAAACGCCACCAGACCCTGGCCGATGATCATCGCCGCCACGGCGTAGGCGCCGCGTGTCAGCTCGTGTACCTTAGTGACCGCCTCAAACACCTCGTCGGCAGTGAGGTACTGGCTCTTGGTGTGTTGCAGCTCGTCGGCCAACAGGTTAAGCAGGACTTCAGAATCTGAGGTGGTGTTAACGTGACGACGTTGCTTCACCAGACGCTCGTGCAGCTCGACCGTGTTGGTCAGGTTGCCGTTGTGCGCCAGAGAGATCCCGAAAGGAGAGTTAACATAGAAAGGTTGCGCCTCAGACGCGCTCGAGCTACCCGCAGTTGGGTAACGCACGTGACCTATGCCGGCGGTGCCCTGCAGGCGCTGCATATGCTTAGGTTCAAATACGTCTTTTACCAGACCATTGGCCTTACGCAATCTAAACGCATTGCCATCAACGGTGACAATGCCCGCGGCGTCTTGGCCACGATGCTGTAGCACTGTGAGTGCATCATAGATTGTCTGATTAACCGATGTTCGGCCAACTATTCCGACGATACCACACATGGGTAGGTTTCCTCATTTTAAGATGTTCTGATAATTATTATCTGCGGCCATGACCTGAGGTTAAGGCACGCCTATGCTTACGCATTCTTATATTTTAGGTACAAAGCTTGAGGTGTTTTCCACATAGTCAAAGAACCACTGGATAACCACTCCGAATTCGGGAACCAGTTGCGAGCTGGCCCACCAGTCTGTCTTGGGCGCCCCGGTAAAGGCGTCCAGGAAAAAGAGTATCGCGCTAACGATGAGTGCGCCGCGCAGGGCGCCGAAACAGAGGCCCAGCACCCTGTCTGTGCCAGACAGGCCCGTCTTGACCACAAGTTGGCCGATGAGATAGTTAACTAAGGCACCGAGAATAAGGGTCGAGATGAACAGGATGGCGATGGCGATGCCGTTACGCACCATTTCATCTTGCATCTGGGTCAGGTAGACGGCGAGATCTTCATAAAATTGACTCGCCACGAAGAAGGCGGCAAACCAGACCACGAGTGACATGGCTTCCTTAACGAAACCACGAAGCAGACTAATTAAAGTCGAGATTGCGATGACCGCAATAATGGCATAATCGATCCAAACCATTGAATAAGGTGATCCAGCATTAGCATTAAGACGGCGGGATTTTACCAGAGACTGAAGACATTCTCACCCCCTAGCCTGATTTAAAAGTGATTTAGTTTATCCGCAATTACGGACACTGAGTTCTGACTTGAGGCTATTTTCACCCTGTAGCGCAGACAAAAACGCCCAGGACAAAGCCTGGGCGTTTGGAAGTGATAACGGCAAATCAGTGCTGTGGATTAGAGCAGCGGATTGTAGTCGACCACCGCGGACTTGAGGCCGGTAAACTTATCCAGCTTGGTCTGCAACTTCTGTAGCTTGCTCTTGGAGATATCCGGGCCGACAAACACCTTAGTCAGCTGACCATCCACCGGCTTTTGCGGCACGGTATAGGCACGATAACCCTCGCCTCGCAGACGTTTAACCAGGGCGTTCACATTATCGGCATTCTTAAAGCTACCCAGTTGCAGAGTATAGGCTGAGCTTGCGACCTCAACCTTAGATTCAGTTGCCTTAGCTTGCGTGACTTTCGCAGGGGTTTGCCTAGCTTCACTGGTTTTAGCTTCACTGGTTTTAGCTTCACTGGTTTTAGCTTCACTGGTTTTAGGCTCGCTGGTTTTAGCTACGTTGGCACTATCAGCTTGACTGCTCACCTGCTGGTCGAACTGAGCCTGCTGCTCACTCAGGTCTATAGCCGTAATACTTTCCTGCTCATCGAGGCGGGACTCGGCTTGGGGCCGCAGTGGGATCTCGGCAAACTGCTCTTCCTGATGCTGCTTCTTACCATCTAAGATATCGGGCAAAAAGATCACCCCCAGGGCCACCAAGACTATGATGCCCACCAGACGGTTTTGAAACTGGCTCGATACCTTCTCTTGTTTGACTTCTACTTCATCCACCTGCATTTAACTTAGGTCCAATTGCTTAAACTCTGCCACAGTGTAAAAGGAGCCAAACACAATTACCACATCGGATTGGCCAATCTCTGGCTTTAACGCTTGGTATGCCTGCTCAACCGAGGCAAACCCATAGGCAGCTTTGTCGCCGCTCAGATAGCTGAGCAAGTCCTTCGCCTTGGCGCTGCGTTCACAGTTAAGGTCCGTCAGATACCAGGCGTGGATCTGATCCTCGAGCAGCCCAAGCACGGCGCGGCAATCCTTATCTTTTAACATACCGCACAGGGCGAAGATACGCTTACCCTTGTACGCCTCGAGTCGCTGGGCCAGATAGGCCGCCGCATGGGGGTTATGGGCCACATCTAAGATGATCTTAGGCTGCTCGCTGACCACCTCCAGACGACCGGTCAACTTAGCCCCGCTTAGCCCGGCATCGATAGATGTGCGAGCCGCTTGAGTCACAAACTGTTCTGCCAACAATTGCTGCACCACAGCCAGGGCGGTTGCCGCATTAGCCAAGGGTAAGGTTGGCAGTGGCAAGCCAGACAATGAAAATTGGGGCACAGACGATTGAGGCATATCACCTAGCTCAAAACGCCAGTCAGTCTCGCTCGCCTGGTAGCTAAATTCGTGATTTACCCTTACCATCTTGGCGCCGATAGACTCGGCGTATTCAACCACGCTTGCCGGCAAGTCTGGGTCGCCAATCACCACGGGACGGCCAGCGCGCATGATCCCCGCCTTCTCGCGGCCCACCAACTCCCGGGTATCGCCCAGGTATTCCTGATGGTCGATGTCGATGGCAGTGATCACCGCGATATCGGCATCGATAATATTGGTAGCATCCAGGCGTCCACCCAGCCCCACCTCGAGTAACACGAGATCCAGCTTCGCCTGCTTGAACAGGTAGAGTCCGGCCAGGGTGGCATATTCGAAGAAGGTCAGCGAGATGTCGCCGCGCGCGGCATCTATGGCACAAAACGCCTCGATAAGCGCCTCGTCGCTGGCATCTACCCCATCGATACGTACCCGCTCATTGTATTTGAGCATGTGAGGCGAGCTGTAGACACCGACGCGTTGCCCGGCTTTTCTCATGATGGCTTCTATCATGGCGCAGGTGGTTCCCTTGCCATTGGTACCGGCAACGGTCACCACCTTGGTGCCCTCGAGGCTATCAAGCCCCATGACCTTGGCAACGGCCGCAACGCGGCCAAGGCCCATATCTATCTCTGTGGGATGGATAGCCATCAGATGATTCAGCCAGTCGTTAAGGCCAGATTGTGCGTTGGGTACAGGCGTCATATCAGAATCTTTTTAACTCTTTGTTATTCAGTGTCGTTGTTGTTCAGGATCTTGGTTATTTGGATTAGTCGAGCATAAACAGAGGCCCCAGGGCCAGCTTAGGTAAGGCATAGTGCTCGGGATAGGTCACATCCACCAGGTAGAGACCGTTAGGCTTAGCAGTCGCCGCCGCCTGAGTGCGATCCTTCAGCGCCAGCAGCTCCTTAATCCAGCTCACAGGTTGGCGACCATAACCCACCTCGAGCAGGGAGCCGACGATATTACGCACCATGTGATGCAAGAAGGCGTTGGCCTTGATGTCGACACAGATATACATGCCCTGACGGGTCACATTGACCTCGTGAACGCAGCGAAATGGGGTGTTCGACTGGCATTGAATGGCGCGAAAGCTGGTAAAGTCCTGCTCACCCAGCAGGAACTGGGCCGCCTCATGCATCTTGGCCTCATCGATCTGCCCCGGATAGTGGCTCACTCCAGAGCGGAGAATGCCGGGTCTAAACTGATGGTTATAGATCATGTAGCGATAACGGCGGGCGGTGGCGGTAAAGCGGGCGTGGAATTCGTCATCCACATCCTTGGCCCAGCGCACGGCGATATCATCCGGCAGGTTGACATTGACCCCTAGGGTCCAGGCACTCTCTTTACGCACGGCATTGGTCTCGAAATGCACCACCTGGCCCGTAGCATGAACGCCTGCGTCGGTACGTCCGGCGCACTGAATCGAAATAGGTTCGTTGGCAACGAAAGATAGGGCTCTCTCGAGCTGGGCTTGTACCGAATCTACCTCGGCCTGACGTTGCCAGCCAAAATAACGGCTGCCATCATATTCGATACCTAATGCTACGCGCATGAAATACCTGTCCTCATGTTTAATTACTCATGTATAAATAAATCTGTTCGCTAGGCGGCGGATTCTAGCACAAGCTAGGTGTTAACTGGATAGTAAATGGTGCGTTAACTGGATACTGGATAGTTAAGGAGAGAGTTAAGTAGAGAATCAACTATCCCGATATTTACCGACCTGGCTCGCCGCCATAAAAAAACGGCGCCTAAGCACCGTTCTTCAAATCGCTTTTCTAGACTAAATCTCGTATAAATTAGAGCTCGTCTAGCAGCTTCTTGGCTTCCTGCTGCTGACGCTCGTTGCCGTCCAGCTCGACCTCTTTAAGCAGCGCCTTGGCGCTGTCCATATCGTCGATCTCGATATAGGCGCGGGCCAGATCCAGCTTGGCATTGACCGCATTCTCTTCGTCGTCCACATCGACCATGGCGGCGTTGCCCATCAGGCTATCGAGCTCGCCCATGTCGACATCCAGCTCCTTATACTTATCGACATCCAGCTGCTCCTCGTCGGCCTCATTGAGCAGCCTGTCGATATCGATAAAGCCGTTGTCTTGCTGGAAGGCGGTCAGGTCGTGCTCGGGCACGGCTCTGGCGGGACGCTTCTTCTCCGCCGCATCAAGGGCAGCCAAGGCCTGATCTACGGTCAGATTATCATCATCGTCCAGCTGCAGCGAGATACCATCGTCATCATCCTCAACCGGCGTCTCTTGGGCGCTTGGCGCGTCGCTGGTCAAGGCTGATTCCCACTCCAGCATGTTATCGCTGCTACGCTTGTTCCCCTTGAGATCACCGAAGAAGCCCGATTCGCCCTTTTCGACCTTAGGCTCTTCCGCCTCTTCGACCGATTCGAGATCGGCGAGCAGTGCGTCGAGATCCACCTCGCCGTCATCTTCGGCCTTAATCTCTTCCTCTGCGTCCGCCTCTACAGCCGGCTTATCTTCACCCAGGTCGAACTCGAGCGGCGCGTGACCGGCCGATTTGCTCTCTTCCTGCTCTGCGGCTAACTCGGCTGCAACGTCAAGTTCTGGCCCTGTCTCCTCAGGTGCAGTCTCCTCAGCTTCATCCTCGGCAAGCTCTAGATCGGCGACGTCGGCTTCTGGCTCGCTTGCCGGCGCAGCAGGTTCGAACTCGGCCAGTAAGGCATCAAGATCCGCCTCTTCAACCTCATCGTTTTCTTCCTCAAGCTCGGCGGCGATCTGACGAGCAATCTCATCATCCTCGCTATCGGACGCTTGGGCAGCGGGCTCGGCATCGAATCCTGCCAGCAAGGCATCGAGATCTGTCTCATCGACATCGCCCTCATCGCCCTTGGCCTCGATCGCCTCCTCAAGCTCCTGAGCGATCTCATCGGCCAAGGTTTCCTCGGACGCTTCAGGCTCGGCGGCTTCTTCTGGCTTAATCTCTTCTAAGCTAGTCTCTTCTGCGCGAATCTCTTCTTCTACGTTAGTCTCGTCGTTCACAGTTTCTGCCGGCAGGTCAAACTCCGCCAGCAGCGCATCCAAGTCTTCCTCTTTGGCGTCTTCGCTTGGTGTTTCTTGCTCAAATTCGGCCAGCAGTTCGTCGAGATCTGTCTCTGGGGTCGCCTCTTCCTCAAGAACTGGCGCCTCGAAGGCAGTCTCTTCGATGCTCTTCTCTTCGACATGCGTCTCTTCGATTGGCGCTTCTTGCGGTGCGTCTAGTTCGGCAAGCAGACTGTCGAGATCATCTTCCTGGGTTGCCTTAGCTTCTTCCTGCTCCTGTTCACCCATGGCCTCGGCCCAGAGATCGTCCAATGATTGGCCTTCATCTTCAACCGGTGACATCACCTGCTCATCACCTGCATCCACTACCATCTCGGCAGCTTCTTGGGGCAGCTCGTCACTCAGATCCGCCTCAGGTTTTAACTGGGTCTCGTCGACCTTCATCAAGGAATCCAGCGAATCGGCCTCATCATCTGTATCCAGATGCACAGCCATCATCTCTTCGCTATCTTCAGGCGCTGGCGCGACAGGCTTATCGTCCATCGGCGGCGTTACGGGCGTGCTCGACTCTACCGCTTCGCTCTTGTTGTTGCGACGCTTGATGAATAACCATACCAATACCAGCAGCAATAGCGCCGGAATGGCAGCGAACAGACCGAGATAGAGGGGGTTATCCATCATGGTGCGCCAGCTGTCGTCCACCTCTTTAGGCTTTGCCGGTTGGGTCGCGGCGGCCAGCTGCTGACGAAGCTGCTCGACCTCACTGTTTAGCTGCGCCTTCTGCTCTTTTTGAACCAGCAGCGCTTCTTCCAGCTCGGCGATGCGGCTGCTTTGTTCGTCTATCTTAGCCTGCAGCATCTCGCTGTCGTTGTTGCCCAGGTTTAACTTATCCTGTGCCCTGGCCAGCTCGTCGGTGAGCGACAGGTTCTTGGCCTGCTCAGCCTCGAGCTTGGCGGTTAACGCCTCGATCTGCTTCTGCTGCTCGGCGCTAGGCTTATCAGCCTGAACCATCTCTGGCTGACTAGCTTCTGACGCCTGAGCCTGTTTAGTCTGTGTCACTACCGGCTTAGGCTTTGCTGCCGTCTGCGGCTTCTGACGCCAGCCTTTATCGTTACTCTCTGCCTGCTGTTTGGCCAGGCTCTTAGGAATAGCCAGCATCACCTCTTTAGATGGGATCAGCAGGATCATCCCCTTCTCTAGGCTGTTGTAGTTGTCGCTGGTAAACGCATGAGGATTGGCTTCATAAATCGCTGCCATCACCTGATAGATGGTCACACTCGCATCGGGACGGGTTTTCTGTGCAATACTCCAGAAGGTATCGGATGCCGTGGTCGGCCCGTATTGACGCAGAGTCTGGCGACTTTCGCCATCTGGGCCGGTAATATTGAGAGGTTCTGCGGCAGATAAAAGACCCGAAGTCGACGAGAGAACAAGCAGAGCGCTGGCTAGCAAACCAGCAAGATGCGATGTGCGAAAGTTCATCAATTCTTCCCTTTCAAGCGATGATGGACTGCCATTTGGCAGTGTGCTTTAGGCAATTGTATTTATTGAGATTACTATAAACCAGTTTTAGATGGCCTGCTACTGTTCACATTTCAAAAACAAGTGATCACACAAAAAAAGCCTGCAAACTGCAGGCTTTTTCTCCACTTATGCGCTACTTAGCCCGTCAGGGCCAGGGATCAGTAGTAGTCTCTGACCAAGACTTCGGCGATCTGCACGCTGTTGAGCGCCGCGCCTTTTCTAATGTTATCAGACACAACCCAGAGGTTGATGCCGTTAGGATGAGAGATATCTTCGCGCACGCGGCCCACGTATACAGGATCGGTTCCTGCCGCCTCGGTCACCGCCGTTGGGTACTCTTCGTTAGACTCGAACAGCTCCACGCCCGGCGCATCACGCAACACGGCCTTAACATCCTCGGCGCTCACCGGCTGTACAGTTTCGATATGCACAGCTTCAGAGTGACCATAAAATACCGGCACACGCACCGCGGTTGGATTAACCACTATCTGGTCATCGCCGAAGATCTTCTGGGTTTCCCAGACCATCTTCATCTCTTCTTTGGTGTAGCCGTTGTCCATAAACTTATCGATCTGCGGCAACACGTTAAAGGCGATCTGCTTTGGATAGGCCTTAGGCTCTACCGGTAGCCCCTGAAGCAGCTTGGCGCACTGATTAGCCAGCTCTTCGATAGCCTGCTTGCCCGAGCCAGATACCGACTGGTAGGTCGCCACATTGATACGTGAGATCCCATAAGCATCATAGATAGGCTTAAGGGCAACCAGCATCTGGATAGTCGAACAGTTCGGGTTGGCGATGATGTTGCGATTACGGAAATCGGCGATCGCCTGTGGGTTCACCTCGGGAACGACCAGAGGGATATCGATGTCGTAACGGAAGTGTGAGGTGTTATCGATCACCACACAACCATGCTCGGCGGCGATAGGTGCCCACTTGGCCGACACGTCACCGCCCGCCGAGAAGAAACCTATCTGCGCCTGAGACCAATCGAAGGTCTCCACATCTAAAATTTCGACCTGTTTACCATGGAAAGTTACCGTGTCGCCCGCACTACGACTACTGGCCAAAGGATACAAGTTGGCAACGGGAAAGTTGCGCTCTTCGAGGATCTCAATCATTGTTTGACCCACGGCTCCCGATGCACCTAAAACGACGACGTTAAATTCCTGCGACATAATTACAGACCGACTCCTGAAAAACCTAATTCGAGCAACCAATCTACATCAGAACCCGCGGTATTGGCTAGCATTAACGCGCTAAATTCACGTCGATGCTTATGATTTTTTCTCATCAGGTCGAAGCCTTTGTTATTTTGAAAGCGCTGGCGAAACAGTTCGTCGTCATCGCGCAGGTCATAGACCAGGCGCACCAGGCAGAGCAAGGCCTTTTCATCGGGCACAGACAAGGGTGACAACTGATGACTCCAGAGCGGTGGCAACAGGCTGGCAAGCGACTTGTCGACCGCCCTGCCCAGCTGAGCCATCAAGGCCTGATACAGCATGAAGGTGCCTCGAGCCTTGCCCTCCAGGCTATAGCCAGCTATGTGTGGGGTGGCTACCTCAACCAGTGGCACCAACTCAGGCATTGGCAGCGGCTCCCCCTCCCATACATCAAGCACCAGCTTGAGATCGCTGCGCTGCTGTTTCACCTCGATAAGCGCGCGGTTATCGATCACCTCACCGCGGCAGCAGTTCAGCAGCCAGGTGTCTTCGGCAAGTGCATTCAGGCGCCTCTTATCAAACAGATAGTGGGTGGGATGCTCGCCATCTCGAGTCAGTGGCACATGCAGGGAGATCACATCGCAGCGCTCAATAAGCTCATCTAACGAGACAAACTCTCGCTCATCGCCGCTTTGTTCAAGTAAGGGATCGTTAAGCAGGGTCTTCACCCCATAGGCCTCAAGGCACTTTTGTAGCGCCGTGCCCGTATTACCTGCGCCGACTATGCCGACCGTCTTGCCCTTAAGCGGGTTGTGAAAGCGTCTGGCCAGCTCCAGCATGGCATTGAAGGCATATTCGCCGACGGCCACCGCGTTACAGCCCGGCGCATTGGTGCAGAAGATGCCACGCTGCTTAAGATAGTCCAAATCCAGATGGTCCATGCCTATGGTGGCGCTGCCCACGAAGGAGAGCCTGTCGCAGCCATCCAGTAGACTCTTATTCACCTTAGTGACAGAGCGCACCAGCAGCACATCGGCATCTTTCACCTGAGCCTGGGTCAGGGTACGGCCATCGACCATCACCACCTCGCCAAGATCGGCAAACAGGGCTTCGACATAGGGCATGTTTTCATCGGCTACAATTTTCATCGACTTCTCTTCACAGTTTACTTGGGGCTACTTTATCGTATTATTTCGCCGTACTATTTTGCCGCACTATTTTTTTGCAGTAAATTTCGGGCACAAAAAAGGAGCCCTAAGGCTCCTTTTCGAGAGTTTTGCATCAGACTCGAATTAACGAGTACGTGGGCAAAGTTCTTCAGCGCTGAAGAAGTAAGCGATTTCACGCTCTGCAGAAGCAACGGCGTCAGAACCGTGAACGGCATTCTCGTCGATGCTGTCAGCGAAATCAGCACGCAGAGTGCCACGAGCCGCTTCAGCTGGGTTAGTTGCACCCATGATTTCACGGTTAGCCAGAACAGCGTTTTCGCCTTCCAGTACTTGAACCATGATAGGACCAGAAGTCATGAACTCAACCAGTGCGCCGAAGAAAGGACGCTCGCTGTGCTCGGCGTAGAAGCCTTCAGCTTGTTCTTTGCTTAGGTGAACCATTTTAGAAGCGATGATTTTCAGGCCAGCGGTTTCAAAACGGTTGTAGATAGCACCGATGTGGTTTTTAGCAACGGCATCAGGCTTGATGATAGAAAAAGTACGTTCGATAGCCATGTCTAGCTTCCTTCATTAAACAGGTTTTTAAAAATTCGCGCGGATTATACGAAATTAAATCCGAAAAACCTACCTTTATAGCGAGATGAATGAGACATTCATCAAACCGTCATCTAGGCTGGCGCGATCCGGCTAGCAAACTGGCATGTGCAAATCGAATCCAGCTAGTAAGCAAGCGAGACTTTAAACCTCGAAACCGGCTCAGTACTCGTTGATCCAGCAGGCCTGAATCGCCTCTAGGATCCGCTCGTTGCAATGGTTGGGATCGTCGTCAAACTCATCCAGTGCCAGGATCCATTCCCGCAGATCGGTGAAGCGGATCTTGGCGGGATCCACATCGGGATGAGCCTCGAGCAGACTGAGCGCCACATCGAGAGAATCTATCCATTTCATTGTCTTACCTCTATCGCAAATACTTACCCCTTAAGTTTAGCCCCTTGGCAGATGCCGGGATCAAAAAAGCCGGTCTGATAGACCGGCTTTTTTGAGATTGCTAATACATTAAGCAGGCTTAGCCTTCACTCACCATGTTGATGGTGTATTTAGGGATCTCTACCACCAGATCGCTGTCAGGCACCTTAGACTGGCACGACAGACGGCTCTCAGGCTCCAGGCCCCAAGCTTTATCCAGCATGTCATCTTCCAGCTCATCGCTCTCTTCGAGCTCATCGAAGCCTTCACGAATGATCACATGACAAGTGGTACAGGCACAGGATTTCTCACAGGCGTGCTCTATGGTGATGCCGTTACGCAGCGCCACATCCAGCACAGTCTCGCCCACCTGGGCCTCGACTACCGCGCCGTCCGGGCATAACTCTTCATGGGGTAAAAAAACTATCTGAGGCATATTGTTACCTATATATTGTCAACCGACTGGCCCTTGAGCGCCAATCGAATGGAATTATCCATACGTTTCGCGGCAAAGTCCTGGCTGGCATCGTCCAGCGCAGCAATTGCCTTCTCGATGGCGTCAGTATCCGACTGGCTCGCCACCTGTGCCAAATTGGCCATCCCCGCCTGGATGGTCGCCGCTTCCGCTTCGTCCAGCAGATCGCCATCTTTGGCCAGCGCCGCCGACAGGGACTCTAATACCCTGGCCGCTTCCACCTGCTGCTCCGCTAACATGCGGCGCTCGATATCCTCTTTGGCATGGGCCATCGAATCTTTGAGCATGGTGCCGATCTCTTCGTCGGTCAGACCGAAGGAAGGCTTCACCTGAATGCTCGCCTGCACGCCAGAGGACTTCTCCATGGCGGTCACGCTGAGCAAGCCATCGGCATCGACCTGGAAGGTGACGCGAATATGCGCCGCGCCGGCTGCCATAGGCGGAATGCCCTTGAGGGTAAAGCGTGCCAAGGAGCGACAATCGGCCACCAGCTCACGCTCGCCCTGCACCACATGAAATGCCATGGCCGTCTGACCATCCTTAAAGGTGGTGAACTCCTGGGCGCGGGCTACCGGAATCGTGGTGTTACGAGACACCACCTTCTCCACCAGGCCACCCATGGTTTCGATACCCAGGGACAGCGGGATCACATCCAGCAGAAGCAGATCTGATTCTGGCTTGTTACCCACCAGGATATCAGCCTGAATCGCGGCGCCGATGGCGACCACACGGTCAGGATCGATTGAGGTCAACGGCGCCTTACCAAAGAAGCCTTCGACACGCTCACGCACCAGAGGCACGCGGGTCGAGCCGCCCACCATCACGGTTTCCAGCACTTCATCGTTGCTGATCGCCGCATCGCGCAGTGCTCGGCGACAGCTGGCAATGGTCTTCTTCACCAGAGATTCGATAAGAGCGTCAAACTGCGCCTTGTCGACAACTTGTTCATGCACTATGCCCTGCTCCAGGGTCAGACTCGCAGTCACGCTGGCCTGTTCGGTCAGGGCCTCTTTCACGCGGCGACTCTCGATTAAGAGTGCGCGGCGCTCACTGGCCGTAAGGCTGGTCAGTTGCCAGCTCTCCTGCAGGTGAGCGGCCAGGGCATGGTCGAAATCATCACCACCCAGCGCCGAGTCGCCGCCGGTAGCCAGTACCTCAAACACGCCTTTGTTCAGGCGCAGGATCGAGATATCGAAGGTCCCGCCACCCAGGTCATAGATGGCAATCACCCCTTCCTGGCCCGAGTCCAGTCCGTAGGCAATGGCCGCCGCCGTCGGCTCGTTGAGTAGACGCAGCACCTTGACCCCAAGCAGGCTGGCCGCCTCTTTGGTGCCCTGACGCTGAGCGTCATCGAAGTAGGCCGGCACTGTGATCACTACGCCTTCTAAGGACCCCCCTAGGGTCTTCTCGGCGCGATCCACTAAGGGTCTTAGGATATCGGCAGAGATCTGAATAGGGTTGAACTGACCGGCCTGGGTATTAAACAGTGGCAGGCCATTTTCGCTGGCAGAGAAATTATAGGGTAGCGAGGCATCCTTGGCCTGGATATCACTCAGGCTGCGCCCCATGAAACGCTTAACAGAGACCACGGTATTGAGTGGATCTTGGGCGGAGAAACGCTCGGCATCCACGCCAACCTGCACTCCGTCTTCGCTGTAACGCACAACGGAGGCCAGGGCATGACGACCAGATTCGTCGGCCAGGGTATCGGCTACGCCACTGCGCACGGCCGCCACCAGTGAGTTGGTCGTACCTAAGTCAATGCCTACCGCCAGCCTGTGCTGGTGCGGCGCGGCGCTCTGTCCGGGTTCAGCGATCTGCAAAAGTGCCATATCTTTCCAACTTAAAAAAATAAAGGCTCAGTCGACCGCAATCGACGACAGAGCCATAAAAAACATTCGCGCTTAAAAGAGAGCGTCTTCGGCTCGCTCGAGTTCCGCCTGCAACTTATCCATAAACTTGAGTTTACGCACCAGGTCCGCGGCCTGCTCCAGAACTGAAGCCTCTTCACTGCCTATCTTTTGCGCCAGCTGCGCCGTGATGTCGCCGCGATACTCGCCAAAGGATTGATGCAGGTGCTCGATAGCCTCGTCGGGATCATCGCAATCGCTAATCTCCTCCAGCGCCTCGCGCCACTCCATCTGCTGCATTAAAAACATTGTGTCTTTAACCGTGGTGGATTCGTGGCTGAGGTCGATTCCCTTGAGGCTGAGCATGTGCTCGGCGCGCGAGATGGGATGTTTCAGGGTGTTATAACCATCGTTGACCTGGGCGGTGTGCTGCACCGCCAGGCGCTTGTCCTGCTCGCTGGCATTGGCAAACTTGTCAGGGTGCACCGCACGCTGCAGTTCGCGATACCGCTCTGAAAGCACAGCGGTATCTAGCTCAAACGATGGCGATAAACTAAACAACTCAAAATAGTTCATGTATCTCGATTCGCTCTAAACGGTGAAGCTCTCGCCGCAGCCACACTCCCCTTTTGCATTGGGGTTGTTGAACTGGAAGCCCTCGTTAAGTCCCTCTTTGACGAAATCTAACTCGATCCCTTGCAGGTAGATGAAGCTCTTGGCATCGATGATGATTTTCACCCCATCGATCTCATAAACTTCATCGTCGTCATTGAGTTCATCGACAAACTCCAGCACGTATGCCATGCCGGAGCAGCCGGACGTCTTCAGTCCCAAACGTAATCCGATACCTTTACCGCGGTTGGCCAAGAAGCTTCTTACTCGATCGGCCGCCGCCGGTGTCATCGTTATTGCCATTATTACTCCGACTATTACTTTTCGTGCTTAGCCTTGTACTCGTCTAACGCTGCCTTGATGGCGTCTTCAGCCAAGATTGAGCAGTGGATTTTAACAGGCGGTAGGGCAAGCTCTTCAGCAATATCCGTATTTTTAATCGCTTGCGCTTCTTCAATCGTCTTGCCCTTCACCCACTCGGTGACCAGAGAGCTTGACGCGATAGCGCTACCACAGCCGTAAGTCTTGAACTTGGCATCTTCGATGATACCGTTGTCGTCGATCTTCAGCTGAAGCTTCATAACGTCACCACAGGCAGGCGCACCTACCATACCGGTAACCACTGAAGGGTCGTTCTTGTCGAATGAACCTACGTTACGCGGGTTCTCATAATGATCTATTACTTTTTCACTGTAAGCCATGATTCTGCTCCAATCTCTATTCGTTTATCGGCCGGATTAATGATGTGCCCACTGCACTGTTGACAGGTCAACACCATCTTTAAACATCTCCCACAATGGAGACATCTCTCTCAACTGACCGATAGACTTGGTAATGGTCTCGATCGCATGGTCAATCTCCTCTTCAGTCGTGAAACGACCGATAGAGAAACGGATTGAGCTGTGCGCCATTTCATCGTCTAATCCTAATGCACGAAGCACATAGCTAGGCTCTAAACTTGCTGAGGTACAGGCAGAACCAGAAGAGACCGCCAGATCTTTCAGCGCCATCATCAAAGACTCACCTTCGACGAAGTTAAAGCTGACGTTCAGGCTGCCGCAGTATCTTTGCTCTGCATCACCGTTGATATAGGTTTCTTCGATATGCTTGATGCCGTCCCACAGTCTGTCGCGCAGACGACGGATACGGGCGTTATCGCTTTCCATGTCGGCCTTGGCAATCGCCGCCGCTTCACCCATGCCCACAATTTGGTGAGTCGCCAGGGTACCACTGCGCATGCCGCGCTCGTGTCCACCACCGTGCATAGTCGCTTCCAGACGAATACGTGGCTTACGACGCACATACAGGGCGCCAATGCCTTTAGGGCCGTACATCTTGTGCGCCGAGATTGACATCAAATCAACCTTGCTCTTTTGCAGGTCGATAGGTAGCTTGCCGGCACTTTGTGCCGCATCCACGTGGAAAATCACCTTCTTGGCACGGCATAGCTCGCCAATGGCGTCGATATCGTGGATCACGCCGATCTCGTTGTTAACATGCATCAGGCTGAGCAGTATGGTGTCTTCACGCATCGCCGCTTCGAGCTTCTCGATAGGGATGATGCCGTTTGACTCTGGCTCAAGGTAAGTCACCTCGAAGCCTTCACGCTCTAGCTGACGACAGGTGTCCAGCACGGCCTTATGTTCTGTCTTACTGGTGATGATGTGCTTGCCTTTCTTATGATAAAAATGCGCAACACCCTTGATGGCCAGGTTGTCAGACTCGGTTGCACCCGAGGTGAACACGATCTCGCGTGGATCGGCGTTGATCAGCTCGGCGACCTGGTTACGGGCGATATCCACCGCCTCTTCGGCCTGCCAGCCGTAACGGTGAGAACGTGAAGCGGGGTTACCAAAAATCCCGTCCATCGTCATGTATTGCATCATTTTCTCTGCCACGCGCGGATCGACCGGCGTCGTAGCAGCGTAATCTAAATAAATAGGAAGCTTCATCTCACACTCCGTACTGAGTAGTCATGGCGCGACCACTTAACCACGTACATATAGTAATAATTAATAACAAAGTTAACTTACAGGGTTACCCTTTGTTCCTGTTGCATCTTGTCTTGCTTGATTGAGATAAATTGCACATCTCGCTTGTTCATCAGACCCGCAAGGCTAATGCCATTTAAAAAATCTGAAATCTGTTTGCTCAAATCGCCCCAGAGCGAATGGGTTAAACATCGAGTACCGCTCTGACAATTTCCCAAACCTTGACAACGTGTGGCGTCGACCGACTCATCTACCGCCCTAACCACCATGCCCACGGAAATATCGCTGGCGTCGAAACCGAGACGATAACCGCCACCAGGTCCTCTGACGCTGGAGACTAAACCATGCTTACGTAATTTAGCGAAGAGTTGTTCAAGATAGGAAAGGGAGATTCCCTGACGCTCGGAGATGTCAGCTAATGGGACCGGGCCAGAAGTAGAATGCATTGCAACGTCTAACATTGCCGTTACCGCATACCGACCTTTTGAAGTTAGTTTCATAGCTACCACTGCTCTCTAAAATGCTTGGGTCAATTCAACCATACTTGACTGTTTTAGTCAAGTATAAAACCTAGCAGATTAGTCAGGTATTAAGGACGTTATCGGAAACAGGAAATACCCTGCTTCGTTGCTGGGGTATTTAACCTGTTTCAAGGCAAAGATTCAACGCTCAGAGGGCAATAAATCTCACTCTTTATTAAATAATGGGATCAAACTCATCTATCGCCTGCTGGCGCTTCTCGGCCGCGGCCTGCTCGGCGTCGCTAAACTCACCCACTTCAAGCTCGGGAAGGCGCTCGGTACAGACGCTGCCGCCCATGCTCTGCACGGCCTGACACACCTCTTGCACCTTAGAATCCATCAGGTGCATATGATCCAGCAT